>JAGHRV010000006.1 GCA_018066175.1 Candidatus Colicola equi | reverse complement strand
ATCTTACGCAAGTCGCGTGCGCACGTTTTCAGTACGTCTTCCCCCACAGTAGGGGAAGACGCGTACGTGCGCGACCCTGCTGAGGGGGGCGCACAAATCAATAAAGACGATGGGAGAAATTTTGAGGCGAAGGGAGTTTGCATATGCGGTGCACGATACGTGCATATAGGATGCGAGGCAGAGAACAAACTGTTTTCTGCCTCGCAAAATCTTAACAATAGTAAACTTTTTAAGTGTCTAATAAGGGTTTACTAACGGTCGATTAACCCTTTGCCAACCCTCGACCCCCAAAAGCACCTATAACATTGACTAAAATCTTAATAATAGGAAACTTTGGAGTTGTTCACTTTTTTGTGAACAAGACCGAGATAGGTTGAGAGTGTGTTAACTAATTTGATAACAGATTTATATAGGGGATGAGCGAGTGGATGAGAGGATGAGTGGTGAAAGGATGAATGGGTGAGTCAGATGCAGATAGGCAAATGGTCATGACCAACTTCGACATCAATGGCGGGGGTTAGGTGGGGATTGGGATCCTAGTAGACTAACGCGGCAATCAGGCGGTAATTACGCGGAAATTACGCGGAAAACACAAGCAATTAGCCAAATAGGAATTAGCCAAGTAGCCATTATAGATGCCAATAGTAGCAAATAGAAAAGCACGGAAGATGATATCCTCATGTGAGGATTTTGAGGATTTGAGTTATTTCCTCATTTTCTCACAAGGTTGTGTGGAGATTTCCTGATTTAATAAGGTTGTGAGTTTTATGGCTCCAAATTCATTAAGATGGTCTGCATCAAAAAAATCATTTTCATCAAAAGATGAGTGTTTAAGCCAATTAAAATATATTACATTTTCATGATTGCTAGCAATTAATTCACAGCAACTAATCATCTGTTCTAGTTGGTCTTTGTCAAGAATGTCATAATATGTATGATATGTAGGTGTTGTTAATAATATAACTTTTATACCTCTATTCTTACATACCTCAACAATGTGATTTATATGAGACAGATTTTTGTCAACATCACTTTGAGAATAATTAACTTTTGTATGTCGTTTCATGGCCACAGGACCAGCTGTTTGCCAATCATCACTACGTGATTCAAGTGAGTAATCAATTCCTCTTCCAAGAGAATCACAACCTCGATGGTTAACTTTGGTAAATAATGCTTTTAGCGTTTTTTTCGGAGCAAAATGATAGCTTTCTAACGCAAATTGTGGTTGACATCTAAAATACGGACAATTGTAGTAGATTGTATAATTCTTTACTCGCCATTTTTCTGCACCATATTGTAAACCTTTCCCACGCATAGTAAAATAACTAATTGGCAAAATTACATATTCAAGGGATTCCATTTGAGGCAAAAACTTATCAAAAATAAATTCATCAAATAATAAAGATTGACTTACATGTCCAGCATTAAATGCTAGTTGAGAAAATTCAGTTGGTTGAATTCCAAAGAATCCATGGGAAGATCCTAATGATAGAATTTTCAAACTTTGTGCATTTTCCGTTAGCCACTGATTCTTGTAAGCATAATCGTTAGGAATAGTTCGAAGTGCATATTCTTGTATTACTGCATAGAAAGAAATAGGCAATGCAAGCAATAGTATTTTAATAATAAACCTTTTCATTAGAATTGGAAATAAATAAATGTTTGTTCTCCGGCAGAGTAACGCCAAATAATTAAAATTAGTACATAATAAACGATTATCCTTAACCATCCATGTTTGATAACGCGAACATCAAAGCAATGTTTTTGAACACGATTATACCACTCAATGGCTATCATTGCGAGAATTGTCCAATTGGCAGGAGTTAAACCTTCTTGGGTAAAGAAACGGTGTATAGAATGGATTGTTCCAAGTTGCATCATTCCACAAATATACCCCCATGCATCACCTATGCTTGGTGCTCTAAAGATAATCCAACCAAGCGTAACGAGGGCAAAGGTGAGCAGAATTTGTGGGATTTGTTTCCAAGTGGCAACACCTGTATATGCTTTTGTACGACCCAACAATATAAGTGGAACAAACAACAAAGCATGATACAATCCCCAAATAACATAAGTCCAATTGGCTCCATGCCACAAACCACTCAGCAAGAAGATGACAAATGTATTACGAATTGTCTTCCACCGTCCTTCTCTACTACCTCCAAGTGGGATATATACATAATCCACAAACCATGTATTAAGCGATATATGCCATCTTTTCCAAAACTCTGCTACATTGCGAGAGAAATATGGCGTAATAAAATTATCTCGCAGACGAATACCAAACAATTTGGCAGAACCAATCGCTATATCCGAATATCCTGAAAAATCGCCATATATCTGAAAAGCAAATAAGATGGCTGCTAACGCAAGTGTACTACCACACTCATTCGTATAATTATTCCAGACCTGATCTACATAGGTCGCACAATTGTCGGCAACAACTATCTTTTTGAACAATCCCCACAGAATACGCCTCATGCCATCAACGGCTTCTGCATAGTCAAAAACACGCTTCTTTTCAAATTGTGGCAATAAGTTAGTCGCTCGTTCAATAGGTCCAGCTACTAATTGAGGAAAGAAACTAACATAGGCGAAGAAGGCAACCATATCTTTTGTCGGGGCAATCTTCTTACGATAAACATCGATACTATATGATAATGCCTGGAAGGTATAAAAACTAATACCAACCGGCAAAATCACGTTTATTGCAATAGTGTTAGTCAGTCCAAACAAATCACAGAAACTCCCCACAAAGAAATTGAAGTACTTAAATGTACCGAGTATCAACAGATTAATGACAATATTGAGTGTAAGCCAAAGTTTAGGTTTAGGCGATTTATTAAGAAGTAAACCGCTGCCCCACGAACAGAATGAAGTAAATGCAATAAGGATTAGAAAACGCCAATCCCACCAACCATAAAAGATGTAACTGGCAATAACAACAAAGAGATTTTGCCAAAAGAGTTGGCGAGGGCATCGCTTCATTGCATAATCAAAAATAAACCAATATAGCAAGAATACCAATGGTAAGAAGATAGCAAACTCAAGAGAGTTAAAAAGCATAGTACATAATTTTTATAAACCTATGCTCTCTCTACAAAAAAAGCGCAGGTTCAAGTTGTTTACTCGTCCTGCTGCTTTAGGCCGTGAGATTGCCCTCTAATGTAGAACGAGCAACTCTAAACCTACGCCGTGGTATAATATACATACAATACACTGCATTATACGCAGTATATGTGTGCAATTTACACACATAGTAGGCGCTTTTTGTTGCTTCGTCTTGACATTAGGTTCTGAATTTCTCACGTTCAAAGCAGCCAAGAACAAAGCGTCAAATGACGCCAATTATCAATATGTCTGAACCCCACCCCGTAAAGAGACATAATCCCCTCCAGCGTGGAATCCGAGTGCAAAGATACGAAAAAAAATTGATATATGCAAATAAAAAATGCGCCTTTCGGTAAAAATGCGCATTTTTGGATGATAAAAAAATTAATAATCGTACATTTTGAGGTGAGGTATGTTTCAGGTAAGGATCAGGTAAGGGTCAGGTAAGGATGAGAACCCCCAAAATGCTCAAACCATTTCCCAAAAATCTTAATAATAGTAAACTTTTGAAACTACTTCACTTTTGTCGTGAACAAGACTTAGGTGAATTGAGAATCAGATGGTTAACCAAGCTTCTTAATCCAATACCACAAGAACAAGTCATAGACATAGTAGGTTCCTTGCTCGTACGTAACAAAATCTTTTTCAAGCAACCCTCGTATGGCAGATTGTACTGTGCTCGCAGAAGACAACCCATATTTACGGACGAAGGCACCAGATGTAACACTCTTTGTTGGACCATTTTGTGCCAATGCAATCAAGACCATTTTTTGTTTTTCCGGTAAACGGAAAAGGGTTTCTTCATAACTATACCCTTGCGTGCGTAACACATAATCTAGCGCCTCATCCACCAGTTCTGTTGTACATGTTTCTCCTTTATCCGTTAAGGCATATAGGGTATTAAATAATTTTTGTGTGTACCACGTAACCCCCATGCTTTGTTTGTAAACTGCTTGTGTCACACCATCAGCGAGTATGCGTCCGTTCTCTTGAAAATGTCGTTTGGCAAATGTATCATAAGTCGTCATATCAATACTCCCCAAGTGCATAATAGATACACTTTGGAAGAAAGGACGAGCGGCACTGGTAAACATAGAACTCATGGTGTGGCGTTGACTCCCTGCAAAAATAAACTGAGCATTATGACAATGTTGGACGTAAGTCCTAAGAGTTGCTTCGACATTCTTTTCAGGATAATTACCAATCTGCTGGAACTCATCTATCGCCAAGATACAAGGTCGATCAGCGATTTCTAAATAATGAAAAATCTCATCTAACGTGGTTTGGGACTCGTGAATATCTCCTATCTGCACATTAAAAGACGGCTCACCCATGGGAGAAAAGGATATACCTGCTTGTAAAGAGTGTACGCAATCCCAAAAACGTTGCAATGCCGTTAATCCGTGCGGTTTAAGACGTGTAAGGATGTTGCGGCTCAATTTAAGAACGAGTTCGCTCAACGATAGAGTATCATAAATATCAATAAAAAAAGTATAGTACGCATCTTGTAATTGAGGTTGAGCAAGGTAGTGTTGAATCAGTCCACTTTTACCCATACGGCGAGACGCGATGAGTGCGACGTTATTTCCATTCTCTATTTCCTGACGCAATTGCTCCAATTCTTGTTGCCTATCACAAAAATACTTTGCACCTTCGTACCCGCTGATAATAAAAGGATTATAAACAATTTTCATTTTATTACTTTATAATAATTATTTTTTAATAAATTCTGTTTCACGCTGCAAAAGTACTACTTATTTTTGACATATGCAAATTTTTTATTATTTTTTTCACATTTTTTTGCATTGCAAGGAAGTTGGGGCGCGTCTAAAGTTCCGTAGCATCTCCGTAGCATGTAATGACCTACTAAACCCCACATACAGCTCACAAAAAGCACGGTTTTCGGCATGTTTAGGCGGGGGTTAGGTGGGGCTTACCTTAGCAGCATGTGGTCCCGAAGTGATCCCGAACTTCAATTAGCCCATAACAAGACTAGTCTAGGCGGCGGGAGAGGAGAAGGGCGATTATGAGGCAAGACGCAAGAGCGAAGAGGTAGGAACCGGACGAGAACGAGAATGTTGACACAATGGACTCAATTGAATATTGAATATTGAAGATTGCAGATTGGATTGAGGTTAACGTTGATGGGGTGAGGAGGAAAAGCACGATAATAGCAACGACGGCTGCAACAATGCGGATTGTCCAAATAACAGTCCTAACTTCTTTATTGGTGTGCTCTAAGCACTGCGACATAACGCGCTTGGTAAAATCAGCATCGTTAAAACGCTCATCCTTGGAAGATAAAGTGGATGATTGAAGTATGTTTTTCAGTTCTTTATCGGTCATATCCATTATTGATTAAAAAGGTTCTAAGTTTATCTTTACCACGTTTTAAGTGCGACTTGACGGTGTTCTCATTGAGTCCAGTAATAGTCACTATCTGTCGAATAGATCGGTCCTCAATCAGCGCCAATTGGACGCACAAACGTTCCGGTTCGGAAAGTTGCAGCATTGCCTGCTGAACGTCGTTACGAATGTCAAATGAGGAGCCAGAGGCTCCATTGGAAGATTGGATATTGCATATTGAAGATTGAATCGACTCAGAGGACGTTGACGGAGAGCGGGTATAGTCCACAAAAGTATTATAGGCTATACGCATGAGCCACGTCTTAGGTGAACTAAGTGCAGCAAAACTATCCCACGCATAGAAGGCCTTGATAAAGGTCTCCTGGGCGAGATCATCCGCGAGCATCGTATCCCCTTTGGTGAGGGACGTTAGGAAACGGCGTATTGCTCCCTGATGGCGTTTAACTACTATTTCGAATACTTGCGAAGATACCACGCGAGAGCCAATTCACCAAGTCCAATAATAGCCAAGAAAGCACCAATACCGATTGTGCTCCAATCGCATAACCAACCGGCAACCATCAGACCTAATCCGATGGAAGTGAGCGTTATACCACTCTTGAAGTGCTTGGTTGGGTTCTTCTCCTCTTCCTTGCGTCCATTAAGCAAAGGAAGGATAGAAGCGGGATCCTGGCCTTTCTCAATCATCTTTTCGATTAAGCGATTACGTTCGTGCTCCTTTCGATACGAATAAGAAAGCACCACAGCAACCAATAAAACAGGCATCAAAATGCCAACAATAGGAATAATGTCCATATTATTTAAGTTTAAGAATATTCATATTTCCGTTAATTACATCCATATCTACACGCATATAAGGCGCTACACCGCAGGTATAAATATTATCCTGTTGGGAGCAAGGCCATTCGGTATAGACCGCGCCATTAACCTTATCGGTAGTGACCTGAATAGAAGAAGTATCCGGCGCGAAGATAGTGAGGTTGCCGTTAATGGTCTGCATTTGTATATTGTCCGATTGGCGAGTGGAAAGTGTAATAGAACCATTAATCATAGATAGGTCCATCTCGCAAGCATCAATATCCAAGAAATGATTGCCATTAATACCCGATATTTCAACGTTATTATAATAAGCACCGCGAGGAAGGATAATCGTCAGTTCCTTATGCAAGGACTTATTAGGACGATGCTTTAGGAAAGTTCTTAGATGCCCTTGGTCCTCAAAATGAGGCGCACAATAGCGAATTGCCAACGTATTATCCTCAATGTAATAATGCAGTCTATCTTCAACAGACGGCGTACCATCTGTATAGATTTCGCACCAAGAGATGCTATCTATATCACCATATGAAATATGAATGTCACCATTAATCCACTCCACCTCAATATCTGTAATAGGTAGCGTTGTGCCTCCTATTGAATCAATCGAATAACGTTCGGGGTGATCGTAACTAAGAGAGGTTGCCGGCATTACTTTATTCATTACCTTGCCTACTATATGTACGCAACCACGCATCGCAAAGAAACATACAATAAGTATGATAATTACGATTAATAAGATTTTTTTGCTTCTATCCATACTTATAAGAATTTTGAATTATGAATTAAGAATTAAGAGAGTTTATTGACCTAAGGAATTGCCAGAGCCGAGGCGGTCGTTGAACTCCGAATCACCTACTTTACGTTGTTTATGCCATTCTTGCTGACCAAACATATACGTGAGAGAGAACGTAACGCGTTGCTGGCGGACGGTATTCTCCACCGAGGTGAACTGTCCGTCGGGCAGCCCTTGTGACCGCTCCTCATAATGAGACGAGCGTAGCAGATCCTGGACTTGCAGATTAAGCACTAAGCCCTTGTCACTAATGGATTTACGGATACCCAATCCCATCGAATAGACCGACTTTTGGCGGTTATATCCAATCGTAATAGGTGCGCTATAGAAAGCATCCACCGAGATGGACCAATCCTTAGGCAAGTAGGCATTGAGCATACCATTGCAGCGGAAATAATTATTTTGCTGCTTATACTCAGGATTGCCGTTCTCGTCCTTCTTGTAGGACTTATTGAGGAAATTATAGTATCCCACATTCATTGTAAACGCAAGCCAAGCGCCATTGACCTTATGCTGCGAATCAAACTTAGGCACAAGGGGCAGTTCGGTAAGAGAGAGGTTAAAACCATGCGTTGTACACGTACCAAAGTTCGTCCACATAGATCGTCCGTCACCATTATCCAGAATCTCGATATGTTGGGAGAACATATCCTGAGTATGCGAGAAATTGAAGGTTAGACTTAGGTACTGCGAGTAGGAGAAATTGAGTTCTACATCGTTGTTAAACTCCGGAGTGAGTTCGGTATTACCTACGGAATAACTATGGGCATCAATGTAGGTTCGGAAGGGGTTCAGCAGATAGTAATTAGGGCGTTTTATGCGTCGTACATAACTGGCACTAACGGCAATAGTCTGCTGCAGTTTGCCCAGCGGCGAGGACGTATAGCCCATATAGACGGTTGGGAAGACATCAAAGTACGACTTACAACTAACCGAATCAGCAGACAGCCAATCGCCTACCGAATAGGTATATTCGCCACGCAGACCGACTTTGACATTCCAATGCTGACCAAACTGCTTGGCCAGCGAGATATACATAGCTGCCACATGCTCACGATAGTCAAAATCAGAAGGTGTGGAGGAGTGCAGTCCCCATTGTTCGCCTTGCAGCGAATCTGTCGTCATACGGCTATTCATAGTGGATAGCGTATATTTGCCACCGGCTTCAATCATACCGGTACGCCAAAACTTAGTTTGGAAATCCAACTTAGCCGAATAGATATTGGAGATTTGATGATTACGTATATCCAATCCGGAATAGACTTGAGGCTGTTGGTCGATCCATTCCTTGTTATGCTGCAGATTAGAGGATTGGCTATTATAGCGGTTATAATCCATGTTAACGGTCAGTTCACGCTCCAAATCAGCCGAGAAGACGTGCGTAAAATTGAGGTTAGCAGTGTGCTGCGGAGCAAAAGTGCGCGCATTGGTCATACTGTTCGTATGCAAAAGCAGCGAGTCTGCACCGGTAGAAGAAAGGAAAGACGTTGTTCCCCAACTCTTGTCAGCCGGTGCTGTTTGGGACTGCACCATAACCGGTGCCTGGAAGAAGAAACCAAATGTATTAGTCGAATCGATATACCAGTCATTGCCTATTTTAAGCATATAGTACTGAAAATCGGCGGTGTATTCAGACTCCATATCACGCTTCATAAAAGGCGTATAAGCATGCGTGGCATTGCTGATACTGAAATCACCATAGTACTGATTAACCTGCGCATAGGTATAGGTCTTATCCGTGCGATAGAACAGGTTCAGGCCCACATAGTCGTTATTAAGATAACGATTAACATCCTTGAAATACATGCCTCCGTAGGATGCATTCAGTACACCGTTGAGTCCGCGCGTCATGTTGCGCTTGAGTTTGATATTGATGATACCGCCGGTGCCACTGGCATCGTACTTGGCACCCGGATTAGAGATGAGTTCAATCTTATCCACCGTTGAGCCATCCATTCCTTCCAGCATGGCTTTGAGTTGGTCCCCACTCAGGTAAGAAGGGCGTCCGTCCACATAGACCTCTACGGACTTGCCATTAAAGGTGATATTGCCATCCTTATCCACCATGATGCCGGGGGCTTTCTTGATAAGGTCCTTACCATTGGTGCCGGCAGCCAATGGAGACTGACTGACATTAAAGACCACCTTATCCAGTTTACGTTCAAACAGAGGTTTCTTAGCCACTATATTCACGTCTTCCAACTGGATAGAATCATTGATAGCCGAATAGATACTATCCCAATAATGCATATCCACCTCCTGCGCCATGGCAAGGGTAGATGCGAATAAGATAACAGGTAATATCAAATGTTTCATTGTCGTTCGTTTTACCATTAGACGCATGGGATATGCAAAAAGTTGCAATTTACTATAATTTTTTTTGAATTAATTGCTCAACTAATTCAGGCACGCCTTCGGTAGCGGGCTTGCGGATATGCGTGATGCGATTACGATAAATACCGAATTCCGGCATTCCGGGGTCTATAAAATAAATAGGTATATCCTCGCGGGCATACTCAAGCAAGGAAGCAGCCGGATAGACATTGAGGCTGGTGCCGATAACGATAAGGATATCCGCCGTATAGACAATCTCGCAGGCCTTAGGGAAGTATGGTACTCCTTCGCCAAAGAAGACGATATAGGGACGCAAGAGCGAGCCATCAGGATGACGGTCACCGTAATGTTGCTCCCAACCCTGCAAAGGCACAGTTGCGGTGTCGTTATTCTCGCTACGCAGTTTGGTAATCTCGCCATGCAAGTGCGTGATATTGGTGCTGCCTGCCCGCTCATGCAGGTCATCTATGTTCTGGGTAATGATTTCCAAGGACGGATAAGCCTGCTGCAGACGCGTGATAGCCAGATGGGCCGCATTAGGTTGGGCTGCTAACGTATCACGACGGCGGGCATTGTAGAAGTCCACACATAACTGAGGATTACGCAGCCACGCTTGATGGGTGCATACATCTTCAACACGATAATTCTCCCATAATCCATCGGCATCGCGGAAAGTGCCTAAACCACTTTCGGCACTAACGCCGGCACCGGTAAAAATGACAATTTTTTTCATAAAAAATTAACGTTGACGTTAACGAGGACGTTAACTATTTTAGATTGAAGGTTAAGCGATGATAAGGGGTAGGACCGAATTGCTTTAAGGCTTCATAATGCTCCTTAGTGGGGTATCCCATATTACGATCCCAACCATACTGTGGGTACTGCTGACTGAGACGACGCATATAATCATCTCGGTAGGTCTTAGCCAGAATAGAGGCGGCTGCTATGGACATATACGTGGCATCACCATGTACAACGGTTCGCGCCGGCACCTCCAATACCCCACCCTCCGGCACGTAAGGTTTCCATCTATTGCCATCCACTAAGATATGCTCTATCGACTGATGGGTGCGTGCTAATTGTTGACCAACCTTATCCAAGGCACGGCGCATACCTAATAGACTGGCATTAAGGATATTGATTTGGTCGATTTCCGCCGCCGTCACTTCCGCCACCGCCCAAGCCAGGGCTTCCTGCTCGATGATAGGGCGCAGTTGCTCACGCTGCTTCTCCGTGAGTTGTTTGCTGTCATTGAGCATCTCATTGCGAAAATCCTGCGGCAAGACAACCGCCGCCGCAAATACACTGCCCGCCAAAGGTCCGCGACCGGCTTCATCACAACCGGCTTCAATGACATGAGGGATGCAGAATGGAAGAAGCATAGCAATTAGCCAATTAACAATTAACCAATTAGCCAAGTAGCCAATTAGCCAAGTATCTAATTATTTAAAGAGATTATATTCAGGGTTATAGATTGGGCTTTCGATAGAGAGCCAATCCAAGACCGAATGGAAGACGTAGTGCTGGTCGATGATATGGTCCGGAGGAAGGATAGTACGCGACGAGTCGTTCGTCCATACCAGGAACGGAATCTCGTACTGCTCCTTAGGGGCCATCTTCATAGGTACACCATGCATGAACAATCCGTTTTCGCCTAACGACTCACCATGATCAGAGACATAGAACATCGCACATTTCCAGTCGGTAAGAGTGCGTAATGAATCAATCAGATTAGCCAGTAACACATCCGTATAAACAATGGTATTATCGTATGCATTCATCAATCGGTCCGGTTCGTTTTGGGCATTTTCCACACTACTACATACAGGCATAAAGACGCTATATGGCTCAGGATACTGCCGCTGATAATCCGGTCCATGGGACGTAGAGGTATGCAGGATAATAAGCACTTTATTCTTGTTGGACGACTCTATTCGTTCACGAAGACCGGTAAAGAGCAAATCATCAAACACATCCCCTCGGTAGTCATAGCGGGCTAATAGACTATCTATGGTCAGATACTCATCGATATGCACAGGCGGTTCGCCCCAGTTGCGGGTGCGCCATGACACATCCACACCGGTGCGGAACAGATAATTAGGCAGTATCTCGTACAGGTCGCCGGTAGGCATGTGCTCCAAAATAGCCTTCACACCTGCCACCGTATATGTGGCGCATGAATGGGCATCCAAGACGTGCAAGTCATTGAGTTGACTTAGACGCGGATTGGTGGGACGGTTATAGCCATAGAGTTGGAAATTAGCCTTGCGAGCCGATTCACCAATCACCAGCACCACTGCCGAGGGGTCGGTATCGGTGATAGTGGCATCAGGCAACGGTATCTCCTTAGCCTGAGCCTGAGACTGATGGGCAAAATGCAAACCCGTATTAACGATATACGACCAGGGCATCACCAAGCCGCCTAATTCAGTGTCGTACTTACCTATCCATAGAATCTGATTGAGATTAACCACCGCCAGTACTGCGGATAAGAGCAAGGCTCCGCCGCCGGACCAACCGAAGGTCTTCCATGAGCGTTTATCCACCGGATGGGTCTTCTGCACCAGCACATAGATAGCCGGCAAGAGACCTAATAAAGCCACGGTGATGAAGAGACCCGGACTGAAGAAGCCGGAGGCCTCGGAATAACGCGTATTGAACACATTAACCATCATCGATTCGTCCATCAGGTTATGATAGACAGAGATGAAGTACACGCAGGTGCCGCTTAGGAAGAAGAAAATCGCTATCAGTACCCTACCCACATACCGCAATAGATGCAGCAGCAACGAGAAAACGATGTAGTGAAGTGCCAAAAGCACAATCACTACCATCGTTATCAGCAAGCCTACCTGCCAAGCCGTTCCCTCTGAATGCTCCGCAATGAAGTTCAAAAAGGGAATGTTATACAACACAGCGTTCATTACGCTCAATATGAGCGCAAAGACGGCAACGGAGATAGAAGGAAGGCGTTTCATCGTTGAGCGTTTAGCGTTTACCATTGAGTACCTAACATGCGTAGGTAGGACTTATAACGCCATTGCGCGTTCTCTTGAGCCGCAGCAAAGAGTTCAGCAGCCTCGTTAGGGAACTGTTTCATGACGGAAGCGAAACGCACCTCACCTTTGAGGTACTCTTCGAACTTAGTCCAATCCGGTTCCTTACTATCGAGCGTGAACGGATTCTTGCCTTCAGCCTCCAGTTGAGGATTATATCTCCACAAGTGCCAGTAACCGCAAGCAACGGCTTTCTCTTCCTCGGCTTGTGCCTTACCCATACCGGCTTTCAGACCGTGGTTGATACACGGAGCGTAAGCAATGATAAGAGATGGTCCGGGATAAGCCTCTGCTTCACGGATAGCCTTGAGCGTTTGAGCTTGGTCAGCACCCATAGCAATCTGTGCCACATATACATATCCGTAGGTAGTAGCAATCATGCCTAAGTCTTTCTTGCGAACACGTTTACCCATCGCTGCGAACTTAGCGATAGCCCCCAGAGGAGTGGATTTAGAAGCCTGACCACCGGTGTTGGAATAAACCTCAGTATCCAGCACAAGGATATTCACATCTTCGCCACTGGCGATGACATGGTCTAATCCTCCGTAACCGATATCGTAGGAAGCACCATCACCACCGATGATCCATTGACTGCGTTTAACGATATGGTCTTTGTAGGTCAGGATCTGCTTGCATGTATCGCAACCACAAGCCTCCATAGCAGCTACCATAGGTTCGTATAGTTTCTTGGTTACTTCACCATCGTTCTTATTCTCGAGCCATTGTTTGAACATAGCCTTGAGTTCATCGGAGCAAGTGGGGCATTCCAATCCCTTGGTCATCAAGGTAGTCAGACGCTCTTTCATCTTGCGATGGGCAATCTGCATACCTAAACCATACTCGCAGAAGTCCTCGAACAACGAGTTCGACCAAGCCGGTCCATGACCCTTGTCATTGGTTGTATAAGGCGTAGAAGGAACCGAACCGGAGTAGATAGAAGTACAGCCGGTAGCATTAGCAGCTATCTCGCGGTCACCAAATAGTTGGCTGATGAGTTTGAGGTATGGTGTTTCACCGCAACCGGAGCAAGCACCGGAGAACTCAAAGAGCGGCGTAGCGAACTGCGAGTTCTTGACATTGGATTGGATATCAATGAGGTCTTGTTTACTCTTAACGTTCTTCTCGCAGTACTCCCAGTTAGCAGCCTCAGCGCGTTGAGTCTCAAGATCCACCATCTGCAGAGCCTTGCCGGTCTTAGGATTACCCGGACATACATCTACACAGTTACCACAACCTAAGCAGTCCATCACGCCCACTTGGATGCGGAAATGCATACCTTTGAGCGCAGTAGGAGCTTTCATTTCACGAGTAGCACCATTGATACCCTTCACCTCCTCATCGTCCATAACGAACGGATGGATACAAGCGTGAGGACAAACGTATGCACACTTATTACATTCGATACAGTTATCTGCGGTCCATACAGGAACAAAGGCACTGACGCCACGTTTCTCATACTTAGCGGTGCCGGCAGGCCATGTACCATCTTCGATACCCTTGAAGGCACTTACCGGCAGTAAGTCTCCATCTTGAGCATTGATAGGACGCACCAGTTTAGTAACGAATTCGGGTTCGTCTCCGTAATCAGGAGCAGCATCGGGTCCAAGTTGACTCCATGCCGGATCAATATCCAGCAGTTGGTACTCATCGCCACGATCTACGGCAGCGTAGTTCTTATTGACAACGTCCTCACCTTTCTTACCATAACTCTTCACGATGAAATGCTTCATCTCTTCCACGGCTTTCTCTACCGGGATAACACCGGTGATACGGAAGAAAGCAGATTGAAGGATGGTATTGGTGCGGTTACCCAAGCCGATTTCTTGAGCAATCTTAGTGGCGTTGATGAAATATACCTTGATGGCATTGTCTGCGAAGTATTTCTTCACTTTATTAGGCAAGTTCTCCTTGAGTTCCTCTGCATTCCAAACGGTATTGAGCAGGAACGTACCACCTTTTTGCAATCCGCGCGTTACATCGTACATTTGCAGATAAGCCTGCACGTGGCAAGCCACAAAGTTAGGTGTAGTAACGAGATAAGTAGAATGGATGGGTTCATCGCCAAAACGCAAGTGCGAGCAAGTGAATCCGCCGGATTTCTTACTATCGTATGAGAAGTAAGCTTGGCAGTATTTATCGGTGGTGTCACCAATTATCTTGACGCTGTTCTTATTGGCACCTACCGTACCGTCTGCACCTAATCCGTAGAACTTAGCTTGGAACATACCCTCGCCACCCATGGCTATTTCTTCGCCTACAGGCAGAGAAGTAAAGGTTACATCGTCATTGATACCTACGGTGAAGTGGTTCTTAGGTTCGTTCATTGCCAAGTTAGCATAAACAGCTAACATCTGAGCAGGTGTTGTATCGTTGCTTCCTAATCCATATCGACCACCAACCACGACGATATCCTTCATGCCAAGTTCGTCCAAAGCATCTTTTACATCCAAGTAGAGCGGTTCGCCATTCGCTCCGGGCTCTTTGGTGCGGTCTAACACACAAATACGCTTAACGGATGCAGGCAGAGCCTCCTTGAGGTACTTGAGGGAGAAGGGACGATAGAGGTGAACGTTAATCATGCCTAATTTATTGCCCTTAGCAGCCTCATAGTCAATTACTTCGCGAATACACTCGGTAGCACTACCCATAGCAATGATGATGTTTTCGGCATCAGGTGCGCCGTAGTAAGTGAAGGGACGATAGGTGCGGCCGGTGATGGCACTGATCTTGTCCATATAGTCGCTAACAATATCTGCTACGTTATTGTAATAAGTATTGCAACTTTCGCGATGGGTAAAGAAGACATCTGGGTTCTCTGCCATACCACGCATCACGGGACGCATTGGAGACAAAGCACGTTTACGGAAGTCTGCCAACGCCTCCATATCAACCAACGGACGAAGGTCTTCCATATCCATCACCTCAATCTTCTGATACTCGTGACTGGTGCGGAAGCCATCAAAGAAGTTCAGGAACGGAACGCGGCTCTTGATAGTAGCTAAGTGCGCTACGCCGGACAGGTCCATTACCTCTTGTACACTACCCTCGGCCAACATAGCAAAACCGGTTTGGCGGCAAGCCATTACATCTTGGTGGTCACCGAAGATACATAGTACGTGACTAGCCAACGTACGAGCGGAAACATGGAAGACAGTCGGAATCAGTTCTCCGGCAATCTTGTACATATTAGGGATCATAAGTAAGAGTCCCTGAGAAGCAGTAAAAGTAGTGGTGAGTGCACCAGCATTCAACGAACCATGAACTGCGCCGGCAGCACCGCCTTCACTCTGCATTTCCTGCACCGTAACGGTTTCGCCAAACATGTTCTTGCGGCCAACAGCGGCCCATTCATCTACGTTCTCTGCCATAGGTGATGACGGCGTGATAGGATAGATAGCAGCTACTTCGGTAAACATGTACGCAATATGCGCAGCAGCGGCATTACCATCACAAGTCATAAATTTCTTTTCTTTCATTGTTGTGTAGTTATTTTTTAGAGTTAATTTTCAGTTTCTATGGGGCTAGATTACTAGATTTCTAGTTGACTAGTTTTCTAGTTTACTAGATTACTAGTAGAGGAAGCCCAGTAGCCAAAGGGGTATTTGTTTGCCCTTACCTATTTCGAGGTCAGCGATGGCGGCATAGCGGAAGCCTGGAGTGCGTGGCGATGTTTTCAGCACATCAAAGCGCACTTTTTGGTCCACTTCAAAGGCGGCTGTCTCGCAAGCATTGAGTTTATGTGCGCCATGCAGAGCGCTATAGAAGAACGTCTCTGCCACCGCTTGTTCAGTAGGTTGTTGGGTTGGCAACATATAGCACAGGTTGGGGTTCTGCATATAGATGCGAGCCGGCTTCATAGGGTATTGCTTTCCATCTACATAGAGAAGGTTGAGCAAGCGGGCATCCTTGAGGTACTTGATGTAGTTGATAATCGTGGAGCGAGACGTATTAGTCGCCGAGGCCAGTTTACTGATATTGAGCCCACATGGCACATCCCCCATCAACATATATAGGAGTTTCTTAATACGATTGAGGTAAGCCACTTCGGGTTTATTGATAAGCAGGATATCCACCTCTAACATCATGTTCATCAGGTGAAGCAGTTGTTCCGAATAGTCCCAGTGCGTGAGCGAATAAGGATAATAGCCATGCTCCAAATAATCCTGGAAGAAATGCAACGGCTTAACGTGGGCACATATACGAGATGCTATCTCTTCGTGGTTTCTCAGTATCTCGTCCAATGTATAGGAGCGCAAGCGGCATCCCGTTTGGATATTGAGGTATTCACGGAAACTATAGCCGCGCAAGTTGTACATTTTAACGATATGTCCAATGTCCGAATTGCCTTCAATAAGACGCATGACGGGCGAAGCCGAGAAGACAATGCGCAGGTTGGTGTAATGGAAATAGCAGTCGCGCAGTTCCTTAGACCAATTGGGGTACTTGAAGACTTGATCAATGAGCAGAGTCTGTCCTCCGGCCTTAACAAACTCCCCTGCGAACTCATAGAGCGAGTGTTGGGTAAAGAAGAAGTTATTAAAGTTGACATACAAGATGGTACGGCGTTTATCAGGCTCCAATGCCAATTGCTGTTTAGCATAGGACAACAGAAAATCGGTTTTACCGACACCGCGACCGCCTTTGATAGCAATCAAACGGTCTTTCCAGTTGATTTCGTCCATCAATTGACGACGAATAGGCACATCTACATGTTCCACCAAATAATCGTGTGTTTTATAAAAACTCTCCAGCATGTTCCAACTTTTTGGGCATTAAACAAAATCGGCTGCAAAATTACAAAAAAAAAATGGAATTTGCAAGTAGATGGGACATTTTTTTAAAAAAAATGTTTTCAGAGAGATAAAAATCAACGTAAGAACATGCCTTACGATTCTTTCATGTATGCATAATCACATATTAATCACATACCAATCACATATTAATCACATACTAATCACATACTATTTATAGCAAGTGAGAGGGTGAGAGGGGAAGGGAAAGGGAAGGGAGAGTGAGACAAGAAACAAGAAAAGCTGTCTAACGGTGAGGTTAGACAGCTTTTGTACAACATTGCAATTTATTTAGAAATTGCGCCGCTTGGGCAAACATCCGCACATGTTCCGCATTCAACGCAGATGTCCGGATCAATGCTGTAATGATCGCCTTCGGAGATAGCTCCCATCGGGCACTCATCTTTACAGGTGCCACAGGCGATACAATCTTCTGAAATCTTATAAGCCATAATTTCGTGTTCGGCACCAAGTTCGCAAGGGCTGATACCATATTCATTAAATCAGCAGGCGACTTGGGCCTCCACTCTCCCCACAACCTCTTACGAGCTTTTGGGGACCCCGTTAAATATTTAGAGCGGAGGGGATTATTATTAAATCGAGTGCAAAATTACAACAAAAAATTGGAATATGCAAATTTATTTCATTATTTTTTTGCAGAAAGGGCAGCTAATAGTTTTTGGTTAGGTCCGGTAAGGCCGTTATCTACGAGACCTTTTTGCTTTGCGAAAGTAGTCCAGTTCTTAGCCCCTTTTTCCTTCAGAGGCAGTCCTAACTGCAAGAAATGGCAGTAAGCAATACCGAGTGCGTCGGTAGCGTCCAGTTTCTTAGGTCGTTGAGTTTCGTCCATCTTGAGCATTCGGAATAACATATCTGCCACCTGCTGTTTGGTAGAATGTCCATTACCGGTGATAGCCATTTTGATTTTCATGGGACTATACTCATTGATGGGCAGGTCACGACTGAGCGCAGCGGCGATAGCCACTCCTTGCGCATGCACAATCTTGATCATCGTTTGTGGGTTCTTATCCACGAACTGGGTCTCGATAGCCAATTCAGTAGGATGGTATTGGTCAATCAGTTCCTGCAAGAAGAAAAATTCCTGCTGAAGTCGAGCGTATTGGTCTTCTAATTTATGCACATCCTTGACGCCAAATGTGACCACTTCGGTTTTGGAACCGATGGTCTTGAGCAAGGCGTATCCCATAAAGAGCGTTCCGGGGTCAACGCCTAAGATTAAATGTTCATTCACTAATTTATCTATCATCACTCGTCCTCCTCATCTACCATATAAACATCCTCGTTAGTATTATGCATGTAATACTCTTCGCGTGCAAAGCGTTCAAGGCTATCCTTATGGTTGAGCATTTGAAGTTGATGCTGCGCTTTTTGAATAGCATGATCTGCCTCTTCAATAGCCTCTTCGGCCTGGTTAATCTGACGGTAGCGACGCAGGTCCTTAATAACACTTTGTTCGCCAACAAAGAGCAGAATAACTCCGAAGATAATAAGGGTCAGTACGTACTTATTCAGCACCCATTGATTAAGGATTTCCCATATTTTTTTCCAGTCAATATTCATTTCTCGTGCAAAGGTACAACTTTTTTTGCATATTTGCAAAAGATTTATCATTTTTTTTGCAATTGCACATAAATCGGTTAAAATAATACACAAAAAAAAGAGGCCCGAAGACCTCTTTTAGTTATCTACAGAATCTGTAGAAGAGTTGTTTAGAAACCGAGAACGTTTACCCATTCTCCTCTACCATCACGGAGATACAGTTTGCCGTCCTTAACGATTTTGTTTGCTTTCACATCAGCCTTAACGTTCTCAAGACCGGTAGCTTCACACATTTTCCAACGATACAAAGAAGCATCGCTATAGTCAATAACGATAGGAGTTTCTCCTGCTAACTTCAAGTTAGGAGTAGCACCCCATTCTCCTGTTTCTGCATTATACATTTGAATTTCGTTGTCCCAACCTAACTGAGCATCATAGAACTTGAACTCACCTTCAGCTTGGAGCAGTTGGATATGCCATTCACCCTTCTCAACATCCCATTCCATAGCAGTACCAGCATCCCAACCACCGGGAGTACCACTACCTACGATAGCCGGAGAGATATTAGGATCGCACATAGCAGGAGCCTTCAGATAGATGTCATAGTCCATAGCAGGTACAGGAACATCACATGCTTTGAAGCCATAACCTTCACCATCAAAATGAAGAACAACATCCGTCGTTGCATCCATCGTCATATTAGCAAGATCTGCACCATTCAGTTGAACTTGTACGTCCCAGTTCTTTGTACCGCAACGGAACTTGTATTCAGTACCTTCTTCCATACCATCCAACTCAACATAATACATGGCATTACCTTCAAGATCAAACTTCTTTTCCATTTCAATACCCTTATTCCAGTCAAATCCACCCAAGATAAACACGGAGTCTGCATAATCTTCGATTTCCTCGCAGAACTCAGGCATGTAAACTGTAAAAGTGTAGTCATGTTTGGGTTTGTCCACACAGGGAGTGTTGTGCTTCTTCCAATAAGCAACCTCATAAATGTACGCGCCTTTGTTTGCCCATGTGCAATTAGCCTCACCATCATAACCATCTTCAAACACTGCTATTTGACCTTCTTGACTCATATTAGCCCACGCATCTTTATCACCTGATTGATAATCCCATGCGAAGGTGCCATCGGATTTCAACTGAACGGGTTTACCTTGACTATTAGTCGTTGTGTCCTCATACTCAACTACATACCAACCATCAAAACCTTCCAATGACTCAAATTTACTTAATTCTTCAACATCTGTAGACCAATCATACCCTGTTCCATCAGTTTTAGGAACTTGTTTGTAGGTACCTACCCATACGATGTCATTACATACTTGCTCATCAAAATACAAGCAAATTACACGGTTGTTTACCACATCATAACTCGCGCTCAAATTAGCTACTGTAGGGATTTGGGCAGGAGTTGCGAACATGCTTGCGCTCATAAGAGCAGCAGCAACAAATGAAAATAACTTCTTCATGATTTAAAAATAATTTTAGTTAATAAATTGGGTTAATTATATATAGCAGCAAATTCTTGCTGTTATTTGCCATATACATATCCGTCACCACCCTCGAAAGGACTATTCGCCTCTACATCGGCAGCGTAGTTAGGATTAACTTTCTTATCATCAGACGGAACAGGGAACCAGTTCCAAAAGACCTCCGTACCGGATTTGAAGCTACTTGATCCATCATCCTTATCCATACGTCCTTCCCAGTTATACTTATATTGGTCAGATTGTGGACCGAAGAAATGGTCAAAACGAATCAAATCAGTACGACGACGACCTTCGCCCCAGAACTCGCGACACCATTCGGCTAACAATGTTTCGTCATCTAATTTAGTTAAGGGCTCTGCATTAGCACGCTGGCGGATAGTGTTATTAATCTCTGCCAATGCTCCAGGAGCATCTCCCAAACGATACATTGCTTCTGCTTTAATCAAATGAGCCTCGGCAATACGCATCATAGGAAGATCAAAGTCCGGCCAAGCCTTATCTGATCCAACAGATTTCTCAGGTCTATCTACCGTAGAATACACATTGGTAAATTTAGGAGCTGCCCAGCAATCCATGAAATTTTCAGCATTACCTTTTGAACGTTTGCCCTCCACTTTCCAAACGAGGTCTTTTCCTCCCTTGCTTTGGGCCTTTACAAACGAACATAGGATTGCACGATCGTCTTTTAAGACTTTCGGCATCTCGTATTCATTGGCTTTTATCTTAGTGGATACATCCTGGTCAACATAACCGGCAGGACGGGTAAAGTTATAGACCAATGTAGGAGAAGAACGGAAGCAAGACCATTGATCAGAAGCCCCCCAAGCCACCATTCCGGATATACGCATAGCAGCAGTAAGGAAAGAACCACCATAACTACGGCTATATGCACCATCTTGGTAAATAATGAGCGGAGATTCTGTAGCAATTGGACCAGTCGTATTAGGGTTTTTATTGTCACCCATGAATAGTTTTTGGTAGGCAGTATAGGTCACTCCTGTAGCCTCATAACTCGTAGGAGTGGTATATAACTGATAGCCATAGGTCAATGCCTTTTCAGCAGCCGCTTTAGCCGCAAGCATATTTGCTTCCGTTGGTTTAGTATCCACCGGAGTAGCGGTGTCGTCAGCTAAATAAACGCCTGAATTCAAATATACGCGAGCCAACAGCAACCAAGCAGCGGCTTGATCCACGCGGTACATACTAAGACGCTTAGCAGGCAATAACTCGGTTAAATCCTTCAACTCACCTACCAACCAATTATACAAATCGGCACGAGAAACATAGTGAGGATATACTGTACTTTCCTCAAGCGAAAGCGGTGCATTGCGGAAGAAATCCAAGAGATAGTAGTAGTTTAGAGCACGAATGAAACGAACTTCTGCGCGTTCTTTTTGGGTTTCATCATCCGATCCTATAGCATATGCAAGGAAGTGGTTGCAGTACTTAATATCCATCGTTAGACGACCATAAATACCCTTTACCAAGACATTTTCTCCGTCCCACGCGTTAATACGCAATTGAGGAACACCGTCATCTGTCCAAATCCACCAACCTTCGTCGGTAGGAATAGTATTCATGTACCAAATAGTACGGAAGAAAGCAGACGTACCTTCATCGATATCCTCTACATCCTGATCACCAGTAGGACCTTCTTGACCGGTTAATGCCAAGGTTGCATAACACTTGGTAAACATACGAGCCTGGTTAAAAGATGTAGATGAATTTTTATCAATCGGCTCTGTATTGAGGTCATCTACGCAAGCGGTTGTAGCCAAAGCCACAACGGCCATCAATAAATATTTATTAACGTTTTTCATAATGCATAATCTTTTCTTATCCAACTTAGAATTGCAAGTTAATACCCAAAATAGTAGTCATACAACGAGGATAGATAGAGTTATCTACGCCATTGATACCCACCTCAGGATCCAATCCGCTATACTTGGAGATTACAAACGGATTGCTGATGGTGCAGAAAGCACGTCCCGACAACTTCTCATTCTTGGTAGTGAAGCTATAACCAAGCGTGATGTTATCACAACGCAAGAAGGATGCGTTCTCTAAAAAGTAATTAGTCAAGTCATACTCCGTGAAAGTTGGATTTGGAGTACCACTCTCATAGCAGATAGCTCCTGTAAAACCATCCTTGTAGAAAGCATTAAACACAGAAGTCATCGTGCCTGCTAAGTATCCACCACGAGTCATTGAACCGATATTGATGTCATTCAACTTAGTAGCTTTCACGTTGTTATACACATAGTTGCCTATATTAGCGCGGAAGGACATACCCAGGTCAAATCCATAGAATTGGAACTTCATCTGGAAGCCCATAGATACAGGAGCCACAGGATTCTTATCCATTATCATATCATTGGCATCAATCTTACCATCTTTATTTTGGTCCACCACATACCAATATCGCGAGCCATCTTCGCGAGAGCCTTTCTTCACATCATAGAGATAGAACGTATTGGTAGCATAACCAACAGCTATTTTGTTAAGGGACTTACCTCCGTTACCTGTTCCACCATAACCGCCACCATTGATAGCCGTTTGTTCGGAACCATTATTGAGTTTCAATACCTTATTTACATTATAAGTCAAGTTGTAACCAAAGTCCCACTTAAATTTCTTACCATAATCCAAGATGATGGCATTGATAGCAAATTCCAAACCTTGGTTAGTAAGCGAACCCACATTGGATGTTACTTTACGACGGAAGTTTGTTCCGGCAGCAACGATTACGTCGTTCAATAAGTCGGTAGTTTTGCGATAGTAGTAGTCAATGCTACCGGTGATACGGTTATTGAGGAAACCATAATCGATACCAACGTTGTAAGTAGTGGTCTTTTCCCACGTTAAATCAGGATTAAAGCCATTAGGACGATCATTGATGTATAGCACATTGCCATTTGCATCAACCACTTTTTCCACCATATTACCGTCCTTATCCTCCATAGCATAGTTGTCAAAGCCAACAGGATAATAAGCTTGGTGTCCTTTAGAGATGGTATAAGTCGGCATATAGGAATAATCTCCGATACCATCTTGCTGACCGGTCATACCCCAACCTAAACGGAGTTTCAAGTCATTACAGATGTTTTGATCCGGCATAAAGGTCTCTTTAATCTTCCAACCTAAAGCCACAGATGGGAATACACCCCATTTATTGCCCTTGGCGAAACGTGACGAGCCGTCACCACGGACAGTAGCGGTAATCATCAACTGATTCCAACCAACATAGTTCAAACGACCGAAGAAAGAAACCAAGTAGTTCTCTGTCTTATATTCACTTGAGTATGGATTAGCGATTTGACCTGCCAAAACAGGATCCTCATTCGTAAGTTGATACATACCATTACCTCTATTCACATAATCGTCATAAAAATGTTGCCACTCGTAACCAGCCATGATGTCAAAGTGTTGACGAGCCTCTTCCCAATCGTGACCCCATTGCGCATAGCAGTTGAATTGGAGGTTGTATTTATGCTTCTCTTGGTAGCCATTCCAACCATAGTAGTGGTTAGCGGTACCATAAATGCTATTAGATTGGGTTTGCTTACCATAACTATAGTCAGCACCAAAGTTAGCATGAAGGACGAGGTCTTCCAAACCATGTACGCGATAGGTGGCCTCTAAATTACCGATGAAGGCACCGGAATTAGCAGTATTTGACTGTTGATTAAGCATTGCAACCGGATTAGCAGAAGTATAGCCTTTTTGCTGATACAGCCAATTTCGGTCGTTATACGGACCGGTTTCACTGGTTAATGTCTCGGTAGGCTGGAAATAACCACCCCAGTGGGTATCTAATTCATCCTTAGGAACAACCTGCGTACCATTAGCATTTAACAAGTTGCCATTAGAATAAATCGGTATGGTCGGGCTTGTAGATAAAGCGGTACCAGCGACTCCCGGCTCATAACTATTGTAGATATACATACCCTTGGCATTGAGATTCAGCATCAAGTGTTTATCCAAGAAAGAAGGGCTTAAATTCAAATTAGCCGTTACACGTTGCATTTGCGATGTTTTAATGACACCATTATTGAGCGTATAACCAATGGATGCGCGATAAGGCATATCAACATTCTTATCCTTGTAGCCACCCGTGAGAGAAACGTTATGGTCGGTAGAAACAGCGGTGCGATAAACCTGGTCTTGCCAATCGGTATTCTCCATCATCACGAAATTGTAGCCATCTTCCGACAAACCACAGGCAGCAGCATAAGCGCGTAACTCATCACCGGTAAGAGTTCCCATGCGCTTGGTGAGAGTACCAAAGCTAACGTTACCATCATAGGACACTTTGAGTTTAGAACCAGAAGCACCTTTCTTAGTCGTAATAATGATGACACCATTGGATGCACGGCTACCATAGATGGCAGTTGCAGAAGCGTCCTTCAGTACCGTGAACGTCTCAATATCGTTCGGGTTAATCATAGATAGAGGGTTAGCCACACCTTGTACACCTTTATTATCCATTGCTAAACCATCAATGACAATCAATGGGTCATTACTTGCACGCAAAGATGATCCACCACGAATACGAATTGTAGCACCTCCACCAGGAGTACCACCATCCGTACTAACCTGCACACCGGCAATCTTACCGGATAACATGTCTTGGGCGTTGGTAGTCATACCCTTGTTCATTCCATCAGGCTTAATAGCTGTTACAGAACCGGTAGCATCGTTTTTCTTAACGGTACCATAACCTACAACCACTACATCCTCTAAGACTTCGGTATCCTCACGCATCTCCACCTTCATCACAGCCTTAGCCGGCAGTTCAAGGGTTTTATATCCGATGTATGAAATTTGGAGAATAGCATTGGACTGAACCGTAATCACGAAATTACCATCAAAGTCGGTAATTGTACCATTGGTAGTCCCTTTCTCAACAATATTGGCACCAATAATTGGTTCTCCTAAAGCAGCATCCATTACCGTACCGGAAACCTGCATTTGGGCGAAGGCACTTAAGCTTAAAACCATTGCAACCAGCACTAATGCTGCACGTAAATAAAAGTTTTTCATTGTCTATTTGGTTTTATTATTAGCGAACATATTTCATTTTAGAACCATCTAATGTCATCGTTGAATCTTTGGTAGCAAACGATTCAATCTGACGAGTAACAACAACGGTATTTTGCGTATGTGTAAACTTAGTAACGGCACCTGCTTGTTTTGTAGTTTTTTTCCTAAGCAACTGACCTTTGGTCACTATTTGGAATTTCTTAGCATTAGTAATAATGCCCAACACCCAAGGAACGTTTTTCATTTCCTCCGTCATTACAAGAGAAGTAGCGGTAGTAGCAGTCTTATTCTTGTAATAATCCTTTGAGTATTCAGCTTTCCATGCGTAATATGAGAAAGATTGAGTTCTAGAAGATGCGTCAAAATCAAACCGAGCCGTAATAAAGTTCTCTGTAGCATTACCCACATACGGATAAGATACATCGTCATATGTACTTTCTTTCGACTTAGGATAAATAACTTGGAACTTGCCTTCACTCACCCCTTTCACTACACGAATAGTATCAGGAACTGTTTTCTTGAATTTCTCATTGTACCATGCAATCGTATCCTTAACCCACTGCTGAGCAACGTAAGCTCGCTGTTCATCGATTTCTGATGGAGTTAGGTTCTTGCTATCTTCTGACCACCTTAAACAAGGAATCGTAACCTTAATTGTATCACAATGAATAGTAGAGTCTTTATGATTCCACTCGTTAGTTAAAGGGACAAAAGTAGAGTAGATATTCTGAAAATTGGTATATACATCTACCAAAGAAGAAGGATATGCATTTCCCTCTGCGTCATACAAGATACCATGCGCCCACTCCATCTTAGTAGCCACATAGTCCCGAACAGCAAATTCAACATCTAAATCGTAGCGAAGAGTGCCGGGGTTGATTCCATTCTGACGCCAAATAAAAAGGGTTTGGTTAGTCTTAAGAGGAGCCTTATTACCCGCAGACACTACGTTTAATGACCCTTTATTAAATTTTTTGTCCAACACATACTGAGTAACGCTTGACAACATAGAAGCGGTATCCACCGTCTGAACAGAATACATGGCGCGCATATTTTGGTCGCCAAGATTTACAATTGTATCCATGACATCATTATCCTTCTTACACGAAGAACAAATCAACGCTAATGCCATGAAACCGAAGAGTAATTTTCTTTTCATACTATTGTTAATTAATTATTATTTATTATCATTTTCTTTTACTAAAGCAACACTTACAGCGCCTAAGAGCAGAAGCACACCGGCAACAACCAGCATACCTACCTGCGCGCCCGCACATATATAATTAAGGACAAGGCCTCCTGCCAATGCCGCTATAATTTGTGGCAAGCAGATTGTGCAGTTAAATAAGCCTAAGTAGTAGCCCATATTGCCGCCCTTTAAGGAGTTGGTCAATATTGTAAACGGCAGCGCCAACATAGCAGCCCAAGCAGCACCAACCAGCAAATAACTAATCCAGAGCACATACGGATTGCTCACCCACAACGTAGAAATAAAACCAATCGCGCCGACTACCAAAGAAATAGCATAAGCTCCTGTATTCTTAAAATGTTTCTCCAGGAACGGCAGAACCATTGCCCACAAGAGAGAACCAACCGCTTGAACGCAGAATACCACGCCGACCCAGTTACCTGCGGTTTGGAATGCCTCCGAAGCCGTACTTGCACCATCCCATCCATAACATTGCGTAGCAATTGCGCCATTGGAATATGTCCACATATACATAAAGGCAGCCCAGCAGAAGAACTGAACTAAACCTACGGTCCAGAAAGTAGAAGGCGCATCAATCAATAATTTGATAAAACTTGGTTCTTCTTGCTTCTCCTCCTTAGCCTTCAAATCTATACCATGAAATTCAGCATACTCTTGGGGATCCATTTCCTTAACGGTAAAGAACGTATAGAGCACACAAAGAATCAGAATAGCGGCACCCACGTAGAAACTCCACTTCACACTATCAGGAATAACACCTTCGGCAGCCGTATTGGCAATACCTATCCATGTAAAGAAGATAGGGAAGATATAACCACAAATCGAACCGGCGTTACAAAGGGCCGATTGAATGGCATAAGCCGTACCCTTCTGCTCCTCATTCACCATATCACCTACCATCATCTTAAATGGCTGCATAGCGATATTGATGGATGTATCCAGGAACATGAGGCTAAACAAGCCAAACCACATAGCAGCATTTAGCCCTAAGAACACACTTTGCGCAAAAGTAAAGTTACCAGCATTAGGCAATAGCACCATTACCGCAATCGCTATGAGCGCGCCCACGATTAAATAAGGCATGCGACGGCCCAGTTTGCACCAAGTCTTGTCACTAAACTTACCGATTAACGGCTGAACAATCATTCCCATCAAAGGAGGGAGAATCCAGAAAAAACTAAGTTGATGAGGATCAGCACCTAACGTAGCAAAAATGCGAGAAATATTTGCGCTCTGAAGTGCATAAGCAATCTGAACGCCAAAGAATCCAAAACTGAGATTAAAAAGCTGTCTAAAAGACAAATCGCGTTTTATCATGATATATTGATTTATGTTGCCATCTTGGGGTTGAATCAATGAAGTGCCCCAAAATCGACCACAAAATTACACTTTTTTTTTGAGATGTGCAAATTTTTCCGTCATTTTTTTAAAAAAAATTTGGTAGTATCAATTATTTTGCTTAATTTTGCACTAAATTTGAAAAAATACACATTGAACATATCGTATAAAATCGATGATTACACACGAAGAGTTAGTTGCTGCGCTACAGCAGAATTTTGGGTTTGATAGTTTTAAGGGTAACCAAGAGGCCATTATCATGAATATTATCAATGGTCATGACACATTTGTCTTGATGCCGACCGGTGGAGGAAAGAGCCTTTGTTACCAATTACCCAGTTTAATTATGGATGGGGTTGCCATTGTAATCAGCCCCCTTATTGCGCTGATGAAGAATCAGGTGGATGCTATGCGCAATTTTTCGGAAGAAGATGGTGTGGCTCACTTTATCAATTCTTCCTTGTCTCGTCCGGAGATAGCTGCCGTAAAAGAAGACATTCTTGCCGGCAAGACGAAGTTGTTGTATTTGGCCCCCGAATCGCTGAACAAGACGGAAAACATAGACTTTCTGCAAGGTATTAAGGTTAGTTTCTACGCCGTAGATGAAGCCCATTGTATTTCGGAATGGGGTCATGATTTCCGTCCCGAATATCGCAATATACAAAGTATGACGGAGCGCATTGGTCGTGCACCTATTATTGCACTTACTGCTACTGCTACACCTAAGGTGCAGCACGATATTCAGAAGAACTTAGGCATGCTGGATGCGGAAGTCTTTAAGTCCAGTTTCAATCGTCCCAATCTGTATTACGAAGTACGTCCCAAAACGGACGATGTAGATAAAGACCTGATTCGTTTTATTCGTGGCATGAATGGTAAATCGGGTATTGTATATTGTTTAGCGCGTAAGACGGTGGAGGATTTAGCGGAGACACTTCGTGTAAATAATATCTCTGCGTTGTGCTATCATGCAGGCATGGATGCCGCTGTGCGAACTGCCAATCAAGATGCCTTCCTAATGGAGCAATGCCAGGTGATTGTAGCAACCATTGCCTTTGGTATGGGTATTGATAAGCCAGATGTACGTTTTGTGGTGCATTACGATATTCCGAAGTCCTTAGAAGGTTACTACCAAGAAACCGGCCGCGCAGGACGTGATGGTGGTGAAGGAATCTGTTTATGCTATTATTCTCCGAAAGATATTGAGCGACTGCGCAAGTTCCAACAGGGTAAGCCTGTAGCGGAACAGGAAATCAGCAATCAGTTGCTGTTTGAGACGCAGAGTTACGCGGAGTCACCTATCTGCCGTCGTAAGTTATTGCTGCACTATTTCGGAGAGGATTATACGGAGGATAACTGCGGTAGTTGCGATAACTGTCGCAAGCAGTATAGAATGGTGGATGAGAGCGAGTTATTAGGCATTATTTTAGAGACTATTCTCCAATTGAACGAGAAATTCAAAGCCGAGCATCTCGTAGATATCATGCATGGTAACATGACGGCCGCTGTTCGCAGTTACCATCACGATGAACTGGAGAACTTTGGCGTTGCGGAGGATGAAGACGAGGCTACGTTGCATGCTATTATCCGTCAAGCGATGCTGACCGGTTATATCAAGAAAGATATTGAATCATATGGTGATTTGAAGATTACGCCGGAAGGACATCGTTTTATGAAACGTCCAACCATCTTTGAGGTGCCATTGGAGGTGCATAACGAAGACGAAGACGAGGAGATTGAAATGAACTTAGGAGGTTCGGCTGCTGCCGACGAAGTGCTATTCTCCATTTTGAAGGATATGCGCAAGAAACTCAGTAAGAAACTGGATGTTCCTCCGTTTGTTATCTTCCAAGACCCCTCTTTGGAGGCTATGGCCACCAGTTATCCTATCACTTTTGAGGAACTACAGAATATCCCCGGCGTAGGTGCCGGTAAGGCTAAACGTTATGGCGAAGAGTTCTTGAAAGTGATTAAGGAATATGTGGACGAGAACGAGATTATCCGTCCAGAGGATTTACGTTTCCGCACCAGAGCCAAAGATTCTACCCGCAAGATTAGTATTATTCAAGCCATTGACCGCCGTGTAGCCTTGGACGACTTGGCCGAATCAAAGGGTATGTCGATGGAAGAGATGTTGGAGGAGATTGAAGCCATCGTATATAGCGGAACTAAACTGAATATCAATTACTTCATTGATGAGGTAGTTGATCCCGATGAGAAAGACGAGATCATCGAATACTTCCAAAACGCAGAAAACGATAATATCAAAATAGCCATGAAAGTGTTGGGAGAGGACGATTATGATGAATTGCACGTTCGTTTAGTGCGCATTAAGTTCCATTCTGATCTTGGAAACTAAGTGACAAAGACAAGAATTGACATATTAACGTTAGGTTGCTCAAAGAATTTAGTAGATTCGGAGCGATTGATGGCTCGATTAGAGGAGCACGGTTTTCGTTGTTATCACGATGCTGAGCGTCCTTGCGGTCGCATAGTAGTCATCAACACGTGCGGATTTATAGGTGACGCCAAGGAAGAGAGCGTTAATACGATTCTGCATTTTGTAGCTCGCAAGCAAGCAGGAAAGGTAGATCGTATCTACGTAATGGGGTGTTTGAGTCAGCGTTACTTGAAGGACTTGGAGGATGAGATTCCTGAGGTAGATAAATGGTTTGGAAAATTTGACTACTTGAACTTGGTGAATGAACTGCAAGCACAAGCTCAATCGGCACAACCTCTGGTTTCCAAGCCACGTCATATCACAACAGCGAAACACACCGCTTACTTGAAGATTAGTGAAGGCTGCAATCGGTTATGCTCCTATTGCGCCATTCCGTTGATAACAGGCCGGCACACATCACGTTCCATAGAGGAGATTGTGCAAGAAGCCGAGTGGCTGCAAAAAGAGGGTGTGAAAGAGTTGAATATAATCGCACAAGATTTGAGCAGTTATGGTTTAGACCTTTATAAGGAGCATAAACTGCCGAAACTGATTGACCGATTAGCGGGGCTTGATGGCATCCGTTGGATTAGGCTACACTACGCCTACCCCACCGATTTTCCGGACGGTTTATTGGCGGTTATGGCTAAGCATCCCAATGTATGCAAATATCTGGATATTGCGTTGCAACATTGCACGACGCACATGCTGACACAAATGCGTCGGCACATCACACAAGAGCAACAAGATGCCCTTATTCATCGTATTCGAGAGACCGTTCCGGGCATTCATATCCGAACCACGTTGATGGTTGGGCATCCCGGGGAAACAGAAGAGGATTTTGAACAATTATGCCATTGGGTAAAACAGATGCGCTTTGAACGAATGGGAGCTTTTGCGTATTGTGAAGAAGATGGAACCTATGCGGCTAAGCACTATAAAGACGAGATTCCTGAGGAAGTAAAACAACGCAGGCTTAATACGTTGATGGCCATTCAGCAGCAGATTTCGGCAGAGATACAAGAAGCCAAAGTGAATCAGGTCTATTCAGTACTGATTGATCGTCGCGAAGGAGCGTATTTGATTGGGCGCACCGAATGGGACTCGCCGGAAGTAGATTGCGAAGTGCTGATTAAACAAGATAAGACGAAGGCAGACCCCATCGGGCAATTCGTGCAAGTACGTATTACACGTGCCGAAGAATTTGATTTATACGGACAAATCATTCAATAATATATATATATCATGGAGAATAAAATGACATGGGTAGAACTGAAGAAAGTAGTTGCCCGCAAGAGTAAATTGACAGAAAAAGAAGTTAATCTCATCCTAACTACGTGGCTTGACGAGATGAGTGCAGCCATCAATCGTGGTGAAGATGTTCATATCAACGGTTTAGGCACTTTCCGCAAAAAGAAAATGGCGGCTCGCAAAAGCGTAAATGTAAAGACAGGCGAAACGATCGTTATTCCTGCCAAAGAGCGCATCACCTATACGATGGCAGCCAACGTAGAGGATCAACTCAATAACGCCAAGCCAACTATTCTGCCTACTGAAGTTGACCCCTTGAAGAAACTGGGAGGACAAGCAGAAGAGATTGTAGATTTGTTGGGCGAAATGGGTCAGGGTCCCAAGGCGAAGGTTGAGGTTGACGCAAGTGTTAAAGTAGATACAGAAAAAACAGATAAAGCACCTATTATCATTGTGCAAGAAGTAAAGAAAGAAGAGAAAAAAAGAAGACCTTGGTTGATTTGGGGTATCATCATTATTATCCTTATTCTATTGTTATTGGCCGGTATATTCTTCTTCCAGAACCGCGTTCAACAATGGATAGATGCTATTAGCGAGCGCACCGAAATGGGTGCAGATATTCCTATGGACATATTGGAAAGCGAGGATGCCGATACCCTCAGTCTACAAGATGTTCAAGAACCTGCAGAAGTAACTCAAGAAGAGGAGCCGGTGGTAAGTGAGAGTGAAGGTGAAAGGGAGAGTGAGAGTGTGAAAGCCAAGAACAACCCATCAACGCCAAAGGCAAAGAAAGAGAAGAAAGAGTTTGTGCCGGTTGACTATCAAGTGCCCACTAAAGTCTATTCCGAATATGTTACTAAGACCCGTCTCAAAGCCGGTTCAACATTGAGTGAATTAGCCGATAAATACTACGGAAATCGTGAGTTATGGGTGTATATCTTTGATGCCAACAGAGACCACATCGCTCGTCCTAATGAGGTTGAAGTAGGCACAATCATTCGTATTCCTGTACTTGAGGATAATGTTATTCAGCAGAGTACTCCTGAAATCCGCAATCGCACCGAATTCTTAAGAATGGTATTCCTTGGTGAAATATAATTTTGGCGCAACAATATATCCACATAGCAGGTGCCCGAACGCATAATCTCAAGAATGTGTCGGTTGACATACCCCGGAATAAACTGGTAGTGATCACCGGTTTAAGTGGCTCTGGCAAATCCAGTTTGGCTTTTGATACGCTTTATGCGGAAGGTCAACGCCGGTACGTAGAGTCACTTAGTTCGTATGCTCGGCAGTTCTTGGGACGAATGCAGAAGCCCGATGTGGATAAGATAGAAGGGATACCTCCGGCTATTGCTATTCAACAAAAGACGATTTCTCGCAATCCTCGTTCGACAGTAGGTACCGTAACAGAAATATACGAGTACCTTAAACTTTTGTTCGCGCGCGCAGGGCGTACGTACTCGCCCGTGAGCGGGACGGAGGTTAAACGACATACTATTCGCGATGTGGTATGTGCGATGGAGAGTTTACCGGTGGACACAAAAGTGATGCTGCTCTCCCCTATTATTTTGAATGATAACCGTCCATTACGCGAACAGTTCAGGATATGGATAGAGCAAGGATTTTCTAGGGTCTATAACTCAGCTACCCACGAAGTGACTTATATGGCAGATGCCACGTATTCACAAGACGATTTGCGAAATGCCTATTTATTAGTGGATCGCATCGTTGTGGACCATGAGCAGGCTACATCCAATCGCTTTGCGGACTCTGTGCAGACCGCATTTTTTGAGGGACGAGGAACATGTGTACTATGGAATTCAAGCAACGAGGAGATGCAACTCTTCTCCACTCGTTTTGAAGCAGACGGAATCACTTTTATTGAACCCACAGAGCATTTATTTGATTTCAATAATCCCCTTGGAGCCTGCCCCCGTTGTAAAGGTTCGGGCAGTACGGATGGCATCGATATAGACCTGGTTATTCCTGATAAAAGCAAGTCTATTTACGAAGGTGCTATAGCCTGCTGGCATGGTGAAACGATGCATACATGGAACGATGAACTCATTTATTCGGCATCTAAATTTGGATTCCCTATTCATACACCATATTATGCTCTTACTCCTGAGCAGAAAGAGGTTATTTGGACAGGAAATGAGTATTTCCACGGGCTGAATGATTTCTTCCTTTTTTTGGAGAGCAAGCAATATAGCAAGATGCAGTATCGTATTTTGCTCAATCGCTACAAAGGCAAAGCTCATTGTCCGGAATGCAAGGGATTGAGACTGCGTAAAGAGGCAGGTTATGTGCACATTGCCGGCAAGAATATTCAGCAATTGGCAACGATGTCTATTGCCGACCTTAATGCTTTCTTTGCCGATTTACGATTCAGCGACAACGATGCCCTTGCGGCAGCGCCTTTGATGAAAGAGATTCGTGCCAGGCTGCAATTCGTAGAAGATGTAGGATTGGGTTATTTAACTCTTAATCGTTCTGCGAACACCCTTTCCGGAGGAGAAAGTCAACGCATCAATCTGAGTAAGTCATTAGGCAGCAGTTTGGTGGGGTCGTTGTACGTATTAGATGAGCCCAGTATAGGTTTGCATCCTCGCGACACAGAGCGACTTATTCATGTATTGCGCGAATTGCGTGACCTCAAAAATACTATTGTCGTAGTTGAGCACGATTTAGATATTCAGCGAGCAGCAGACTACCTGATTGAAGTAGGTCCCAAAGCCGGACAGAATGGCGGAGAGATTATTTATAATGGTATTCCTAAACTGGAGGATGTACATTATACTATTCCTTCCACTCGTCGCAAATGGAATGATTATATAGAGTTATGCGGAGCATCCGAGAATAATCTCAAGAATATCAATGTTCGTTTCCCCTTGCATACTATGACTGTTATCACCGGTGTGAGCGGTTCGGGCAAATCGAGTTTAGTGAGTCGCGTCCTGTATCCGGCCCTTAAGAAATATTACGGTGGCGTAGCAGGGCATACAGGCGATTATGGCAGCATGAAAGGAAGCCTTAATGCGATTAAGGATGTGGAATTTGTGGACCAAAACCCACTCAGCAAATCCAGTCGCTCCAATCCGGTAACCTATCTTAAAGCATACGACGAGATTCGTGCTCTTTATGCCGAACAGCAATTGGCGCATCAATTACGTTTTACTCCGGCTCATTTCTCGTTTAACACTCCCGGAGGCCGCTGTGAGATGTGCAAAGGCGAAGGCACTATTACGATTGAGATGCAGTTTATGGCGGACTTGGTTCTGCCCTGTGAGCACTGCCACGGCAAGCGATTCCAGCGCGACGTATTGGATGTTTTATATCGTGGCAAGTCCATCTATGATGTACTTGAGATGACGGTGGATGAAGCGATTGAGTTTTTCAGTCAGGATAAACGTTGCGACAAGATTGTGCGGCGATTACGTCCTCTACAGGAAGTTGGTTTGGGATATATTCATCTTGGTCAAGCCTCATCTACTTTATCCGGAGGAGAGAGCCAACGCGTCAAATTAGCCTCCTTCTTGGATGAAAATAAGCAATCACCTACCCTCTTTATCTTTGATGAGCCAACCACGGGTCTCAGTCTAACCGATATACGCACCCTGTTACAAGCCATCAATCAGTTGATTGCGAGAGGACATAGTGTTATTATCATTGAACATAACCCGGCTGTTATCTTGGCGGCGGACCACGTCATTGACTTGGGCCCGGAAGGCGGAGATAAAGGTGGTTATATTGTAGCAGAAGGTACGCCCGAAGATATTATGCAATGCAAACAATCCTATACCGGTCAATACTTACGAAACGATGCTGAGCGTTGAACATTTGTCCATAGAATTCTCGTCCAAACCCATTTTAGACGACATTTCCTTCCTGATTAACAAGAAGGACCGCATCGCCCTTGTAGGTAAGAATGGAGCAGGCAAGACGACACTGCTTAGACTGTTGGCCGGCGAGTATGAGCCCACTTCCGGTGTTATCTCGAGAGATAGCGATTTAACGATTGGTTACTTGCCACAAGTTATGCTCTTTCAGGACAATAAGAGTTTGTGCGAAGAAGTGATGACGGTCTTTCAAGGCGAAGATGAGGCTCGTTTCATTGCCGAGATGGACAAGACTATTATCGGATTAGGCTTCGAGCGCAAGGATTTTGAGCGTCCTTGTAATGAGTTCTCCGGCGGTTGGCGAATGCGTATTGAGTTGGCTAAGATTCTGCTGCGTCATCCTGATTTGCTGCTATTAGACGAGCCTACCAACCACTTAGATATAGAATCTATACAGTGGCTTGAGCAGTTCTTATCACAGTCCAATAGTGCCGTCCTTTTGGTCAGCCACGACCGTGCCTTCCTCAATCATGCTACCAATCGCACAATTGAGATTACGTTAGGACGTATATACGATTACAACGTGCCTTATGACCAATTCGTTCAGTTGCGCCAGGAAAGACATGAACAACAAGTGCGTGCATTCCTTAACCAACAAAAGATGATTGAGGAGACCGAGGCTTTTATTGAACGCTTTCGATACAAGGCCACCAAGGCGGTACAAGTACAATCACGCATCAAGCAATTGGATAAATTGGAGCGTTTAGAAGTTGATTTAGAAGATACCAGTCGGTTAAATTTGCGTTTTCCGCCAGCTCCTCGAAGTGGTGATTTCCCCATCATCATTGAGGACTTAGAGAAAGCGTATCAAGGAACTGATCATCCTGTTATATCGCACGTTAATCTTACTATTCGCCGCGGAGAGAAGGTCGCTTTTGTGGGTAAGAATGGTGAAGGCAAGACAACCCTTGTACGTTGTATAATGGATCAATTGGATTATTTTGGCAATCTCAAAGTAGGCCATAACGTTAAGATTGGTTACTTTGCCCAAAACGAAGCCAGTTTATTAGACGAGAACAAGACCGTTTTTGAGACGATTGATTATGTAGCTGTTGGCGATATACGTACTAAGATTCGCGATATACTTGGTGCCTTTATGTTCGGCGGTGAGGCATCCGAGAAAAAAGTCAAAGTACTGTCCGGAGGAGAACGCAGTCGTCTAGCTATGATACGCTTGCTTTTGTCTCCGTGCAATCTGTTGATTTTAGACGAGCCTACTAACCATTTAGATATGCCATCCAAAGATGTGCTTAAAGCAGCGTTGAAGGACTTTGATGGAACCGTTATATGTGTGAGTCACGACCGCGATTTCTTAGATGGATTGGTGGATAAGGTATATTACTTTGGCGAGGGGCACGTACGGGAATACTTAGGCGGCATCTATGATTTCCTGCGTTCCCGTCAATTGACATCCTTGCAGGACTTAGAGCATAATACACGTTCCAGTCAATCGAATGCTAAAGAAAGCAATTCTTGTGCCAAGGAGGATTATGCTCAACAAAAAGCACAAGCCGCAGCCAAGCGCAAGAAAGAAAAGCAGATTGCAGATACTGAAGCAGCCATAGCGCAATTGGAAGCAGAACAAGCCCAACTGGAGAGTTTATTAAATGATCCTGCTAATCAGACGAGTGAGAATTTTCAACAATACGAACATATCAAACACGAGATTGAACAGAAAATGTACGAATGGGAGATATTGAGCGATATATAATTGAATTTCTCTGCTACGGCGATACAAAGGTAGCCCAGCGCGTGCGATTAAGTTCGGACGTAGATTGGACGTTGCGTTATCCGCAGTTAGATCAAGTGCCTGCTATGGAGCGTGTAGGAGACGAGGTTATCGTTTCCCCTGACCTTATCTATAACACCTTCTTTTTTATCTCTCGCGCAGAAGAGTTGCTTAATGATAAACGCGATAAACACGGGCGTTTTATGGCGTCGTACTCTATTTTGGGAGAGAAGAACCGATTACAGACACCCCTGATTGATGAGTATAGTCGCGTATTGTTGAAAACATTGGACGCTCCGCTGCCTACTGCAGAATTTTCCGCTATCAACCTCACACACGACGTAGATACTATTGCTTATTATCACCACTTGCGTGGAGCATTAGGCGGCATCAAACGCGGGCATTGGAAGGATGTTTATGCGTCATGGAAGGATATTCACAAAGATCCGGCCTTCACCTTCCCATGGATGATGAAACAGGATGCCCAAGTACCGAACGCCAACATCATCTTTTTCCTAAAGGACACGCGAGGCAAAGGAATTGATTATCCACAGTACAAAACAAGTCTAATCAACCGTTTATCAACCGTTAATCAACCGTTAAATACCCGTAAAAAACAGGCTGTTTATTTTGGTTTACATTCCAGTGCCTTGGAGGCAGAAGCGATAGCCTACCGTGGCAATATATCTCCTATTGACTATACGTTGCATCGGTCGCATTACCTATCCTGCTCCGTAGATAGGATGCAGAAGTTGGTTGATTTTGGTGTTACGGACGATTATACGATGGCATTTCCTGACCAAGCCGGATTCCGATTGCAGACCACTCGTCCTATCCGTTGGATTAATCCGAAGACTATAACCTTAACTCCGCTCACACTCCATCCGCTCACCATCATGGACTGCACACTCAGTAACGCCAATTACATGAATCTATCTGAAGACGAGGCATTTATCTTTGTTACACTATTAATAGAACGTGTTCGCCAACACAATGGCGAGCTCAATCTGCTTTGGCACAACAGTATCTTTTGTGATTCATACCATAAATCTCTTTACCCCAAGATTCTGTCATCATTATGAACATCATCACCATTATAGGAGCACGCCCGCAATTTATCAAAGCCGTTATGGTTAGTAGGGCTATTGAAAGGCACAACAAACAGTACCCGTCTCAGGCAATTACAGAGAGGTTGTTGCATACGGGGCAGCACTATGATGATGAAATGAGTGCTATTTTCTTTAGACAATTACAAATTCCTACCCCTACATGGAATCTCAACTGTACACTTCCAGAGTCAATGACGGAAAAAATCATAACCATTTTACGACAAGAACGCCCAGACCAAGTGTTAGTTTATGGGGATACCAATTCCACTTTAGCAGGAGCTTTAGCCGCACACCAATTAAACATACCATTGATACATATAGAAGCCGGACTCCGCAGTTATAATCAAGAAATGCCAGAAGAAAAGAATCGAATTATAGCAGATCAATTATCGTCTATTTTGTTTTGCCCGACCCCCAAAGCCATTGATAATCTACGTAAAGAAGGGATTATCCATGGTGTTTTTTGGGTGGGCGATGTTATGTTTGATGCTGCAAAAGCACTATCTACATCTTGTGATATTCTTCAACGTTTATGTATTCATAAACCTTTCTATTTGCTTACTATTCATCGAGCAGAGAACACTAATCACATAGAACGGCTGATGAGTATATTGCAAGCCTTGCAATCCGTTTCTACCCCCATTATTTGGCCGATGCATCCACGAACACGGAAAACTATTTCAGAAAACAAATCTCTACAAGAACTGCTATTCGAATGCCGTTCCATACGAGTTATTGACTCACAGGGATATTTAGAAATGGCCACATTAGAGAAAGAAGCATCACTTATTTTAACAGATTCCGGAGGAGTACAGAAAGAAGCATATTTTCATAAGACTCCGTGTCTAACCCTACGAGAAGAAACAGAATGGCAGGAAACAATCATCGCAGGAAGTAATCTATTGGTTGGAACGGATTCCAATCGTATTTTAGAAGGAATTCAAAATCCGCCTGATTCGTTTATGCCAATTTCTGATTTCGGGGATGGACATGCTGCGGAGAAAATAGTACAAATCATTGCCAACAATAACTTATGAATATTCTAATCCTTACTGATCCATTCGGACCTCCAGCCTACGCACCACGAATGCGTAATTTAGCTACCAATCTAAAAAAAGACGGCTATGATGTAACCGTCATTACGGAAAGGATGTTCAATACTTCTTTCCAAACGGAGGATTTTACCTTGCTACAAATGCCATATTACACCAATAATCATGGGCTTCGTTACAATGTACAATGGTTAATGGATAAATTGTTCCGTTGCAAAGAAAGACATTTTTGTCGTTTTGTGCAACAACAAATAAACATCACGAATTTTGATTGGATATTATGTTCAACTTTCTCCGATTTCCCTTTATGGACAACAATACGTTTACATACTAAATATCAAATTCCATTTGCCCTTGATTTGCGTGACATCATTGAACAATGGGGAAGCACACCATACACATCCGGTACCGGTTTTTTGCAACGCACTATGCGTAAATTTTACGAATATAAGGCCAAGCGACTTCGAAACCGTGCTTTACGTTTGGCTCAATTTGTGACGACCGTTTCTCCCTGGCACGTTCATACAATACGTCCATACAATACCAATACGCAACTCATATATAATGGATTTGACCCTAAACATTTTTCCCCTTCCAACAAGATTTCCAATCAGTTTATTTTATCATATATCGGACGCATTTATGATTTTCAATTACGCGACCCTCGTCCACTTTTTATTGCCCTGCGTTCATTATTAGCAGAATATCCCGACATAAAAAAACATCTTTTGTTGAAATTCTATGTCGAACCACAATGTATAAAACTAATAACTGATGCCATTCAAAAGGAACATTTAATGGACAATAGTACGGTTAGTTCATTCATCCCGTCATCTGAAGTTATATTGCAAATGCAGCAATCTTCGATATGTATTCTTCTAACCAATCATTCAAGTCACAACGGACCATTTGGTATCATGACCACTAAATTCTTTGAAATGCTGGGGATGGAAAAGCCTGTTCTTTGTATTCCTTCGGACAATGGGTGTTTGGCGCAAGCTATGGCTGAAACCAATGCCGGATTGGCATCGGAAAATATCGATGAAATCAAGCAATTTATTTTAGATAAATACAACGAGTGGAAAGCAAATGGCTTTACTCGTCAACTCGTTCGTAACAAAGAACAATTTAACCGTGAAAACCAAGCAAAACAATTTGAAGACCTGTTCAGTCATTATACCTGTCTATAACGCAGAACCGTTTTTGGCCAGTTGCCTTTGTTCTATATCGGCACAAACATATTCGGCTCTACAAGTAATAATAGTTGATGACGGTTCCAGCGACCATTCGGCAGCCATCGCACAATCTTTTTGCGATGCAGATTCTCGATTTATGCTTGTCAAACAGGACAATCAAGGACAAGGAAGTGCACGAAACAACGGTCTGAATCATGCTATAGGAGAGTTCATTATGTTTGTTGATGCCGACGACACGTTGGATACCGAATATATTGAGCAACATGTCCTATCCATTGGTAATTATGACATGACGCAAGCCGGTTATCAACGAGTAAGGGAAGATGGTATCATCATAGAAACTCGTTTACCACGGCATAAATATCAGTTTACATCACCTTGTATGCGTCTATATCGTCGCGAATGGTTACGCCAAAAGGGTATTCTATTCCCAGTTGGCATGATTTACGAAGATGTTATTTTCTCGTTGCGTGTTTGGGCAGCACACCCGTCTATCATCTTCGTGCCATCTGTGGGGTACCGATATTTGCTTAACCCTCATTCAACGACCTCTACAAAATCCTCTCTTCATCAGCAAAAGCTCTACCATGCCATCCGAGAGACCAAAGCTCCCTTATGGCTCAAGCTATACACTCGTCTTCGTCTATTTATTCATTTCTTGAAATCATGAATACCATCTTAAATCTTCTTCATAGCGAAGTTATTCCTGCTATCGGCTGTACGGAGCCTGTTGCTGTTGCTTTATGTGTGGCTCGCGCCAAGGAGCAATTAGGCATTGAGCCGGATACCATTGAGGTGTCACTTAGCAAGAATATCTTTAAGAATGCTATGGCTGTTGGCATCCCTAATACAGGCATGACGGGTCTGCCGATTGCTATCGCATTAGGCGCCACTATAGGTCGTGCTGAATTACAATTAGAAGTTTTGCGAGACACCACTCCTCAGGCAGTGGAATATGCGAAGGCATACATGAAGCGTGTTCCTATTCGTATTAGTATAGCCGCTGACGCGCCTGATGTGCTATATATTCATGCTATTGTGCGGTCCGGAGACCGCTCAGCCGAATCCACTACGATTGGTTCTCACACAGGTGAAACTACCACTGCATCCTCGTACAGGATTACTTCTTTCAAGGAGGTTTATGACTTTGCAATGGCTGTTCCTTTGGAGCAAGTTACTTTCTTGCGTGAAGGAGCAGAAATGAATATCCAAGCAGCCCAATATGGATTTGAGCATAAATGCGGTCATTGCCTGGGGCAGATTCTTTCGCATCAAGGCAATAGTGTATTGGAGAAGATATTGGCCTACACCAGTGCTGCCTGTGATGCACGTATGTCCGGTGCAATGGTGCCGGTTATGTCTAATTCGGGCAGTGGTAATCAGGGCATCAGTTGTTCGGTGCCGGTATTGATCTATGCGCAACATAATCATGTATCCGAAGAACAGTTGCTGCGAGCACTCACGCTAAGTAATTTGACCGTCATCTATATCAAGCAGTCCTTAGGACGATTATCTGCCTTGTGCGGTTGTGTAGTGGCAGCCACCGGATCTGCGGCAGGTATCACTTACCTCAAAGGCGGTGATTACACCGAAATCACTTATGCCATCAAGAATATGATTGCCAATATATCCGGCATGATCTGTGATGGTGCCAAACCCGGTTGTGCCCTTAAAGTGACCAGCGGTGTTGCTACTGCTGTTATCTCGGCCGCCCTTGCGATGGAACATAGTTTTCCGGATGCTACCGAAGGAATTGTTGATGATGATATCGACCGCACCATTCATAACCTCACCCATATTGGTCACGACGGTATGACACAGACGGATGACCTTATTCTGTCCATTATGACCCACAAAGTGCTTAAAAGTGTTTAGAACACTCCAAGTACCTCCGAGCACACCGATAATAAGAACAAGAACTATGACATTATATCCGAATTGTAAGATTAACCTTGGTTTGCGGATTGTACGCAAGCGGGAAGATGGTTACCACGATTTAGAAACCATTTTCTACCCCATCTATGACCTTCATGATGAATTAGAGATTGAACCGTCATCAACGTTTAGTTTCAGCGCAACAGGATTAGCATTAGATTGTGCCTCGGAGGACAACCTGATTATTCGTTGTTATCAAAGTATGGCAAAGCGATATCCACAAATAGGGAACGTTGCTATTCGGTTCAAGAAGAACATTCCTTTTGGAGCCGGATTAGGTGGGGGGAGTAGTGACGCGGCGCATACGGCTATCGCGCTTAATGAACTCTTTGAGTTAGGATTAACGAAAGCTCAATTAGCCGAAGAAGTACGACCATTAGGAGCAGACTGTCCTTTCTTCATCTACAATACTCCCTGCTTTGCCGAAGGAATAGGAGATCTTCTCACGCCTATTGATTTGTCGTTAAAAGGGCTACGATTGGTGATGATTAAGCCATCTGTACATGTTTCTACACGGGAGGCCTATTCAGGTATTCAGCCTAATCCATCTCCTCTCACACTCTCTTCTTCTCGTCCACTCACCCTCTCATCCATTAAGCATTTCACCAATGATTTTGAGGGTACTGTTTTTCGTCAATATCCTATTTTGGCACAAATAAAAAAGCACCTACTGGATATAGGTGCTATTTATGCAGCGATGAGTGGCAGCGGTTCAACTCTTTACGCACTCTTTGAGGACAATGCGGAAAGTAGTGCCGACGCCCAACTCGGACGACTTAACGAAGAGTTTGCCTCGATGGTAATCTTCAATGATACGCTTCGCTAAACTGAGTCCTAGTCCCCATCCTCTTTTCTTGCTAGTATAACCGGGTTGGAAGATAGTTCCGAACAGACGATGGTCGATACCCTTACCGGTGTCGGTCACATCGATGTAGATTTCTTCATTATGCGACAATGAGCGATGCACTTGAATGGTTATTTGGCCTTTGCCTTCCATGGCATCCAAGGAATTCTTCAGTAGGTTCTCCATCACCCAACTAAACAGCGGAGCGCTCAGGTTAACGTTTATGTCCGCGTTTTCGTCAGTCTTTACGTCTATACTAACCTTATTAGATATACGTGTGCGCATATAGGCGACCGTTTCATCAATGATAGGCAGAAGGGCAGTCGTCTTCAGTTCGGGTTCGCTACCGACTTTGGAGAATCGTTCAGCGATGACGCCTAAACGGTCGATATCCAATCTCATCTCGGGAATGAGTGTATCGTCCGGATAGCGTTCTTGCAACAGTTCTTGCCAAGCATTTAATGATGAGATGGGCGTTCCTAATTGGTGAGCCGTCTCCTTGCTTAATCCTGCCCAGACGCGATCCTGCTCGCTGCGCTGGGCCGTGAAGAGCGTAACTACAGCAATCAGCACAAAAAGGAACACAAGACCACAAACGATATAGGGAAAAAAACGCAGACGAGTAAGTAACGTGGATTCATCGTAGTAGATATACTGAATAATCTCGTCCGATATACGCAGTTCAATCGGTCCATTCAGTTCGCGAGGGTCAGCCACCGGTGTTTGCACATTGCGTGAATCGATGATACGTCCCTCGGCATCTACCATATAGACAGGAATGGTGGTATTGGCTTCTATGATAGACAGATAGAAGGATAAGTCTTCGTGCTCGTCAGCCTGAATCAGTCGATTGGTAGCCTCTGCCCACAACTCAACACGCTGTTGCTCCTCTTGGCGTAGTTGCTTAGCTAAATGGCTGGTATAAAGCAACGATGCCACTACAATCAGCAATGCCACAATGACGATTAATGAACCTATGTGATATGGTGATAATTGGCGTTTCATATTCTTACGTTACGTTCACCCTTCGCTCTACTACCGATATACTACCGATAAGCACACGACGAAAACAGGCAGAGAACAGGCAGAGGATAGGCAGGTTATTTACGGAGTGATTTGAGGTATCTGTCGGCTTCGATAGCAGCCTTGCATCCTGAACCGGCAGCCACGATGGCTTGGCGATAATGAGGGTCTGCGCAATCGCCGGCAGCGAATACTCCCGGTACAGCCACCAACTCACCTCCGGAAACGGCAGGCAATCGGAAGCATTGAGGAGAAGCACCATCGGTTATTATATAGCCTTCCTCATCTAAGGCAAGGAAGTTCTTAAACAAGTCGGTATTGGGTTTATGTCCAATGGCCAAGAAGAAGCCATTTATAGCAATGTGACGCACCTCTTGTTCGGGCAACCCTTGACGATAGATCAAGTCTGCGCCCTCCACCCTATTCTCACCGGTTAGGCGTAATGTGTTGCACTCAAAGAGCACCTCAATCTTGGGGTTGTTCAGTACGCGGTCTTGCATAATCTGCGAAGCACGTAAGAAAGGTTTGCGCACAATCAGATAGACTTTTTCGCATAATCCGGCCAAGTACTCTGCTTCCCCACAAGCTGTATCTCCACCGCCTACAACTGCAACTGTTTTCTTGCGATAGAAAAAGCCATCGCATGTAGCGCAAGCAGATACTCCCTTGCCACGATATTCTTCTTCGGAAGGAATACCTAAGAATTTAGCACTGGCTCCGGTAGCAATAATAACCGTATCGGCCGTATAAACATCGGTATCTTCTACAACGACTTGTTTAGGGGACGAAGTGAGGTCCACCTTGGTCACTATACCCGTCACGAACTGCGTCCCAAAACGTTCCGCCTGGCGGCGCAAATCGTCCATCATCTGAAATGGTTGCACGCCATCGGGATAGCCGGGGAAGTTCTCCACTTCGGTAGTGATCATTAACTGACCACCTAATTGAGGACCTTCCACTAAGACAGGTTGCAGATTAGCACGAGAGGCATAGATAGCCGCAGTATAGCCAGCAGGGCCGGAACCGATAATAAGACATTTAGTATTCATCGTAAGTCATTGATATAAACACCCGGTTTAGATATCTTAAACGCAGGTGCCGTAGAGATATAATGTGGGTTTTTAAGTCGTAAAGTAGTGGTTCGTTTAGATTCTTTTATTTCCACAAACGAAGGCATTTCCTTTTTTATTTTTAGTATGACGTGAGCTGTTTCCATCGGTACACCTTGTGGCACCATAGTGACGGTGATTGTGCCATCCTTAGCCGTTGTTTCGCGTATAGTACAAACCTCTTGCATGTACTTGACAAAAAGCAACGGATTAGATTCCATTAGTGTTTCCTTACGCGGTTTAGACAACATCAGTTCGTCAGCATCAGGGTCGTAAAGGTAGAACGTCACCCCATCATAAGCGACTTCATAGCCTCGAGACTGACCAATAAACGATTCGCCCTGCATAGTTACCTTGCCCGGAGTAGTCAGAGGGGCTTGTCCCTGCTCCTGAATGGAGAGGGAGAAATCCGACTGCATGATATTCGTCTCAAGAGACGACAGCAAAGTGGACAAAGCCGATAAAAGTACAAAAAGTATCATACACCTAACTGCTGCAATAATTGTTCCAAACTCTCCGGATCTTGAATTAAAACATCACGACCCTTGGGTCCTTTGTTCGGTCCGACGATGCCGGTAGCCTCCAATTGGTCGGATAATTTGCCGGCACGGTTATACCCTATTTCGAATGCGCGTTGCAGGCGCGAAGTCGAACCTTCTTGCTTGCTCACCACATAACGGGCCACGTCGGCGAACATTGGATCTAAACGATGTGTATCTACGCTGCCCGGCTTAGCCGCATCTTCCTGACCTTCCGGCACATAATCCGGCAGTTGATAGGGTTCGAGGAAGTGTTGTTGTTCGCTGATATGATTAACCAAAGCCTCCACTTCGGGCGTATCGATGAATGCACACTGGATACGTGTCAGATTGCCACCACCAGAATAAAGCATATCACCCTTACCAATCAGTTGGTCGGCACCCTTGGCATCTAAGACGGTGCGGCTATCCACAACGGATTGTGTGCGGAAAGCGATACGAGTAGGAATATTGGCCTTGATAGTACCTGTCACAATCTTGACATCAGGACGTTGTGTAGCTAAGATCATGTGCATACCGACGGCACGGGCCTTCTGCGCGATACGCTGAATAGGACGTTCTACTTCCTTACCCGCCTGCATAATAAAGTCTCCATACTCGTCAATAACAATCACTAAGTATGGCATGTACTTATGGTGCAGAATCTTATGAGTAACCACGTTCTCCACATCCTTAATAGGATTGAGATGACGGCTATTGAATTTCTCGTTATAATCCTCTACGTTACGGCAGTTAGCGTCCGCCAATAGCGTGTAACGATCCTCCATTTCGATTACCAATGAATTGAGGGTATTGATTACCTTTTGGCAGTCGGTAATGATGATGTCTCTATCTTCCTGATCCGACATAGCCGCCATATAATGGCGAATAAGCGGTTTATAGATACTGAACTCGACCATCTTAGGATCCACCAGCACGAATTTCAACTCGGACGGATGCTTCTTGTATAATAACGAAGCGATGATGGCATTTAATCCTACCGATTTACCCTGACCGGTAGCACCTGCAACGAGTAAGTGTGGGGTCTTGGCCAAGTCAAACGTAAAGACCTCATTGGTAATCGTACGACCAATTGCAACCGGCAGTTTCATTTTGGCTTCCTCTTGGAATCGCTTGGAAGCAATCACAGAGTGCATCGAAACAACCTGCGGTTTCTCGTTAGGCACTTCTATACCTACCGTACCTTTACCCGGCATTGGTGCAATAATACGAATACCGATAGCCGAAAGCGACAGCATAATATCGTTTTCCAGGGACTGTATTTTTGAAATACGTGTTCCTGCCTTTGGCACCACTTCATAGAGGGTGACGGTCGGACCAACCGTTGCTTTAATAGACTCAATCTCAACATCGTAATTGCGCAAGGTCTGTGCAATACGATTGGCATTAGCCTGCTGCTCAGCCGGGTCAATCACGGGAGCCGTCTCGTTATCATATACTTTGAGTAAGTTCAAACTGGGGAATTTGTAGTGTTCCAAGTCCTTGCGAGGATCGTACGGACCCATTTTCTCCCACTTAGATGCCGGATCTTCCTCGGTTAATTGCACCTCTTCTGTTTTTTCGATATCCAACTCAGGAGCCCCGGGCACTTGCTGTTCTTCAGACTTTGTTTCCTGTTCCTCTGTAGTAACTTCGGGTTCGGCAGGCACTTCCGGTTCAGGTTGCTCAACAATCTGAATCTGAATTTCCTCTGTATCAATAGGTTTCTCCATGACAACCGTGCCTTTTTCAGGTTGCCACTCCATGGTATTGTCTTCGGTAGGTTCTTGAGCATCCACCGTTTCGAGTGCTGAACCACGATGGCACTTGAGCATAAGGTTATTCCAAGCCTTTTCTACCTTATCGATGAAGTTCTTATCCACAATGATAAGGAAGATTACAAGCACCAGCAGAATACATGCAATCATACCAACCGGATGGATATAACTGGTGCCTAAGTTTGCTAGCCACTCGCCATGCGCCCCACCCCAGCGGAAGAAAGTAGATACACCACAAAGGAGTTGTATTTCACCTAACGTAATGGATCCCCATATGATGCCGATCAATGAGCAGAATAGCACCTTCCAGGGTCGAATCGTAATAGCATGCACCATCGTTAAGCCATACAAGAAACCCATTACCAAGAATAGCACCGAGAAGACACCAAATGTACCATCTACCATGTATCGAGCCAGGTAAGCACCCGGCAACCCTAACCAGTTATGAATTTCCATACGATGTTGGCTCTTGACTGTTCCGTCCATTTCCATGATAGAAGCATCTGCGGCACCGGTCCAGAAATAACTAATAAAAGCTAAACTAACTAAGAACGAGAGAGTAAGCAAAATTAAACCCGTGATGACACGAGCACGACCATCTCCCGTTAACGACTCCCAACGATCACGCCATGACATGGAGGCCAATCGTTTATGTTCTTCCGAAGCAAATCTTTGAGGTTTTCTTGGCATAATATACGCATTTAACTCACAAAGTTACAAATAATTACGCATATATACAAAGGTATAGCATATTTTTTGCAAATATTTACGATTTTTCTTGCATAAATGGAAAATTATTTATAATTTTGCGCGTTAATTTGTGCATTTATGGCCCAAAACGAAGAAAATATAGCGAATCAATGCCGGTCTTGCACCTTTGCGGAGCGTTGTCATCAAGTGCCGGAGGACTGCTACACCAGCCGTCAACGCTGGAAAGCTGTAGCCTTGGCTTTCGCGCTGCCTTTTTTCATCATCTTAGGTGGGGTGATAGGTTTGAATGCTCTGCGTTATAGCGAAATGGTGATTGGCATATCGGTGCTGATATTTGTAGCTATTTACTACTTCATCTTGTGGTTATGTAAGCCCAAAGTATAAGTGCAATTGTTTAAAAAAATATATTATGAATTTAATCACTATTTCACTGCTCGTATTGGGAGGAACAGGATTAGTAGCGGCTGTGCTGCTATATTTGATTGCCCAGCGATTCAAAGTAGAAGAAGATCCGCGCATTGACCAAGTACAGGAGGTGCTGCCTGGCGCCAACTGCGGAGGATGCGGTTTTGCCGGTTGTCGTGCTTTAGCAGAAGCTTGCACCAAGGCCAGTTCATTAGACGGGCTGATGTGTCCTGTAGGCGGTGCTCCCACCATGGAAAAAGTAGGAGCTATCTTAGGTTTAGCAGCTCCGCAAGGCGAACCTAAAGTAGCTGTTGTACGTTGTAATGGTACGTGCGAGGCGCGTCCCAAAACAAGTGAATACAATGGAACGCGCTCATGCGCTATTATGCACAGTATGTATGTGGGCGAGAGCGGTTGTGCTTTTGGGTGCTTAGGTTGCGGCGATTGCGTAGCGGCTTGTCCGTTTGATGCTATCCACATCAATCCCGAAACAGGGTTGGCCGAAGTGGACGAGGCTAAATGTACCGCTTGCGGTAACTGCGTGAAGGCGTGCCCGAGACACATTATCGAATTGCGCAAAAAAGGCGAGAACGGTCAACGAATGGTGGTGTTGTGCGTTAATCAAGACAAGGGTCCTGTAGCCAAGAAGAACTGCGCAAACGCTTGTATCGGATGCGGTTTATGCGCTAAGGTTTGTCCGCAAGAAGCCATTACAATCACCAATAACGTGGCTTATATTGACTTTGATAAGTGCGTTGTATGCCGAGAGTGCGAACCGCAATGCCCCACTAAGGCGTTGCACGCCATCGGCTTTGCTGATGCACAAGCCGCAGCTCCGGTGGTAACTACCGAAGTAACCGAAGGCGAGAAGAAAGGGTTTGACCCTGTTATCGCAGCGAAGATTAAAGCATTACCTACCCCGAAGGCAGTGTTCCCACAGTGCTTGAGGTACTAGTTGAGAATTGAGAATTGAGAATTAAGAGTTAGAGATTATGAATACATTCAGAATAGGAGGAGTTCATCCTCATGACAATAAAGAGTATTCGGCTCATCAGCCTATCGTAGAATGTCCGCTGCCTAAGCAGGCTATTATTCCGTTAGCCCAACATATTGGTGCTCCGGCCAAACCGATTGTGCAAAAAGGAGACCATGTTAAAGTAGGTCAGATGATTGCCGAAGCCGGAGGTTTTGTTAGTGCATCTGTTCACTCCAGTGTATCCGGTGTAGTCACCAAGATCGATACTACTGTAGATGCATGGGGCATGAAGATGCCTGCCATCTTTATCGACGTAGAAGGCGATGAATGGTTGCCGGAGATTGACCGCAGTTCAGATGTTCGCAGAGACTGCACCATTGAAGCCAAAGAAATCATTGATAAAATCAGTAAGGCCGGTATCGTGGGATTAGGCGGAGCATGCTTCCCTACTCACGTCAAACTATGTCCGCCTCCCGGACAAAAAGCCGAGGTACTGATTGTGAATGGTGTCGAGTGCGAACCTTATTTGACATGCGACCATCAGTTGATGATGGAGCACGGCGAAGAGATTATCATCGGAATTCAGATTACGATGAAGGCCTTAGGTATTCACCGAGCCATCATTGGTATTGAAAAGAATAAACCTGACGCTATTGCTCGGATGCATGAGTTGACGCGCAAGACCCTTGGCATTGAAGTAATGCCGTTGCAACTTAAGTATCCGCAAGGAGGCGAGAAGCAGTTAATCGATGCGTGTATCGGTCGTCAAGTGCCCAGTGGAGCATTGCCTATCGCTACCGGAGCCGTAGTAGATAATGTAGCCACTATCTATGCTATCTATGAGGCTGTGCAGAAGAATAAACCGCTTATCTCTCGTGTAATGACTGTTACCGGTAAGTCGTTGACCAAACCCGGCAATTACTTAGTACGCTTTGGTACGCCGCTCACTCAGGTCGTTGAATTGGCCGGAGGAGTACCCGAAGATACCGGCAAGATCATCGGTGGTGGTCCTATGATGGGTCGTGCTATGAACAATATCAATATGCCTACACACAAACGCACCAGCGGTCTGCTGTTCTTGCCCGAAAGCGAGAGCCGCCGCGGCATCGAAGAAAACTGCATCCGTTGCGGTAAGTGCGTAAGTGCTTGTCCAATGGGATTGGAACCCTATTTATTGAGTCGTCAAAGCGAACTCAAGATGTGGGATGAGATGGAGGCACATAACGTAATGGACTGCATTGAATGCGGTTGCTGCCAGTTTACCTGCCCCAGCCATCGTCCTCTGCTCGATTATGTACGCAACGGAAAGGCTACCGTTGGTGGCATTATCCGTGCCCGTAATGCGGCTGCTAAGAAAGTTTAGTGTTTAAAGTTTAGAGTTTAGAGAATAAAAGATATGAAAAATTTAATTGTAGCACCGGCTCCACACGCCCATAGTGGCGATAGTGTCCGGAGAAATATGCTCTTGGTGATTGCAGCCTTGATGCCTGCTTATGCCGTATCATTGGTTGCTTTCGGTTGGGGAGCATTAATTACCACCTTAATCAGTGTAGCAGCCTGCTGTATCACGGAATGGGTGATTGCTAAATGGGTACTCAAACAGCGTCCCACGCTGTGCGATTGTTCCGCTATTCTGACAGGTTTACTATTGGCATTTAACCTGCCCAGTAACCTGCCTTGGTGGATCATCGTGATTGGTGCAGTAGTAGCGATTGGAATTGGTAAGATGACGTATGGTGGATTAGGACAGAATCCTTTCAACCCGGCTTTGGTTGGTCGTGTCTTCCTGCTTATCTCCTTCCCCGTCCAGATGACTACTTGGCCTCGTCCATTAGGGTTTAGCAGTTCGTACGTTGACGCAACCACAGGAGCCACTCCTTTGGCAGCGATGAAGCAGGTCGTCAAAGGCAATGCCGACTTAGTTAGTCAATTGCCTGACCTCAAAGATGCTTTCTTTGGATTTATGGGCGGTTCATTAGGTGAAGTGAGTGCATTGGCACTGATTGCCGGAGGTATTTTCTTGATTGCTATGCGTGTCATCACTTGGCATATACCGGTTAGTATCCTTGCCACGATTGCTCTTTTTGCATGGATAACCACTCCCGAAGGATTCGCCTGCTCACACGAGTATATTCTCTACACTCTTCTTACCGGAGGTATTATGTTAGGTGCTTTCTTCATGGCAACAGACTATGTAACGTCTCCGATGACGGCTTGGGGCAAGATCATCTTCGGTATCGGTATTGGTTTGATTGTGATGGTCATTCGTACTTGGGGTGCTTATCCCGAAGGAATGTCCTTCGCCATCCTTATCATGAATGCTACCGTACCTTTGCTCAATAAAATCAGACCCAAACGGTTTGGTGGTGCTTAGAGGTGCTTAGAGCACTCCAGTGCCTCCGGGCACACCGATATAACGTAAACTAATTAAATTATACAGATATGGCAAAATTAGAAAGTTCATTTAAGAATATGGTGCTATCGCTGACGCTGATTACCCTGGTAGCCGCAGCCGGACTGGCAGCAGTATATATGGTAACTCAAGCTCAGATTGAAGCACAGAAAGAACAGGCTCAAAACGCTGCTCGCATAGCAGTATTAAATGGTCAAGAAGGAACCGCTATTGAATGCACTGCCGATGGTTTTGGTGGTCCAATCCGTTTGATGGTAGGTTTTGCAGCAGATGGCACTATCTTAGGTTATGAAGTGCTGGAGCAGCAAGAGACACCCGGCTTAGGCACACATATCGTAGAGTGGTTCAAAGATACCACCAAACCCGGTCAAAATATTGTGGGTCGTCAGGCTACGGGTCAGTTAACCGTCAGCAAAGATGGTGGCGATGTAGATGCTATTACGGCAGCCACTATCTCGTCCCGTGCTTTCCTGCGTGCTATCAACGCAGCGTACGCCGATTGGAAAGGTCAGCAGGGCGAACAGGTAGAAGCGATGACCGGAGCCAGCATGCGCGTAGAGACCTATTCCGCAGATTCATGTAAGGGACATCATCACGAAGGACAGTGTTGCGGTCATTGCGAAGGAAAGGAGGCTTGTCATGAGTAATGCTTGGAAAACATTAACGAACGGCATCTTCAAGGAAAATCCTACTTTTGGATTGGTACTGGGTATGTGTCCTACTTTGGCCACTACCACCAGTGCTGTCAATGGTATGTCGATGGGCTTAGCCACACTGTTTGTGCTGGTTTGCTCTAATGTCGTGATTTCGATGCTCAAGAACGTCATTCCGGATAAAGTGCGTATTCCTGCCTTTATCGTGGTAATTGCTACATTCGTGAGTATTCTGCAATTAGTGATGCAAGCTTATGTACCGGCTATCTATGCTACATTGGGTATTTTTATTCCGCTGATTGTAGTTAACTGTATTGTATTAGGTCGTGCCGAAGCTTTTGCTTGCAAGAACAGCATCGGACTCAGTGCCTTAGATGGTATCGGTATGGGGTTAGGCTTTACTTTGGCACTTACCCTGATTGGTGCTATCCGCGAGATATTAGGTACAGGTTGCGTATTTGGTCAACATATCTTCTCCGATACGTACGGGGCATTAATCTTTGTATTGGCTCCCGGTGCTTTTATCTGCTTAGGATATGTGATGGCATTGGTGCAAAAGTGCTTAGAGCACAGCAAATAAATAACTAATTCATAACGACTATGATTTACTTTTTGATATTCATCTCTGCGATATTCGTTAATAATATCGTATTAAGTCAATTCTTAGGCATTTGTCCATTCTTAGGAGTCAGCAAGAAGATTGACACGGCTCTTGGTATGGGTGCCGCGGTGGCTTTTGTGCTCACTTTAGCCACAGTAGTGACGTATTTACTCAATAAACTGCTCATCCTATGGGGATTAGAGTTTATGCAGACTATCTTGTTCATCTTGGTGATTGCAGCGCTTGTGCAGATGATTGAGATTATCCTCAAGAAGATATCTCCATCTTTGTATCAGGCATTAGGCGTCTTCCTGCCATTGATTACCACAAACTGCTGCTTATTAGGTGTAGCTATTCTGGTGGCTAATGGCACGGAAAAACTGCCGGCAGGCATCACTAATCCCGGATTATTAGAAGGTACGATTTTTGCTTTTGCTACCGCATTAGGTTTTGCTTTGGCACTCGTGCTCTTTGCCGGTATTCGGGAGCAACTTAGTATGAATAAGATTCCTAAGGCTATGCAAGGCACGCCTATTGCTTTGGTGACTGCCGGTTTATTAGCAATGGCCTTTATGGGATTTAGTGGTGTAGTTTAATAATTGATAATAATATGTTTAAACAAAAATTGATTGTATGTTTTGTAAGTCTCTGCGTTAGTGGCTTCATTATGGCCACAGAGCATTTATTGACCTTGGAGAACTGCCGTCAGATGGCATTAGAGGACAATAAGCAGGCGCAGATTGACAAGGAGAATTTAGAGGCCGCCACGCTGATGCGCAAGGCTGCTGTAGCTAATTTCTTTCCTAAGTTCTCTGCTAATGGAGCGTATCTGTATAATTCGGAGCAGATTCATATTGTGCCGGATGTACTGACACTCTCGTCAGGTGCTACGCTGTCCAAGAACGGATTAAGCACGATTGGTTCAACCGTTATCGGCCAACTGATTAACAAAGGCATCGGTAATACGTATGACGAGTTGTACAAACAACTGACAATGGACACCCATCACATGTTTGCTGTGCAAGTAGGATTTGTGCAGCCCATCTATGTAGGCGGTAAGGTGATTCAGTATTACAAGTTAATGCGTTCGTACGAGAATATTGAGAAGATCAAGAGCCATAAGAACGATGCACAACTCATTGTGGACGTTGAAGAGGCTTATTGGCGTGTGCTGAGTGTATCCGAGAAGCGCAAATTAGCCCATCAGTATGCGGGTTTGATTCGTAAACTGCTGGCTAATGTAGAGGCTGCTGCCGAAGAAGGAGTGGCTACCAAGGCCGATATACTTAAAGTGCGCGTTAAACTCAATGAAGCCGAGACTAATGTCGCCAAGGCCGAAGACGGTTTGGCTCTCAGTAAGATGGCTTTATGTCAGTTGGTAGGACTGCCATTGAACGATTCTATCGTATTGGATGATACCGGATTGGACGAGGTAATCATCACTAATGACGAAGTATCGATGGATGAGATACTGAGTCGTCGCGAAGAACTGCAAATGCTGTCCGAAGCCAAGAATATGGCCAAGGCAGGAGTTAAATTAGCCAGTGCCCCACTCCAACCTAACTTAGTGGCTTCGGCTAATTATATCGCCACCAGTCCGAACCTGCAAAACGGTTTTAATAAGGACTTCAAAGGTTTCTTCTCGGTGGGTGTGGTACTGAATGTACCTATCGCGCACCCGAACGATATATTAAACTACAAGGCCGCCAAGCATAAAGCACGTACGGTGGAGTTACAGATGGAAGAAGCATCTGAGAAGATTCAGTTGCAAGCCACTCAGGACAAGCACCGCGTCGTGGAGGCTAATAACTCTTTAATCCGCGCCAAAGCCAATATCAGCAATGCCGAGGAGAACTTACGCTTTGCGCAAGCGGCGTATGAAGAAGGGGTGGCCACTTCCACCGACCTGATGATGGCGCAGACGGCTTGGCAACAGGCTTATTCGGAGAAGATTGATGCCGCTATTGCACTTCGCATGGCGGAACTCACCTTCCGTCAACATACCGGAACACTCAAATAATACTGACAACTATTAAATTATAATAATATGGCAAATCAACAACAATTTGATCAAAAGCAAGGTAACATGATGTTGGGCCTAATCGTGCTCTTCTCTGTTATCATCATTGTAGCATTAATCGGCATTTTAGCCGTTAGACCTCAGCCCATCCAGATTTCCGGAGAAGCGGAGGCATCAGAGTACCGTGTATCGGGTAAAGTGCCCGGACGTATTGAACGCTATCTGGTAGAAGAAGGTGATTTTGTGCATGCAGGCGATACGCTGGTTGTTATTTACAGTCCCGAAGTGGAGGCTAAGTTGGAGCAAGCCCAGGCTGCTCGCGCTGCTGCAGAGGCTCAAAACCAAAAAGCCATCAATGGTGCTCGCGCCGAGCAAATACAAGGGGCATACGAACTGTATCAGAAAGCGTTGGCTGGCGAAGAAGTATATCGTAAGTCTTTTGAACGCGTGAAGAAACTGCACGAACAAGGTGTTGTATCTACTCAGAAGTACGACGAGACCGAAGCGCAATACAAAGTGGCAGTGGCCAATCGCAATGCAGCGGAATCGCAGTATAACATGGCGGTTAAGGGTGCTCGCGAAGAGGATCAGGCAGCAGCCAAGGCCATGGTACAGCGCGTAGATGGTATGATTCACGAAGTGAATATCGCCAAGGCTGAGCGTTACCTGCTCTCACCTATTGATGGTGAAGTAGCCGATATGTTCCCCAAACGCGGCGAGTTAGTTGGACAAGGTTCACCGGTGATGTCCATTGTGGATATGACCGATGTATGGTTTCACTTTGCTATCCGCGAAGATATGTTAGAGGATATCACCTTGCATTCCGAATTTGATATTCGTATTCCTGCTTTGGGCAACGGCACTTGGCGCGTTAAAGTGACCTATATCAAGGTGATGGCCAGTTATGCTACGTGGCGTTCCACACAGACTAATGGCAGTTATGATGTAAAGACCTTTGATGTTAAGGCTCGTCCATTGGGCGAAATACCGGTAGGATTACGTCCCGGTATGACCGCTATTATTGTTCGTTAATGATAAAAAGCATTGACCGTGAATTTCAAAGAAATATTTAGTACGATTTTCCGTGTAGCCAAGCGCGAGATGAAGATTATGTACTATAAGCCGTTGTATTTCTATTCAACGATTATAGTTTTCTTCGTGAGCTGCATTTTCTTCCTGAGTCTTCTGCATGAAGGAGCAACGGAGGATATGCCTATTGCGGTCGTTGATTTAGACCAGACCTCTATTTCCCGTCGGTTGGTGCATGAACTCAATTCCACGCAGGGGGTGCAATGTGACTTCCGATGCGCCACATTTGAGGAGGCACGTATAGCGATGCAGCAAGGCGAGGTATATGCTATTTTGGTTATTCCCAAGCATTTTTATTCAGAGATGCTGGATTTCAAGCGTCCTACGCTGACTTTCTACACCAATATGGCCTATACATTAGCAGGCACGACGGCGTATAAGCAGCTTTTGTCCTTTGCTAATATGGTGTCGGGAGCCTTCCAGCGCGAAGTGCTGCGCAAGAAGGGTCTGCCGGACCAACTTATTATGCAACGCATTCAGCCCATCACGGTAGATGGTCACATGCTGGCTAATCCCACCAGCAACTACGCTGTTTATCTATGCAGTATCCTTCTGCCGGGTATATTGGGACTGATTGTGCTCATCATCACTATCTACACACTGGGTATGGAGTTAAAGTGGAAGACCTCCCGCGAACTGATGGCGGAGGCTAAAGGCAATATTATTTTGGCACTTGGTGGTAAGTTCCTACCCCATACTATCCTGTATTGTATGATGGGTATATCGCTTAATTTGCTGCTTTTCCGTATTTTGCAGTTTCCCATGATGGGAGATTTATGGACTGTTAATGTAGCGGTGGTGTGCTTGGTATTAGCGATGCAGGCGATGGGTATTGTGATAGTAGGTCTCTTGCCGGTCCTGCGTGATGCTATCTCCATTGGTGCCTTATATGGTATGATGGGTTTCTCCTGTTCCGGATTTACCTTCCCTGTTACCGGTATGTTGCCGGCGTTTAGGGGATTAGTGAATATCTTCCCTCTACGGCACTATTTCAGGATTTATAGCAACGAGGCATTGATGGGTAATCCGTTTGTGGACTCGCTGCCTATCTTTATCTATTTAGTGATTTTTATGATCCTACCCTTAGGAGTAATGATTCGTCTAAGGAATGCATTTATTAACCAAAATTACCCGTTAAAATGACAAGAGACGAATTAAAACAGAAAGTGAAGCATGAATCCAGCATGCGTCGCGTAGAAAGCAATATCATCCTTAAGATACATGATACATGGAATGTATGTTGTGAGGAGTTCCGTCGTATTTTCCATGATCCGGGTGTTATTGTGCTTTTCTTTGTGGCAGTGATTGCTTATCCGCTGTTGTATAATGTATTGTATTACAAGAATGCCCTGACCGAAGTGCCGGTAGCGGTAGTGGATATGGACCACTCTACGGAGTCGCGTAAGTTCATTCATGATTACCATGCTACTAGTGAGGTAGAGGTGACGCACATGTGCATGTCGATGGCGGAGGCGGAAGATTTGCTTAAGCATGGCGTGGTACGAGGTATCTTGTATATTCCCTCGGACTTCAATAATAACCTGGCTTCAGGTCTCAAAACTGCTACGTTATCGTTGTTCTGCGATATGTCGTCGTTCCTTTATATGAAAAACGTCTATTTAGGAGCTAATAAAGTGATGTTGCAGGACATGTACGATATTCAGATTCAGCGTTATGAGGCGATGAATATGGATAAGGAGTTAAGTTGGGCGATTGTGCAGGCTTCTCCGTACGAAGAGAACGTGATGTTTGTGGAGAGTGGAGGCTATGGCCATTTCCTCATTCCGTGTGTGTTGGTATTGATTTTGCACCAAACCCTTATCTTTGGTATTTCTATGCTAACCGGAACGGCAGCTCAGGAGAACCGTGAGGTCTTTATTTTGCCTGGACGCAGACGTCGTTATTCAACGTTCCGTATCTTGATAGGTCGTGGACTGGCGTATTTCATTATTTACATGGCGATGGCGAGTTACACAGTCATTTTAGTGCCGCGTCTATTTGGTTTGCCGCAGGTGGGTCAGGTAGGAGATATTCTCAAATGGATGGTACCGTTCCTTATCTCAACTATCTACTTTGGTATTCTGCTTTCGTCCTTTATGAAGGAGCGCGAAACAGGTATGGTTATGCTGATGCCTTCTTCGCTTATTTTCCTATTCATGAGTGGTGTTAGTTGGCCTGTGCTCAGTATGCCGGAGGCCTGGCAATGGGTTGGAAGTTTTGTGCCCTATACTTGGGGTGTGCATAGTTTCCTGCACTTAAATTCAATGGGTGCCACCTTAGATACCACTTCGTATGAGTATATCATGATGTGGGTACTCTCGATTGCGTACTTTACGGCATCGTGTATTGTTTATCTATTGCGAGCTCGCCGTTATGAGAAGAGACGTTTACATGAGCAGTATGGCGAAGACCTGACTACGATGGAGCGTCGCGAGTTAGATGAGTTGATTCACAGTCAGGAGGAGGCGGAGATTCGTGAGATGGAGGCGAGTCTATTGCAGGCTTTCCAATCCGCCAAGAAGCACATCACTCGTGCTCCGGACGACGATGCCCAGGAGGATATTGACACCCGGTTTGATGACTAAACAACGTCAACATCAAAAGCAACGTGTTCCATTTTGGAACTAGTTCAATCAGAAGGCGGTCGTTGGGTTAAACGTGAAGTTGGCTTCTATAACTTAGATGCCATTATTTCGGTAGGATTCCGCGTAAATACTATTCGTGGCATGTGCTGATGTGGAAGTCAAAATGTGTTTTGGAATTGAATTTAAGAATTGTTATGTGGTAGAGATAAAATTCTGCGATGTTCCAGAAGTCAAGCATTGTATAAAGATTGAATTGTAAGATTGCGTTTTGGTGGGGATAAACATTCTCATATGGGAAATATCCCCACCGTTATTTTAATACTTAGCGTTTGTCACTATGAAAAGAATTATTGTTGTCTTAGACATCATGTTTTTTATATCAAGTATTTTTGCACATCCGGTAACTTCAAAAATTGCTGTTATTATGAGTGATGAAAAATCGACAGGACAATTTTTAGGCAATGAACTTGATTTGGGATATCCGCTTATGGTTAAGCAAACTTTTTTATTTAGCGAAAGGCTCTCTGATAGTTTGATATGTTTCCATTCCGGAGTTGAAACAAGTATTCTTAGAAAATGGTATTACCGAAGAAGAATGGGAATCATTTGCTACAATGCTATAAAGTATTAATAAATAAAGATTTTCAATTTATGGAGTTAAAAACAATGAGAAATATTTACCAACTAAAAACATGGGAAGTAATAATTTTTATTATCATTAGTTCCGCCATATTTACCTATATTGACTCTCCTATATATCAACTTGTCCATTTTATTCCCTCCTATTGGGGGAGAATAATTTGTGAATTCATACTGGGAGGTGTGCTGTTAGGATTATATTTACTTTTAGCAAATACAATTGAAACAGGTCACGTTACTTGGGAACATAGTTCGATGTCCCATATATTCAGAAATCTTAGTATAGGAATTTTGATCGGAATAATTTGTATATGTTCAATCATTTTATCTTTGATGGTCTTTAAGTGTTATACCATCGAAGGATTTTCTTTTCATGGAATGTCTTTGTTATTGAGTTTAGCATTCTATCTTATAGGAGCATGTTGTGAAGAAATTGTCTTTCGTGGCATTATTCTCCGGTTTATTGGCATCAAATGGAACACCGTTGCAGCTCTCGTTATTAGTTCGGTACTTTTTGGACTCATTCATATTTTTAATTCAGGAATGACATGGATGGGATTTGTAGGGATAACATTAGTGGGGTTCATGTTGGGGGCATCGTATCTATATAGTGGGTCTATTTGGATGCCATTAGGAATTCATTGGATATGGAATGTATTGGAAAATAGTGTCTTTGGAAGTGCAGTTTCCGGTAGTAGTGCTGATACCTCTATGATTCAAGCCCAATTTCAAGGATCCGATTTAATGATAGGTGGCAGTTGCGGCATAGAAGCATCTATTGTTACAATGGTCTTTGCAACAATAATAACTATATACTTTTTATTACATTCAAGAGAGACATTAATTTCCAATAATAAATGTAAAATTGCACATTAACAAAGAATAAAAAATAATTTATGTTAACGTCGCGTAAACAAAATATTGTAGGTTTGGCAAAAGATACTGCGATCTATGGGGTAAGTACTGTAGTGGTCAAGTTCCTTAATTATTTATTATTGCCAATTTGTACTTATGTATTTAATCAAACCGCAGAGTATGGTACGATTACTAAATTTTATGCATGGACTGCTTTATTATTGGTTATACTTACTTATGGTATGGAAACTGGATTTTTCCGGTTCGTAAATCAAGAAGAGAATCCGCAATCTGTTTACAAAACGGCATATTTTACTTTGTTGTTATCAAATTGACTTTTCCTAAATAAGGTAGACATCGGTCTTGTTCACAAAAAAGTAAACTTCGCGGAAGTTTACTATTATTAAGATTTTAATCTATGTTATAGGTGATTTGGGGGATCGAGGGTCGGTCGACAGTGTCTAAACACCCTCTAAACACTCATTAGGCGACCAAAAGTTTACTATTATTAAGATTTTTGGGAAATGGTTTGGGCATTTTTTAGCCTCGTATCCTTACCTGACCCTTACCTGATCCTTACCTGAAACATCCTTCACCTCAAAATGTACGATTATTAAGAAGATTCTGCTCAAAAATCTAAAAGTAAGCACCTATTTGCAATACTTTTCGTAGTTATTTAGGAACAGGTTGACGGCTTCGCGGAGGGTGCCGTAATGTTCGCCTCCGGCAGCGTTCTTATGTCCGCCACCATTGAAGATATCTGCAGCAAATGTATTGACAGGTCGGTCGCCCTGACTGCGGAAACTGAGTTTGATCTTATCCGTATCTTCACGCATGAAAACACTATAATAAACATCACTAATCTGCAACGGCATATTGACTATTCCCTCGGCATCACCACTGCGGAAATTGAATTGTTTGAGTTCCTTACTGCTGAGTGCAATCAACGCCACATGATGTTCGGGGAAAACACGCATCTTGGTGTGTAAACAGTACCCCACCAGACGCATACGTCCTTCGTGATACTGATTAAAGACCTTATCGTAACACTCATCCTTATTCACTCCGGCTCGCATCAGTTCCGCCACAATCTCGTACATCTCGGCATCGTTGCTATTGAATTGGAAATTGCCGGTGTCGGTCATCATACCGGTGTAGATGCAAGTTGAGTACTGAGTATTGTATATTGAAGATTGAATATTGATAATTGCTAACTGACGGATGAAGCGGTAGACGAGTTCGGAAGCAGAAGCACACTGGGGATAGGAGATTGTGACATCAGCCATATCCGACGGATGCAGGTGATGGTCAATCATAATGATTGGAGTGTGGGGGCAGGTGGCAGGGGACAGGTTACAGGTGGCAGAATTTTTGGTGAACCAATCCGCCATTTTACCACTGCGTTTGGGTTCCTGGAAGTCCGTAACAATCACTAAATCGGCAGCATCTAATAACGCCGTTGCTGCAGCAGGATCCTTATCAAAGATAACATCATCTTGCGCTCCGGGCAACCAACTTAAGAAAGCCGGAAATTCATTCGGCACAATCACCGAGACCTGCTTGCCCTGGTCTTGCAAGAACCACCGCATAGCCAACGACGAACCCATGGCATCTCCGTCAGGGGAGATATGCGTTACAACAACAATCGTTTGTGCCTGATCAATCAACTGCTTGGCACGTGTAATAAGTTGAGTATCAATTAACGGATGAATCATATATCAAGCATATAATAACCAACCGGCGAGACCGGAGAGGAGGATGAGAAGAATGGGGTTGGAGAGTGTAGCGTTTAACATTGAGCGTTTAGCGTTTAACGTTGAGCGTTTAGCGTTTTTGAATAGGGGCAGGAGCATGAGGACGAAGACGACGGCGAAGATGATCCAGCTGGTGTAGTCAATAAACGATGCCGGAGTCATGAGTGTATAGGCTGCGTGAGCCACTAAGAGGACGACTAAGATACGAATGACACGCATGGTGATTTGGAACGTTCGATTCTGCTGAAAATGGTTCCTAATCGCTTCATACACATAGCATATTGTGAGCATAATGACCAAACTGGGTATGACGATAGCGACACTGGCTAATAACGCCCCCCATACACCTCCGACGGCATAGCCCACGTATGTGGCGCAGTTCATACCTACCGGTCCGGGAGTAACCTGACTAATCGCCACTATATCTACGAACTCCGTTTGCGTCAGCCACCCCCGCGACAGGACTTCTCCCTGAATAAGCGAGATAATGGCCATTCCTCCACCAAAGCCTAATAAACCGACTTTGAGAAAGACGTATATGAGTGCGAGATAGGTCATATTTTTGTGGCGAGGCGGATAACAGTGGCAGCGATGAGTGCAACTACGGCAGGTCGGACGCCCTTGAAGATAGCCTCGATAGTGGGATTATCTTTGATATCACGAAAGAACATAGCAATGAGCAGGATGATAATGATGGACGGCAGTACGGCACCTAATACGCATGCTAACACCCCTTTCCACCCTGCGAGACGATGCCCGATAAAAATAGCACTATTCACGGCAATCAATCCCGGAGCAGCCTGCGCCAATGCAATCATATTAGCATACTCTTCGCCATCCAACCAATGATGTTTATCCACCACTTCCTGCTCAATCAACGGCAACATAGCGTATCCTCCACCGATGGTGAAGGTGCCAATCTTGATGTATGTCCAGAAGAGTTGAAGAATCATTATTCTCCTTTTTCGTGCATTTGTTGTTTGATGAACTTAGTCATCATATTGATGGCGGCGTTGTTATGTCCGCCTTGCGGGATGATGACATTAGCGTACCGCTTGCATGGTTCGACGAACTGCTCATGCATGGGTTTAACGATACGTTGATACCGTTCAATGACGGCTTCTACGGTGCGCCCGCGTTCCACTATATCACGCTTGATAACGCGCACCAGTCGATCGTCGGGGTCGGCATCTACAAAGACCTTCAGGTCCATTTGCTCCCGTAACTCAGGGTTATGCAAGGTCAAGATACCTTCCACAATAACGATATCATTGGGTTCGACATGCACAGTCTCGGTGCTGCGCGTGCTGGTGATATAGTCGTAGATAGGTTGCTCAATCGCTTGCCCAGCCTTCAGACTTTGCAGGTGATTACTGATTAGCGACCATTCGAAAGCATCGGGGTGGTCAAAGTTGATTTTTTGCCGGTCCTCAGGAGGGACATCGGACGAATCGTTGTAGTACGAATCAAGAGGGATAACGGTAACTTCGCCTTTAGGAAGACGCTCAATAAGTTTTCTAACCACCGTTGTTTTACCCGAGCCGGTGCCGCCCGCAATGCCGATAATAAACATAGGAAAAGATGAAATGTTTGTTTTCGGACTGCAAAAGTACAAAAAAATTTGCATATATCCAAAAAAAATTGTAACTTTGCACCGCAAAACTGCAAAAACAAATAGAATATGCCTGAAATTAGTAGATTTTATGGAATAGTTATTAAGATGTTCTTCAAGCCCAAAGAACATGAGCCTGCACATATTCACGCATTATATAATGAATATGTTGGAACGTTTGATATTAAAACGTTTGAAATGATGGATGGAGACCTACCCATAAGGGCACAACAATTAGTGAAAGAGTGGCTTACTCTCCATAAGACTGATTTGGAAAAAATGTGGAAAGAGCAAGTTATTGTTAAATTACCACCCCTATGATACCACGAATAAAGGACATACAACCATTGAATGACTATATTCTTTTTGTTCGATTTGATGATGGTCGTGAAGTTTATTATGATGTGAAGAGTGATATCTCCACGATACCTTCTTTTGCGAATTTATTAACTGAGGTTAATTTGTTTAAGAATTTTCAGTTAGATCCGAGTCGGACATGTGTTACTTGGTCAGAAGAAATCGACCTACCGAGTGATAGTATTTATGAATATGGGCAAGTAGCAAATTAAATAACATATACAACTACCCCAGCCTATGATTAACCGGCATCGTAAAAACGATGCATGACATATAAATCGTGATTAAACGTCTATCTACATCAAAATAGATAGGCGTTTTTTATTAAAAATTGCATTTTTATTTGCAAATTCCAAATTTTTGTTGTATATTTGCACTCGAATTCCACGCTGGAGGGGATTATGTCTCTTTACGGGGTGGGGTTCAGACATAATAAAAGGCGTTTACTGACGCTTGTTCTTGGTATTCAAAACCTCGCAAGTTTTTAACCTGATCAAGAATAAGACAAAGGTAGATGTTCATGGGGAATATCCCTTAATTGGTTGTACCATCTCGGTATGCCTTTTAGTTCGTATATTCCAGCGTGAAATTCTGCGTTGTCATTCTATCAGGTAGGTCATGCGAGGACCTTGAATACGGAATGACAATGGTAAGGATTCCACGCTTTTTTATTGTACCCTGCTTGGCGGAATTCACAAGCAAAGAAAATTATTATCTCATTATGAAAGAAAGAAATGTAGTGTACACCTTAAAGCCGTATGAAGAGCCGGGTATGTTTGATCAATCAGACAAAGAGTGGCAAAAAATGAACGAGACACACAAAGGTGTGTTAATTGAAATCTCTTCTGCAAGTCAATCAGATGCCGCAGGACATTCTGTAGTCGTTTCTATGGCACACATTGTGGATTCGGAAAAAGATCAAATTGTATCTGTACCTTTGAAAAATGTCAAACTTATTTAATAACAAATTTATGAAAACAAAACTTTTATTTTTATTACCAATGCTTGCAGTGTTATTTGCAGCATGTGAGAAAAAATCCGACAGCACATCGGAAGAAAAGAGTGCATTGGTAGAAACTATCTCTGCTACAGATATTACATCAAGTAGCGCGTTATTAACAGGGCAGGTTGGCATAAAAATAGCCGACTACGAATCAGTTGAGTATGGCATGCTGATTTCTGAAAAGGAATCTGATGTATCGTCTTACGGAGGTCAGACATTGAAAGGAGACAAACTGATTGGTCAAACTTTTTCTATTACAGCCACTGGGCTATCCGCAGAAACGCAGTATTATTATCGTGCTTATTTGATTCTTAACAACATGCAGTATGAATATGGCGCAGTGAAAAGTTTCAAGACCGAAAAAGGAGGAACAGGAGATGGTCATCAGTATGTTGATTTAGGTTTATCTGTTAAGTGGGCTACCTGCAATGTGGGAGCATCTAAGCCGGAGGAGTATGGCGATTATTTCGCATGGGGTGAGACCAAGCCCAAAACCAAGTATGATTGGAGTACGTACAAATATTGCAATGGCTCTTCTAGTAAATTGACCAAATACTGCACGATGGAATATTATGGCACAGTAGATAACAAAACCGTCCTTGATCTTGCAGACGATGCAGCTCGTGTGAATTGGAAAGGTAATTGGCGTATGCCAACTAGTAATGAGTGGAACGAACTAAATGCAAAATGTACTTGGACATGGGCGACTCAAAACGGAATAAAAGGTTACCAAATAAAGGGCAGAAACGGCAATTCTATTTTTCTTCCGGCGGGTGGTTATCGTGATGACACTAGCCTTTCTGGTGTAGGTGTGCTTGGTAGTTATTGGTCGTCTACGCTTGACGAAATATACGGGTCTGATTGTGCATATGACTTTGGTTTTAGTTCGGCCAATGTGATTTTGGGATATTACTACTACCGCAATTGCGGACGGTCTGTTCGTGCAGTCTGCCAGTAGCCAGGACTTTCAAACGTTTCCTCTTATTAATCTCTTGCGGGGCAGAAAACAATTCGTTCTCTGCCTCGCATCCTATATGCACGTATTGTGCACCATATATGCAAACAACCTTCACCTCAAAATGTACGATTATTAACTTTTCTATCTTTCAGTTTGGGTGTAAGCCATAATGATCTGCCACAAAGATATTAGGCAGGATACAAGGCTATTTTGTGGTGGAACATGGTAATAGTCAAGCAGATGCGCGAAAAATCGTAGAGGATTATAAAAATCAAGTAGTGGCAGATGTGGCAGATGTGGCAGATGTTTTCTAATATATATATAATCCCCGCATAGGAAGAAAAAATAAAATATTATATAGGAAAAAGTGCTTTATCTGCCACTCGTCCATGCACAAAAATCAAAAAGTAACTAAAAAGCGTCTGAAGTAGGCGACCATTTCGGGACCACATGCAGCTAAGGTAAGCCCCGCCTAAACCTGCCGAAAACCGTGCTTTTTGCGGGGCTTATGTGGGGCTTAGTAGGTCATTACATGCTACGGAGATGCTACGGAACTTTAGACGCGCCTCAGTTGGCGTCCCACATTTTTTTCGTTGTATATTCGGCACTCCCTTGCTCGTCCCCTCTTCCGTGAGTTGGTTTCTCCCCGCTTGGCGGGGCGACACCGAGCCTCCGAATTCTGATTGGAATTTGCTTTTTTTAGGCAGGATGTACCGTCC
>JAGHRV010000069.1 GCA_018066175.1 Candidatus Colicola equi | reverse complement strand
CCTATCATATTGAGTAGAGGTACGTATGCTACGAGTACCGATTTGTTAGGTGGTCTGTCTGCACAATCCAAGTACCAAGATAATGACTTGGTAGTTCGTGACGGTGCAACACTGACCGTGGATGCTACTACCGGAACGCACAATACGTTCAAGAACGTAACTATCTATCCGAAATCTAAGGTGATTGTTCCGGCAGAGAAGACATTGAAGACCTCTTTGATTACGATGCGTGGTGGTTATGACGAGATTTACAAGGATGGTCTTTATACCATGGGTTACGATGAACCTCAGTTATACATTGGAGGAACCTGTTCCGCAACACAGGTTAACTACGAGAAACGTGTTGACCTTGACCAGATGCATGGTATGAGTGTACCATTTGCAGTTGAGCAAACGGCTATCTCGTATCTGAATGGTACCAGTGTGAAGGAAGGTGGTAACTTATTCATTGATGCATACGATGGTCAGAAACGTGCTGATTATGCCGGAACTAAGTCGTCGTGGTATTACTATGACGAGAAAGAGACTCCGTTGTATAGAGGTGTAGGTTACACCGTTTCGGGTGCTCCCACTATTGAGACTCAGAATTATGCAATTCTTCGTTTCCCCATGGCAACCGGTTGGACAGATGCTGTTCCTGGTAGCGAGAGTGTTGCAGAAGTAGAGGTTTATGCTTGGGGACACGATGCTGCTATCCGTGATAACCATAAGGGCTGGAACTGCTTAGGTAACCCATACTTGGCTAACTTCGGTAAAGCGGACGATGCTACCTTTGGTGGTAAGTTGTACGTTGGTCAGTTAGTTAAAACGGAGGATGACAAGGAGAATTGGACCGGAGGTTATCATTGGAATGGCGAGATGGTTCGTTATGTAACGATTCCGCACGATGATGGTCGAGGCTTTGAACAGGTTCGTGTACAAGATGCCGTTTTGAAACCATTCCGTCACTTCTTCGTACAAGTACAAACAGGTGGTACTTTGACATTCGACAAGGGGAACATCCAAAATAGTGTAGTTGCCCGTGCGAAGAACGATGAGCCGGAAGAGATTGAATTGGGTATCTTAATGAGCAATGGTCAAGTTACAGATAACTGCGGTCTATTGATTGGCGAGGACTTCAGCGAGGGTTATGAGATGATGAGTGACCTTGGCAAAGAGTTAGGTCAAGCAATGGCCATCTACACGATTACCGAAGACTACAAGTTGGCCTTCAACGCCATGAATGAGGACTACGCTAAGGGTTATATCCCCGTAGGATATCTGGCACCGAAGGCAGGCGAATATACCATTTCGTTCGACAATGACAGATATGATATTGCACCAAGTGTAGAGCATATCTACTTACTGGAGAATGGTGCTCCTGTAGCAGACTTGAAGTCGGTTGACTACGACTTTGAGACTACAGCCGGCACGAATGAAGATCGCTTTGCATTGAGCATCGTCTTCAACCATAATATAGGTACGGACTTGTCCGGAGTAGATAGTATGGATGAGATGCCAGTTAAGATTGTTCACAACGACAAGATGTATATCTTGATGCGAGGAAAGGTTTACAGCACAACCGGTAAGTTTATTAAAGCAATTAAGAAGTAATTAAGTAAGAAGAAAGAAAGGAGATAAGATTATGAAAACGATGAAATATATTGTTACAACAATTGCTTTAACAATTGCAATGAGTATAAACGCCCAGTTTGCTGAAATACCTCAAACGGGATTCCAATCAACTAGCACGATGGAAGGTACAGGTTCGTACCTTCCCAGTGCAGCTGAATCCGGAGTTGTGATGGCCGAGACGCCAGCCTCATCTAATGGTCGAATAGCACGTACAGCGACGCGTCCGCCTTCACAGGACGAGCCTTTCGCAGATCCGATAGGCGATGGTTTGTGGGTATTGATGGCGATGGCAGGGGGCGCTGCGGCATGGCGGAGGCGCAAAGCTAACGCCAATTAACCAATTAGGAATTAGGCAAAATGTTGACGAGAACGGAGAGCCGGGGGAGACCTCGGCTCTTAGTCTTTTTATTTTTCGCAAAAAGGTGAAATATCTCCCGCAGACTTCGCAGAAAGACGCAGAAAGATTATATTTATTCGTTGTTCGTGTTTGGTTTGTTCGTAAGTAAACTTCCAACACCCCACCACACTACACAACTAATCGAAGGCTAAGCCTTCAGGTCCCATACGGGACAATAAATATAAGGCGCGGAAACGTTGTTAATAAGAAAAGCGCAGAATAATTAACGTAAGCGTAAATTAACGCGACGCGTGAAGGTCCAAGGCAACAGCACCGCAGGTATCGTAGAAGAAACAACCTCGCAAAAGTTGACGGATACTCGTTATAAAAATGACAATTTCTTCCTGAAGTTGTCATTTTTATTTGCATATATCAAAAAAAAATAGTACTTTTGCGTCGTAAAACGCAAATAGATACAATTATGACAGCAATTAAGTACAATTCCTTAGAGGAAAAGCGAGCCGCTCGACAACGCATGTTGGATATGAAGGCAGCTATGGAGGCACAAATGAAAATTAAGTTGGCATCTATGTCTTTATAAGCCATGGCGTTTCTATCAGTAGAGGATATAAATAGGGTTGCTCCTTATCAGGTTGTGCCGGTGGATGAAATGTCCGTTAGTTTTGTAACGGCGGGCAATGTTCGCTACTTGGTAGGCTTTTCCCATGACATATTTATTGTAGATAAAGACGGCTATTACCTTTACGTAGTTGATCAAGACAAACCTCAAAGTAAAGACCCTTTAATAGGGCAGACCATTATTGCGATTATTGAAGATTTCTTTAATCATGTTAGTGAGTCAGCAGTCTTGTATATTTGCGATGTTAATGACCAAAAACAAGCATTTAGGGCCCGACTATTTAGTAGTTGGTTTAGCACGGCAGAAGCCAATTTCAAGTACACGCTAAACACTTATCATAGTCAAGATAATAAAGGAGTTGACTATTATTATGGATTAATCTTAAGAAAGGATAATCCTGAGCATGATGAGATTGTTCAAATCTTCTATGATTTCTTAGCAGAGCATTAAATATGACTTACAAAAATATTTTAAGCGGTAATATCAGTAACGATATTATCGCTTTTTTGTGCGTTGTAGCGCAAGGAAGCGAACGCAGACGAGAAACGAGAGGTAGGGGGATAGAATCGTTTTTTGTGATTCACAATCCGCCAGTGGCGGAATGGCGGATTAACATAAACGATAACGCAAACGCAAACGTAAACTAACGCAAGGCGTAAAGGTCCAAGCCAACAGCACCGCAGGTAATTGATTGTTCCCGCGGATTACGCAGAAAACGCAAAAAGATTATATTTATCCGTATTTGTCCCTTGGGCTACCGATGAGCAAGCTCCTCTCTATCCCAACTAACACAAATACTAACCGAAGGCTATACCTTCAGGTCCCATAAGGGACTATAAATATACTTCGCGGAACACGTTGTTAATAAAAAAAGCGCGGAAAAGTCAAGGTGTCAAATGGAAAGTTTTGGAGACCTTTTACTATCTTATGTTGATGTTATGTTATTAGAACGAGAAGGACATTAGTGGAGTTTGTTGACGCGGGAGGCGTCGAGGCGGAGGAGAATGAAGAGAAGGAGAGTGAAGCCCCAGAGGGAGGAGCCGCCGTAACTGAACATAGGCAGAGGGATGCCGATGACCGGCAAGAGGCCTAAGACCATGCCGACATTGATGGCAAGGTGGACCAAGAAAATACTTGCCACCGAATAGGCATAGACCTGACTAAAGACATCGCGTTGGCGTTCAGCAATCATGATAAGGCGCAAGATAAACGCCAGATAGAGCAGTAAGACGACGAGGGAGCCAAAGAACCCCCACTCTTCACCGACGGTGCAGAAAATGAAGTCGGTATCCTGCTCTGGCACGAACTTGAGTTTGGTTTGTGTGCCTTTTAGATAGCCTTTTCCGAAGAATCCTCCGGAACCGATGGCAATCAGCGATTGGTTGACGTTATATCCTGCTCCGGTGGGGTCTTCTTTCATTCCTAAAAGAACTTCGATACGTGTTTTTTGGTGGGGTTGCAGCACTTTATCCAGCAAGGAGTCAGGTATGAGTCCGACCTTGAGTACCACCACTCCCACGACGATAGCAATGACACCAGCCGCCATGAGTTTGCCGGTCATACCTTGTCGGTAGAGCGGCAGGAGGAAGGCCAGGAAGACGAGAGCCGAACCTGTTTCGCGCTGCAGCACCATGATGATAAACATGGGCAGTAGGACCATGGCACAAGGTACGACGAGGTCCCTCCACGAGCGAACCTGATAGCCATACCGACCCATGTATTTAGCGATAGCAATGGCGGTGAAGCACTTGGCAAATTCGGCAGGCTGCAGACTAATCGGTCCGAAGGTAATCCATGAAAGGGAGCCTTTGATATCGTGCGCCAAGACAGGTGTTATGAGCAGCAAGAGGATCGTGGCGCCATATAGCCAATAGCCGAGTACGTCGTAGGTTTTTTCGTCAATGAGCAGAATAGCAAATCCTAAGACGAGTGCGGTCATGAGCCAAACGAACTGCTTACCGGCGCGGTTGGAGAACGAGAAAATACTGGTTTGCTCAAAGCTATAACCAGCTCCGTAGATGTTCATCCATCCAAACAGTGCCAGGGCCAGGAAAAGGAAGATAGTGACCCAATCCAGTCCACTCCATATACTATTTCGTCTGTTCATCAATGATAGGTTCTGAAGCCAATTCAGGGTAGTGTTTTGTGAGGTACATATCAATCATCTTGACGGCAATCGGGCACGCCCAAGTGGCGCCGAAGCCGACATTCTCCACCGCAATCGCCACAGCAATCTTGGGGTTCTCCTTGGGAGCAAAACCGATAAAGATAGCATGGTCCTTACCATGGGGGTTTTGGACTGTTCCAGTCTTACCACAAATATGCCATTTAGCTATATTATGCCATCGTCCGGTACCGTTGGTCATGACGCGTGCCATACCATCCTTGACGATATGGAAATAGGCGGTATCGATGCCTGTTTCGTGGCGATGGGAGTTGGTCTTATAGGTGGAGTCATTATGCAGCAAATGCGGGGTGATATAGTAACCATCGTTAGCGAGACAAGCGGCCTGGTTAGCGAGTTGAAGGGGGGTGACGAGCACCTCACCCTGACCGATACTGAGGGAACGGATGGTGATGGCTTTCCAGCCTGTTTTACCATAACAGCGGTCGTAGAACTTAACGGAGGGGATGCTGCCGGAACGCTGATTGGGGATGTCGGAATCCTCAAATTGACTGCCTAAACCGAACTTCATTATGCCTTCGCGCCACCGCGCATAGTTATGTCTAAACGTATTATTTTGATTGCCATATCCGTCGCGTTGTAGCAGGTCTCGGAAGGCGCACCAGTAGTAGGGGTTACAACTTTGTTCGAGGGCCATACCAAGGTCCACGGGACTGCCATGATGGTGGGTACATTTAATAGGAGTGGACTCAGGTCCGTTACAAGGATAGAGGGTAGAAGGTTTGATGCCGTCTTGGTCCAAGCAGACCAGCGTCTGGAGGGTTTTGAAGGTTGAACCTGGTGAGTAAGTAGCTTGTGTGGCGCGGTTGAGCAGGGGTTTGCGGGGGTCATTGAGGAGTGCGTTGTAGTTCTTGCTGCGAGCCTTACCAACCAGTTCACGCGGATCCCAACCGGGCATGCTGACGAGAGCCAGCACTTCGCCGGTGGCAGGTTCGATTGCCACGGCACTGCCTATATTGTCGCCGATTAGTTGTTCCGCCAGTTCTTGTATATCGATGTCTATACCGAGTTGTAGGTTCTTGCCGGCGACTGCCGATCGGTCGAGTTCGCCATTATGGTACGATCCACGAATACGTCCGCGATTATCGCGCATGAGTACTTCGCCGCCATTGACGCCCCGCAGGTCTATTTCGTACTGGCGTTCGATGCCGTCTCTGCCGGAGTAGTCACCCTGCTGGTAGTAGGGGTCTCGGTCCAGGTCGCGTTGGTTCACTTCGCCAACGCTGCCTAAGATATGTGCCGCAGCGGTGTAGTTATAATCGCGCAGGGTGCGTTTGCGTATAGAGACACCTGGGAATTGGTATAGTCGTTCCTCGAGGAGGCTGACATCTTCTTTTTTGAGTTGTCCCATGAAGAGTTGGTGGGTATATTTAGAGTAGCCTCGGTTCTTATTGCGGTCGCGTATCCACGCCATGCGCGTATTATAATAAGTAGTGTCGATTTGCAGCGCTTGGCAGAAAGCGGGGACGTTGAAGTTGGTTCCCATCTCACGGATGATGATGAGGACCTCGTAGATTGGTTGATTGAAGACGAGGAGCGAGTCGTTTCGGTCGTATATGAGTCCGCGAGACGCATAGACCGGTTGTCGTACGAGGGCGTTATTATCCGCCTTTGCTCGCCGTGATTGGTCCACTATCTGGAGCGCAAAGAGCCGGATAATATAAATCGCCACGATAGCGATGGCAATGCCCGCTATCACGTAGCGTCGTCTATAGTACGTATCGTTAATCATCGTTGTGTACGATCATAAAGCCAGGCGAGAAGGAAGGTAACGCCGGAGCTGCATACAGTAGATAAGATGAGCCATCCGGAATGGTCGAGGCTCCATGCTTCGAGGAAGAGAACGAGGGCTTGATGCAGCACGATCATGAGTAAGGCCAGTATGATGAACTGCCTGGTTCCCATGGAAGCGGAGCATACCTGAGTGCCTATACGATTGGCATCCTGAACGAGTTGTTGAATAAGCAGAGGGCGGAAGTACGCCACCGCCACGCAAGCCGCCATGTGTGCTCCTGCGGTAGAGTAAATCATATCCATGATTAGTCCGACAGCGGCACCGATGAATAGTTCGGCTGTGCGGGAGAGGGTAGCCGGCAAGAGGAGTAGTCCGATGACGTAGATAGAGGGATGGAAGATGCCCAACCAATGCAGGTTATTGATGAGTAGGGTCTGCAAGAGGATCAGCACCACAAGACGGATAATATGTTTAGCTGCGTTATTCATTATTTACTAATGCACTATCTACGAGTTGCTGCATGGATACAGCGGATGGGTTATCCAGCACTTGTACGTAACGGAGTTGATGAAAATCGGTGCTGAGCGCCATACGGATGGTGTAGTAGTTATCACCTTCCTCCAGCCGCACTTTATCCACTACGCCAATGAGTAGTCCTTCGGGAAAAGTAGGAGTCAGTCCACTGGTGACGATGGTGTCGCCCAGGGAGACGGATATATGTCTGCCCACCTCCATAAGGTCGATATAATGCGAATCACGTCCATTCCAATGGGTAAAACCCAGGTGGCCGTTCTTGAGGATACGTGCAGACAGATGGGTAGAGGTATGTATGACCGGAATGACGAGTGCGAATCGGTCATTGACGCGTCCCACTATACCGACTATGCCTTTGTCGGATATGACACCCATTCCTTCGGCAATCCCATCCCTGGCTCCTTTGTTGAGGGTGAGGTAGTTCTGCTGATGGTTAGTGGTGAGGTCGATGACCTTAGCAGGTATGGTGCGATATCTCAGATGGGCATATTGATAAATCGGCGCCGAATCATTGGGTTGCTCAACGCGCGGCTCGAGTTGGTTCCTGAGGTCTTGCACCTGTTGTTGGAGCCTGCATACCTCGGCATTGAGGTCCTCGTTATCCCTGCGTAAGTGGAAGTAAGAGGCTATGTTATCGGCCGTTTGGTTGGTAGTAGCCACTACGCGATTAGAGGCAGTGAGGACCGTGGACTGAGGGTAAGACTGACGGGATGTAATCAGCAAAAAAGCCACCACCTCCAACAAAAGAAAGAGAAGGAGGTGGCTATGATTGATTATGAACTCGAACAGGTTCCTCATGTCCGCAGGTTAGTTAGCGAATGAGGAAACCGAAGTTCTGTGTATTCTTGAGCGCCACGCCTGTACCGCGAGCGACGCAGTGAAGCGGGTCTTCGGCCACGTGGAATGGGATGGTGATTTTGCTGGTGAGGCGTTCAGCCAGTCCGTGCAAGAGGGCACCACCGCCGGTAAGCCATATACCGCGTTTTACGATGTCGGCGTACAATTCAGGAGGTGTAGTCTCCAGGGCTTGTAGAATAGCGTTTTCTATCTTAGCGATGGATTTTTCCAAGCAATGGGCAATTTCCTGGTATCCGATAGGCACTTGCATAGGCAGGGCAGTTACCTTGTTAGGGCCAACGACGACGAAGTCATCGAGTGGTTCTTTGAGTTCAGGAATAGCACTACCCACCGCTATTTTGATGCGTTCTGCGGTAGGTTCATCAATGCGGATGTTATGCATACGTCCCATGTATTCGACGATGTCGGCATTGAAGTCGTCACCGGCGATTTTGATGGATTTATTGGTAACTATACCACCCAGTGAGATGACCGCGATCTCGGTAGTACCACCACCTATATCAACGACCATGCATCCTTCGGGGCTCTCGACGTCTATACCCATACCAATAGCCGCAGCCATGGGTTCGTATATCATATAGACATCACGTCCTCCGGCATGCTCGGAGCTATCGCGGACGGCACGTATCTCCACTTCGGTTGAGCCGGAAGGGATACAAACGACCATTCGAATACTTGGAGCGAAGATGCGGGACTGGTGGGGCATCATCTTAATCATACCACGGATCATCATTTCGCAGGCATAGAAGTCGGCAATCACGCCGTCGCGCAATGGGCGTACAGTACGGATTATATTGCCGCCCTTACCTATCATCTGCTGCGCGCGACGGCCAACAGCGACCATCTTATTATCCGCAGCACTAATAGCAACCACGGAAGGTTCGTCCACCACCACTTGGTCATCCACCATGATGATGGTATTCGCCGTACCGAGGTCAATAGCAATTTCTTGCGTTAAAGAAAAAAGGCTCATATACAATTTTTTAGAATTTGGGTGCAAAGTTACAAAAAAAAAATGGAAACCGCAAATAAATTTGCATAATTCAGTAATTTTTTATATCTTTGCACGCGAAATTAAATTAGGCGTAGTTTGGACAAACAGAAAAGACACATAGAATGGAAGGGATTACCCATGCTGATTGTGTTATTAGCATGTGTTTTCTGGGTGACCTTTGCTGTAGGCGGACCTATCCAAGAATGGTTGCAGCGCGGGGTAGATGCTTTTTACGGATGGGTGAAGGGTATTATGACCGAGGGATGGATGCGCAGTTTGATAACGGACGGCATCATTCAGGGTGTAGGTTCGTTGCTGACGGCATTGCCTAATATATTGATACTGTTCTTCTTTTTGAGTTTGATGGAAGAGACGGGTTATTTAGCGCGTGTATCGTATTACATGGATGGTTTCATGCATCGCATCGGTCTGCATGGTTATTCATTCATACCATTGCTGATGGGCTTCGGATGCAATGTGCCGGCTATTTTGGCGGCGAAGAACGTGCAGAACGAGAAGGAGCGAATGCTGACGATGTTGATGGTGCCGTTTATCTCTTGTTCGGGCCGGTTACCTATTTATTTATTGCTCATCGCCACTGTTTTTCCCACGCATAAAGCGTTGGTGTTGGGTTCGTTGTACTTACTGAGCATGTGCTTCAGTTTAGGTTTTGCGGCGGTGATGAGTAAGACGCGTTGGTTTAATATGCCGGCGGACTGCCCCATTCATGAGAAGCCGAAGTTGTATGCTCCTAACTGGCGTCATATCGGTCGGCATATATGGATGCGCACAACGGATTTTCTGAGCAGTGTATTCACTGTGATTGTGGTGGCCTCGGTAGTGATATGGGTATTGGAGTACTTCCCGGCAGGCGACTTGGAGCATTTAGAGTCCTCGTGGTTGGCGGCAATAGGTAAGGCGATTGAGCCGGTGATGCGTCCCTTGGGGTTTGATTGGAAAATGTCGGTATGTTTATTATCGGGTCTGCCGGCCAAGGAGGCGATTGCATCGACCTTTGCTATTTTGTTTGGCACGGATGGCACGGTATTCAGTGCCGCCAGTGCATATGCCTTCCTGATTTTCACCCTGCTTTATTTCCCATGCGTAGCTACTATTAATACGATAAAAAAAGAGATTAATGCCAAGTGGGCAACTTTCATCGTGATTTATTCGTTGGTGTTAGCCTGGGTAATGGCATTTATTATTAATATGATAGGATTACTCCTGCAATAAGCAAATTAGATTTTTATGAAGAAATACGGTCATCTTATTCTTATGTTCGTGACGCTGCTGATGGCAGCCGGTTGTATCTTTCTTATTCCGCGCGTCAATGTCAATTCAGACATGACCAAGTACCTGCCGGATCATTCTCGGATGAAACAGGGTATTGAGATTCTGACGACTAATTTTGGTGAGGCTCAGTTGAACAATGCGAACGTAAAGGTTATGTTCTCGCATCTGACGAACGAGGAGCGTCAGCAGATTGCCACCGAATTGGGAAGTTTAGACGAGGTGAATGGTGTAAGTTACACGATTAGTAAGGACAGTGTATATACCAAATACGACTTGCTTGTGCCGGCGAATATCGACCAAAAGAGTTTTGGCTATTCTGTTCGTTCGGAATACGGGGACGATGTGATTGTAGAGACGAGTCAGGACGGCGCCACTCCACCCTTTTCTGCTTTAGCCATTGCCGGTGCATTGATTTTGATTATCCTGCTGGTGATGTCTCAATCCTGGTTAGAGCCGGTTATTTATCTGATTGCGATAGGTGTAGCAGTGATTATCAACATTGGCACGAATGCGCTATTGCCATCGGTTAGTATCACGACTAATTACATTGTGGCTATATTGCAGTTAGTGCTATCGTTAGACTATGCCATTGTGCTGTCTAATCGTTTCCGTCAGGAGATTTGTCCCGAGCGCACATTGGTGGAGGCCATGAATCGTTCTATACGCAAGGCTTCAGCTGCTATTTTGAGTAGTGCATTAACGACGGTAGTGGGTTTGATTATGTTAGCCTTTATGCGTGTTAAGATAGGATTGGACTTGGGTGTGGTTTTGGCGAAGGGAGTAGTTTGCAGTTTGATGACCACATTTACTTTGTTGCCATCCTTATTGCTTATTTTCCACAAGGCTATTGTGCGAACCGAGAAGCGCACATTTATTGTTCCTACGGATCGATTAGGTTGGTTCGCCACGCATCATAAGATCTCGTTGGCTATTGCGAGTGTGCTGCTGTTTGGTGTAGCATTCTATTATTCCCGACAGACAGAGATTTCGTTCTCCACGAATGGTGAGAGCAAGATTGAAAAGATTTTCCCGAAGACCAATACGATTGTGACTTTGTATCACACGGATGAGGAGAATGCTGTTTTTGCCTTATCGGATAGTTTGAAGCAAGACTCCAATGTGATGGCAGTTATTTCGTATCCGACGTTGCTCAAACAGCCTTACACGGCAGAAGGGTTAGTGACTTATATCCGTCAAATGTCAGTGGATATGGCCGACTATATGCCGGAGATGGACCTTAGTATATTGAATGCAGAGACGATGCACATTGTTTACTACATGCGTTCGCACGCTGCAGACACGCTGCGGATTGGGTTTCCTGACCTAATGAAATTCGTGCAAGACCACTGTTTGACCAATCCTATGTTTGAGCAGTTGATTAGTAAGGAGATGCGTCAGCAGATGGATTTGCTGCAGACTATGATGGAGCCAGAGGAGGAGGAAGTAACGCAAACGAAGACGGCAACGAAGACGCAAACACAAACACCGACGCCACAAGCGCAGACGGGACGCAAAGCCTCCAACGTTGACGCAAACGCAGACGTTAACCAGTTAACACAAACAAAGGCAAAGGCGAAGGTGAATGCCGGGGCGACCAATGCAGTGCCAGTGAATGCCGTGATGAGACGTTTGGCATCGTTTAATGGGGATGAGTTGACGTATTATCTGATGACATTGACGGATAGTGTGGAGTTATATACCGAGAAGAGTGTCCGTCAGATGGCCGACTATATCGGTTCGACGAACGGTCAGACCAAGATGGTATATAGTTTCAGCAAGAACGGCAAACGCATGACTCCATTGGAGTATGTGCATTTCCTGACGGACGACCTTTTCCAACGCAAGGCATTGGCTAAATTAGTGAATGAAGAACAGAAGAAGGGTTTACAACTGCGCGTTCAGTTGATGGACGCTGCGGCTACGGGAACTCCGATGCCGGCCGACGAGATGAGTAGTGTACTGACTCAATTAGGTGTTCGCAATGCTTCAGCCAATCATCTATTGGCTCTGGCCGGCAAGAAACAGGTGCAGGAGAAAGAAGTGGAGGTGGCTGTAGTAGAGGATACAGAGAGCAAGCCAGATACGACAGCGGTGGTGGTTGCTCAGCCGGTTAAGCATCGCAAGAGCCGTGCCGAATTGCAAGCCGAACGTTTTGATCAACTCATGTACGGCGGCAAGAAATACACGTCCGAACAGATGGCTAAACATTTTAAATACTTAGGGCAGTCGATTGAGCCGGAAACCGTGAATATGCTATATTGCTATTACGGCAGTATAAATCACTACAATGATTCGTTGGTGATGAGTCCGGAGCAGTTATTAGCCTACGTGACGGACACGTTGATTCATTTAGATATCGTTAGTGCTTTCTTAGATACAACGACTATCCAGTTATTGGATTCAACACAGCAACAGTTGAGTCAGGCGATGGATATGCTTAGTCATGAGGATTACTCGATGATGATTGCCTTGACTTCGTTGCCGGACGAATCGGAGGAGACGTATGCTTTCATTGACCAGATGGATGAATGGTTGGATGAAGCATTTGATGAATCGTACTATATGATTGGTGAATCGGTTATGTTCAGCGAATTAAAAGATGGTTTCAATCAAGAGATGACAATGGTGACCTTGCTGACTATTTTAGCTATCTTCATCATTGTGGCAATTACGTTTAGGTCGATTATAGTGCCCTCTATCTTGGTGATGACGGTGATGACGGCTGTTTATGTGAATGTGATTGTATCCGGTTTGGCTTCGGGTCAGATGCTATACTTGGCTTATTTGATTGTGCAATCCATCTTGATGGGTGCCACGATTGACTACGGCATTTTGTATGCAACTTATTATAAGGCCAACCGCAAGACCATGGAGAAATACGAAGCCGCTCGCGAGGCTTATCATGGTTCAATTCGCACAATTATGACATCCGGACTCATTATGGTATTAGGTCCCGGTGTGATGGCTTTGTTGGTAGATGATGTAACGATTAGTGCGATTGTAGGATGTATATCCGTAGGTGCAGCAGTAGCCATCTTGCTGATTTTGTTTGTGCTGCCGGGTGTATTGGTTGCTTGCGATAAATTAGTGACCTCTAAGAAAATTAGGAGCCGCGAAGAGAAATAACATATTTATTTGCATATATGCAAAAATAATTGTAACTTTGCACATTGTTTTGAAAAAATGGTAACTAAACGTAGAATCGCCATTGTTGCAGGCGGAGATAGTTCGGAGCATGATGTCTCCTTGAGAAGCGCAGCAGGAATCCTGTCCTTTTTGGATAAGGATCGTTATGAGGCAGAGATTATTGAGTTAAAGGGAGCAGACAAAGTGGCCCTGGAACGCATTACGGAGTTTGACTTTGCGTACATCACTATCCACGGTACACCTGGGGAGAATGGATTATTGCAGGGATACTTAGAGATGATGCATGTTCCTTATTCGTGCTGCAATGTATTAGCCGCTGCGTTAACTTTCAATAAGTACGCTTGCAACCATTATTTGCAGGATTTTGGCATACCTATTTCTAAATCTATTCTGATTCGTCGTCAGGAGTGGAAGCAGGTGGATGCCGAAACTCGTGCCAAGGAAATTATTGATGAGATAGGTTTGCCATGCTTCATCAAATCGAACGTAGGCGGTAGCAGTTTTGGCTGCACTAAAGTGAAGAAAGTCGAAGATGCTGTTCCGGCTATCGTTCGTGCTTTTGAGGAAGGAGACGAGGTGATTTGTGAGGCATTCATGAAAGGCACCGAGATTACGTGCGGCGTATATAAGACGCAGGATAAGTCCGTCGCCTTCCCTATTACGGAAGTAGTGACCAGCAACGAGTTCTTTGATTACAACGCCAAGTACAATGGTGAGGTGCAAGAGATTACTCCGGCTCGCATACCGGATGACGTGCGTGGCCGCGTGCAGGAGATGACCAAACGCATTTATGACATCGTAGGTGCACAGGGTATTATCCGTGTGGATTATATACTGACGGACGGTTGGGCAATTAACCTATTGGAAGTAAATACTACGCCGGGTATGACTGCCACCAGTTTCATTCCGCAGCAGGTGCGTGCCGCAGGATTAGATATCAAGGATGTATTAACGGATATTATTGAAAATAAGTTTAAATAATGAATATCAACTCCGTCATCGAACAATTAGACTGGCATCGTGAGCCACTGGGTTTATATGAACCAATCGGTTACACCTTAGCCGCCGGCGGCAAGCGTCTGCGTCCCACTTTATGTATGATTGGTGCTCAGATTTTTGGAGGAAAAGAGGAGGCCGTGTTGCCAGCAGCATTGGCCTTGGAGATCTTCCATAACTTTACATTGCTGCACGATGATGTGATGGACAAGGCAGAGGTAAGAAGAGGTCGTGCCTGCGTACATATCCGTTGGAATGAGAACACAGCTATTCTGAGTGGAGACCAAATGATGATTGAGGCATATAAACAGTTGGGGCAAGTGGATGAACCACATTTACCCTATGTACTACGTCTATTCAATCAGATGGCCACTGAGATATGCGAAGGTCAGCAGTACGATGTGGACTTTGAGCAAAGAGAGGATGTAAGTATCGCGGATTATATGCAGATGATTCGTCTCAAGACGAGTGTACTTTTGGCTACAGCCTTGCGCATTGGAGCTTATATAGGAGGAGCTAACGAACAGGAACAAAAGGCGTTGTATGAATACGGCATTTGTATCGGTTTGGCCTTCCAAATCCAAGATGACTATTTAGATTGTTATGGCAATCCTAAGACTTTTGGTAAGGCCATCGGAGGAGATATCAAAGAAGGAAAAAAGACTTGGTTATGGTTGACGGCTCAACAAAAGAAAGGGAATAAAGAGGAATTGACATCCAAAGACTATGACCGAGTTATCAACGAATATAATCGCTTAGGAGTGCCGGAGTTGGCACTGCAACAGATTCGCCAATTGACAGAGGAAGGACTAAGTTATTTAAATCAAGTTCCTCAGGGAGAAGCCACTGACCAATTGCGGAGATTAGCTGACCAATTAGTGAATCGTCAATCATAAGCACAAAATACTAATACTATGCCATATAGAAGATTACCCAACACGGATCAAGCTCGATTAACCGCTTTGCAGACGGCCGTACAAAGAGCCAGCGAAGCTGATTTTACTGAGCAAGTACTGAACTACCATACCTTAGCAGAGGCACAGACTTTTCTGATGCAATTTGAAGGTGTGATGCGTCAATACCACGCTAATTTCACCAATCGCGTGAATACGAACAAGCAGTATCGTCATATTGTGCAGAATGCTCGTATGTATATTTCGCACTTCATTCAGGTGCTTAATTTAGCAGTTGTTCGCGGTGAAATCAAGCGTAATCAAAAGGAGTTGTATAAGTTAGATCCAGAAACAAATATCTTGCCCGATTTAAGTAGCGAAGAAGATTTGCTGGTATGGGGACAGAATATCATTGACGGTGAGCAGCAGCGCACCTCTATGGGAGGTTTTCCTATCTATAATCCGGCTATCAACAAAGTGAAGGTGCATTATGACATCTTTAAGGAGCAACAATATACCCAACAACTGCATCAGAAAAGCGACAGCCGTGTAACGGAGAACATGCTGGATTTGCGTACCAAAGCAGATGCCATTATCCTGAACATGTGGAATGAAATAGAGAATTACTACAAACAAGAACTGCCATACGCGCGAATGCGCAAGTGTCAGAACTACGGAGTCATCTATTACTATCGCAATGGGGAGAAAAAACTGACGCCAGAGAGCGATCATCGCCTACAAGTAGCGAGGGACAGCGATTTGACCATCAAATTTTCCGAGTAGGCGTAAAAATACGGTTCATGCGAACGTCGAATAAACCGTGCGGCACGTCCTTATGTAGCTGGAAATCGTATCCAACACCCACTTTATAAGAGTGGCTATAACGCTTAAGGAAACGGTCATAGAATCCACCGCCGCGACCAACACGATTGCATTGTTCATCAAACGAGATACCAGGAACGATAATCATATCGATAGAACCTTGATAAGCAGATGTACCGGGTTGAGGAATACCAAAACGACCTTTGTGGAAAGGAGTATGCGGTTCAAAGACTCTTGCTTCCATCTCATTCGTACTATGAGCAATGGCTGGGTAAAGGAAAGTCTTTTGATCTTGATACTGACGCACCAAACCACGCAAGTCAACTTCGTTATGAACAGGGAAATAAACCATTACGGTTTTAGCTTCTTGAAAATGGCGCGAAGCAGCAATCATATCAACCACCTTAGAGGACTGCTCAGCAATCTCATCCTCGGTCATGATACGACGTTTCTGAGTATCCAACGCACGGAGTGCCTCCTTACGACGATGCAAACTAACCCAGGGCATCATGCCCCATAAATCTTTTAATTGACTCTGAAAAAGCATAGCATTAGTAGATTAACGATGCAAAATTACTAAAAAATTTTGGAATATGCAAGAAAAGTTGAAATATATCGCGATTTTTTTAATAATCGGTTTAAATTTGAGTGCCTGCAAAAAGTCTTCGGATAGTGGTATCATAGAGTCCCCTATCGCTAAGATTACTGCCTTTGGTTTTACTCCAGTAGATTCACTGCCTGGTTTAGGCGAAGCGCATTTCATTGTGGAAGAATTGAAGGATACCGGGTTGATTCGTATGCGTAAGAATGACTCGGTGCGTTACGGAACACCATTGACACGCATTGTTCCTAAAATTAGTTATATGGCCAGACCGGCCGCTGTGGTTGTTTACCTAAAAGATAGTATGATCTCGCTTACGGGTCACGACACATTAGACTTTTCCATTCAGCCTATTAAGATTTGGGTGATCGCTCAAGATAAGAATTATCGCAAGTGGTATAAATTAAACGTGCATGCCCACACCGTGAATCCGGATTATTTCAATTGGGTAACGCTAAATAAACAAATCACCACTCAAACAGTAGGCCGTCAGCAAATGGTAATCGCGGCAAATCAAGCATATTACTTCATCAACGATGGTTTCCGCACACGACTGCTAGTTTGGGATTTAACATCCCCTTCTGCCAAATGGGAAGAGCAGGCTATAACAGGGCTACCTAACGATGTAAATGTACGACAGATTTATGCGAATGATACGCAAGGATTCTTCTATGCTAATGACACTTATATGTACACCTCTGCAGATGGAATCAATTGGAATCAGCATGATTTAGGAATCAAAGTGGTAGCCTCGTACATGTTCTTTAATGATAGTATCTGGTTAACCGGATACAAGGATGGTCAATACGCACTCTACTCCTGGCAAGGACAGTTAACCGACCATAGCAACTTATTATCCGGCACTAGTTTACCACAATCACTGCCGGTAGAAGACTTTGCAACCGTACGATTCCAAAGCACGAGTTTGCACCACCATGCTATGATTGCCGGAGGTTATAACCAAGATGGCAAGATGGTGAACGGCAGATGGAGTTTAGAGTATAACGAGATTTATAAACAGTATCGATTAGTGGACTTATCTATATCTAAACCCAATACACCGGCCTTTGCAGAAGCAGCACTAGTTAATTACAATAATAGACTGATGATGATTGGCGGTGTATGGGAAGATCAAACCCTAATTGATTCAGCATACGTATCAACGGATGAAGGTATGAACTGGGTGGCATTAACAGACACTGCTAACCACAATCTGCCATCCGATTTTGGAGCACGAAAACGTGTTTGTGCTGTTGCGGATGACGAGTATTTATACCTCGTTGGTGGCGAGGATCTTCACACCATTTATTCGGATATCTATCGCGGACGACTCAACAGCATCGGCTGGGATCCAATTGGAGATTAATTGGATCTTGACCGAGAAGGAGAAGCCGTTGATATGGTTGAAGCCCCAGACCGAGAAGGTGTTGGGGATATTGTTGTTCGTGCAGAACCGCTATTAGCGACGCGACTTGTGACCGTTGTAGTGGCGGCAGAGCGAGTAGCCGTAGCAGAGGTAGAGCGAGTTGTACTCGTGGTAGAGGTGCTCCGCGATGTTGTGGAACTACCGGAACGAGTAGAACTGGTTGAACTACTTGCACTTGTTGAGTTACCTGATCTGGAGGTTGATTTATTGATTGTTTGAGTTGTTACGGATTCTGCTTGGCGAGCCCGCACATCGGAAGCATTTTGTGAACGAGAAGAAGTTGTTGCAGAAGGCGTTTGGGTCGTACTTGTAGAAGACGTTTGGGTCGTGCCTGCAGGAGAAGACAAAGACGTACCTACACGACGTGAAAATTCCTGCTCAGGATGTTGTTGCGCGTAGTCATTGCGTTGCAACGGTTGAGCAACACGATTATAATCCGGATAACGGCAGGTAGTGGGATAAGTAACTACGTGGCAATAGTGGTGATTAGACATATAAGTAGTCACATAAGCCTGGTAATGGTTAAGATACTGCGGCGCAGGACGATGGAAACAGGATGGGTAATGATTCCAATACCAAGGAGAACGCCATGGTTGATAATTGCGAGAGGTGAGATAGGTGTAGATGACTGGGGTGGCGTAATAAGTAGGTTGCACAATATAGTTCGGTCCGTAAATATATGGTGCACCTATTATCTGAACGTACGCCGGCTGAACAGCAGAAACTTCGGCAACAATGGTAGCCACATCTTGGAACACATTAGGAGCCAAGACTGCTTGAATGAGAAAGACATGGGCATAGCCATTGGTTGTTTCTAACACGCGAAGATAATCAATATAGCCATCTCTATTCAGGTCCAAGTTGGACAACATATACGAAGAGTTATTAAGTAAGTACTCAAAGGCCTGAACGGATGAACTTTGGGCAAAGGCAGCGCCAACGGCTTGTAGGTCAAGGTGTAATGACACATCTTGGCTAAGGGCAGTTACTTTGGTAGTCGTAATAGTTTGCACTTTAGGAGTAGTGATTGTTGTAGTATATACGGGTGCCGGAGCGGGCTTAGTAACCACAACCACTTCTTGGGTTTTAACAGGTTCAGGAGCAATAGTTACAATATGCGTTAAGCAACTAGAGAGAACAAACGGCATAGCCATTAAAAGTAATGATTTGGATGTCATAATGTAGATTTTAAAGGTTATATGAATAATTTATATAAATTCTATTGTAAGTTACCCGAAGTACGTAAATACTCTATTTCGTTAATACGATATTGTGTTTGGGCTTCTATATAATCACTCTCTGCTTTCTGCCAGTCTGTTTGTGCGGCCAACAAGTCGCTTAACGGACTTAAGCCCACTTCATAACGGTCTCGCACCACACGTAGCGCCTCTGTGGCCGATTGCAACGCCAAGGCGGATGTTTGTACCAAATCCTCTCCATCGGTTAGGTTTAGGATAGCTCGACGCATTTCTAACTGCAGTAAACGTTGATTATAATCCCTCTCCAATTCGGCATTATTGACCTCTGCCTTAGCACGTTTAATGGCATACGCACCTTCCGCCCAATCCGTAAGAGGAACAGAAACAGACAACATGATGGCAGGTACTTTCATTTGCATTTTTTGCGCAATGGGCAACGCTCCCATTTGGGTAGTTATATCGCCATTTATATGCAAGTTTCCAAACCATGTATATGCCGCTGAAAGTCCAATAGTAGGTAAGTATTTTCCTACGGTCAGTTGTTTTTGTATTTTAGCCGCTTTAACTTGCAAGGCTAATAATCGGCTCTCGGGGCGTTGATCCAAACAAGAAGCAGGAGATTGGACAAAATCAAAGGAGGTATTCATCGGAACAATATATACCGAATCATAATCCATATTCAACATATTGGTCAACGCCATACGGCATAGTTCAACGCCTGTTTGCACGCGTTTCTTTTGGTAGTTCAATTGGCGTTGGGCTGTTTCAACGCGCAATCGTTCGGCATCGGTACTCATACCCACCTCCACGGACGAACCAACTTGCGACATGAGAGTATCTAACTGGATGGCATAATCATCCAGCATGATTTGTTTGCTTCTCACTGCTACATAGGCATAGTAGGCTTGTGCTATTTCGGCAATTGCATTAGCACGTTCCATGGCAGCTTGTTCCTTAGCTGCTTCCACGCCGACTTTGCTCAAACGGTAACCATTCGCTATTTGTCCTCCGGCAAATATGGGTTGTGACACCATCAAACCGGCGATGTACATCCCTTTAAGTTGCATGGAAAGAGCAATCGGCATTTGCATAATTTCCATCTCCATCATATCTATCTGCGGAGTCCAAGCCACGCTGCCGACAGCCTTTGCGCTTGGGAAGAACTTAGCCATCACTTCGGAACGCTGCCAATCGGCGGAGTTGACATTATTCTCCGCTTTGCGAATGATATTAGAATTCTTGAGCACTATCTGACGACAACTATCAAAGCTGAGCATCAATGTATCTGCGGCATAAGCCGGAATCGAGCACAGCAAGCAAGCATATAAGCACCATACACATCTCTTCATAATCACGCCTCCTTATTCTGTTTTTGTATATGATAAACGGCCGAATAGGTCAACGGCATAAGGAATAATGTAACCATTGTTCCTATCAATAGTCCACCCATTATACTAACCGCCATGGGACCATACATCGGATCATTAACCAGTGGTACGACCCCGACAATCGTCGTAATAGATGCCATTAATACAGGACGTGTTCTATTAACGGTTGCTTCTATAATGGCCTTAAACGGCGGCACCTTCATACTGAGTTGAAAATCGATTTCGTCCATCAGCACAATGGTATTTTTCAGCATCATACCTAGCAATCCAAAAATGCCTAATAGAGCCATAAACGTAAATGGATTACCGCTCATCCATAAAGCAGGTGTAACGCCAACGATACAGAACGGCACACAAAGTAGCATAATACCTATTTTCTTCCACGAATGGAAAAGCAATAGCAGAACCATAATCATCAAAGCTACTCCAATCAAGGTGCGTAATAGAATATCTTTCACTATTTCCAGCGTTGTTCCTTTATCTCCCATCCATTTGAAATGATACCCCGTTGGCAATGGTATATTTTCTATTTCACGCTGTACCGAGCGAATGGCTTTATCCGGAGAAGCATCAGCAACGTCCATATTCACATCAGCTTCCACTTCGATTGCATAACGACCATCATGACGAATAATCTTGTCTTCATCGCTAACGATACGAATACTATCTGACACCGCTGATAGTGGCACACAACGCAAGGCGCGCTCCTGCCACTCTCCCATACCTCCGGATAATAGTGTTGCAAAAGAGACATTATCCGGACGGATATTTAATGTGGACCAAACCGGAATAGTGCTCAAATCTTGTATAGGCGAGCCATCGGTATTACGCACATGCAAGTAAATGAGTTGCTGTTCATCTGCTGATGTGTAACGCCCGATAGGAAGACCTGTTGTTGCGGCAGACAACGCATTTGCGATATCGCCCCTTGTGATATGAGCGGCGGCAGCATTATGTTCATTATAATCTACCACCAAATGTTGTCCTTTAGGAGCCCAATTGTTTTGTACCGAATAACTATCTATATACTGACTCTTGCGCATAATAGCAGCAGCGGTATCGGCCAAAGTGCGTAATACCACAGGATCCGGTCCTGAAAACTCAGCCTCAATCAGGTGGGACGTTGCAATAGAGAAATTATATTTTTTAAAGCGTATATAGGCATCCGGATAGGTACTGCGCAACTGTGTTTTTAAATGAGGCAACTGTTTGCATAGTGCCTGATAATCGGTAAAGTCAACCATCAATTCGCCATAACAATTTCCGCCAGCCGTCATGGGACGCACCAAGCAATAATGCGCCGGAGCAGCACCTTGACTGGCTGCACAAGATGTGACACCGGGCACTTGGCGTGCCGTTTTAGTCATTTGCAATAAATTATCCCGCACAGCATTGGGGGATGTTTGTTCCGGCCAGAAACACTCAACAATGACTTGATTATATTCAAAGTCCGGGAAGAAAAGCACTTTAATTTGCAAGAATCCCCAAACAGAGACAGCAAGAATGACAATAGCGGACACAAAGGATATTCCCTTATGACCTATGAGAACTGCCAATACACGGCGAACCCAATTATGAATGCGCTCCGTGATTTGCGCCGAAGAAGACTGTTTCTGTTCCATTGGAAGTTTAGTCATCCATTGGTCGGCGCAGGCAGGTATTTGTATCATAGCAAGAACCCAACTGATAAGTAGGCTAACCGCCATAACTCGGAAAAGGTCGGCTGCATATTCACTGGCTAAACCTTTACTCAGTACAATACCCAGGAAAGCCAAAACCGCAATCAATGTGGCACCCAGAAGAGGCATGGCCGTTTGACGAGCAATGCGGGTTAGGTATTGCTCGCGACTTAATCCTCGCGCTCGATCCACCACGATGCCATCCATAATGACCACCGCATTATCCACTAACATACCCATCGCAACGATAAATGCTCCCAATGAGATTCGTTGGAGTGTTACTCCCCACACCATCAATGCGATAAAAGAACCACAAATAGTGAGAAATAGGCCCATTCCGATAATTACTCCACTTCTCCACCCCATGAAGATAGCCAATACAATCAGTACAATTAAGATACTCTCCACAAGGTTGATCATAAAACTGCGAATAGACGCAGACACCATGTCGGGCTGGAAATACACTTTTTGTATATCTATTCCTACCGGGAAATTGGCGGTAATATTCTGCAACTCCTTATCTACCCATCTTCCTACATTCGGCACAATAGCCGATGTTTCCATACTCACACAAATGGCTAATGCAGGTTCTCCATTCAAGAAATAGCCATATGTTTGGGGATCGGCAAAGCCAAAGGATATATCATCAACCACATCTTCTAAGCGAATAGGACGACCTTCGGCAGATGTTATCAGCACATCTTTCACCTCCTCTATAGTAGTTCCTGCTTTCTCAACTTGCAACATTAAATGGTCACTTTGGGCTTCTAAACGACCTGCAGAATAAGGTTTGCCTATGTTTTGTAGGGCCACCATCAATTGGGCAGGTAATAAACCATTTGCTGCCAAACGTTCACGAGAAAGAGTAATATCTATTTGGCGGGGACGCACACCGGCAATATGAATACGTTTTATGCCTTTAACTTGTAGCAGTTCATCGCGCACATATTTGGCGTATTGCAACATTTCTTCGTAATCGTATCCGTCTCCCGTCATCGCCAACATGATGCCATACACATCCGTCATATCGTCTATGATAATAGGATCGTATGTGCCATTAGGTAACAGGCCTTTCATATCATACATGCGGCGACGTAACAAATCAAAATGCTTTTCTACTTCCTCGCCCGTTAATGATTCGCTGAATTCCAACAAGACAGAAACCATATCCGGTTTGCAGGTTGTAGTGATATTCTTAACGTTCGGCAATGAATACAGTGTTTTTTCCAATGTCTTGGCCACTTCAACCTCCACTTCATGAGCAGTAGCTCCGGGGTAAGGAACGACGACTGTTGCCATGTGTAATTCGGTAGCAGGGTCCTCCAGTTTGGGCATCATGATAAAGCAACTTATTCCGGCTGCTGCCAAAATAGCCATCAAAGACCAGAATAGAATCCGATGCTCAACAAAATATAAAATGAAACGTTTCATACATTACTGCTTATAATACGCGAACGCGTTCACCTTCTACTAAATGGTTCACACCAGCTTTCACCACTTGTTCATCGCCATGCAGTCCTTCTAATATCTCCACCTTACCCTCATTAACGAAGGCCACCTTAACCGGTACGGCATGAACGGTACTATCCGATTGCAATACCCAAACGGATTGTTGTCCATTATTATCAAACAAAGTATGTAAAGGTAATACCAATCCGCCATTCTGCCGGTTGTTCTCCTCTACAGTAATAGTCATATTCATACCGGGGTAAACATCCTTAGGCGATTGGATAAAAACAAGACGAGCCTGACAAAGTTGGTTATTATCAGCTTTAGGCACAATAGAACTCAAACGCAAGTTATATTGCTCATTCCCTTTGATATTAGAAGCATTCAATAAATGTTCCTGCTGATTATATGGTATATCCATAATCACTTGCAGTTCGCCATTATCCATAAAGGTCATAACCGGTGTTCCGGCATCCACCAATTGAGAAATTCGTCCATTAACAGCTGTAATTATTCCTGATTCCGGAGCAGTTAAGCGTGTATATTCAATTTGACGCTCTCCTCCCTCCAATGCTACTTCTAACTGCTTTAATCCTGCTAATGCTTTTTCGTAGTCGTTCGTTGAAACGGCTTTGCGTTCATATAATTTTTGAATACGCTCAAACTCATTTTTGAATTGTTCATAACGAGCCACATTAACTCGGTGCTGCAGCACATAGTCTTTATCATCCAATTGTGCTAATAATTGTCCTTTTTGAACCTTTTCTCCTTCGCAAACGGCAATTTGCATAATTTGTCCAGGAACCTTAAAAGCAAGACTTACTTCACTGCGGTCCTGAACCTTGCCAAAATACACATATTGCTGCATCGAAGACTGATGAGAAGGTTGGATAACCTCCACATTGCGCAAAACAGCCGTGGGCTGGTTGTGGCACCCACTCACAATAGCCATACAAATTAAAACAAATGGAATAACCTTTTTCATACACTTATATGATTTTGCGGTGCAAAATTACAAAATAATTTGCACATACGCAAATTTATTTTCAAATTGGTAAAAAGTAGGTAGCATTGCCATATATACAAAGAACCCCGAGAGTAATCTCTCGAGGTTCTGAAAATGGCGGCTACCTACTCTCCCACAAACGCAGTACCATCGGCGTTGCTGAGCTTAATGACCCTGTTCGGAATGGGAAGGGATGGGACCTCAGCGCTATAACCACCTTAATAT
>JAGHRV010000089.1 GCA_018066175.1 Candidatus Colicola equi | reverse complement strand
GGAGGCTGACCATACATGGTGTGGATAAGATGATAAATAGGATGGATAAGCTCGCTTATAGCAGACTATATAGCAGCTGATACACATAAAGACGAACGTCTTAGCCAACACCGATATCGAACTTGTGCTGAAAGCACCGTTAACAAAAAGTCTGCGTAAATCTGCGAGATCTGCGGGAGATAAAAGAAAACAACACAAACTAACCAAATAAATTAAAATTATGAAAAGAAGTAGAGAGTATCGTGAACAGGCGTGGAGCACGCTGGGTTCGTATTGGAATGACATGGCTGTCATCCTTTTAGTTATTATCCTGATTGCCGGCATTGGTAGCGGTATAGGGTTAGTAGGAACACTATCCCACATGGACTCACTTAGTATGTTTGGTTCCAGCACCTCATTCATCACCTCCCTGTTGCTGGTAATGCCGTTGGAGTTCAGTTTAGCCGCTCTGTTATTAAGCATTATTCGTAACGAAGAGAACGAGGTAAGTCCGATGCGTCAGTTATGGCGTGGATTCCTGGATAACTACACCGCATACGTGGTAGCAGGTTTCCTGATGTACGTTGTTATCTTCCTCATCTCCATTGTAACCCTCTGCATCGGTGGTATTATCTTCACCCTCGCCTACTCCATGGTAGCATTAGTGATTAAGGATAACCCTGAACTGACAGCCCGCGAAGCCCTGAAGAAAAGCCGCTACATGATGCGCGGACATAAATGGGAATTATTCAAGCTATACTTTAGCTTCATCGGATGGTTCATCGTAGGTATTATCACCTGCGGTATCGGTTTCCTCTGGATTGCTCCCTATATGAATACAGCAACCGTTCACTTTTACGAGGATGTAAAAGCGGAGTATGAAGCAGTAGAGCAAGAGGCTTAATAAGCAAAACCTTGGATGGTATATAACTTACCATCACGCAGTATAAGAAGTTGTCCGTTCTGGACAACTTTTTTTATGGTATGAGGCATGGGCACCTCATTTAGGTCGGTACCTATTCTCAAACGCAGCCCCACTAAGATAGGGTCATGATCGGCATAGCGGTACATGGATGTATCTGCGTATTTATACCCATAGCGGTAGTAGGTATCTGTATTGAGGTGATAGGGGTGCACCGCCGTGATTTGGTCGTTCATGGAGGGCGTAGAGAAACAACGGTCTAAATAGCCCACCTCGCCATTGTACGAATAGGAATAGCCGGTCGAGTCGAACCGCATCAACTGGTCCACCAAACCATTCTCCACCAAGTACTGATTGGGAACTTCCATGGTGTAATTATTATAATCGCCCAAAAAAAGTATATCCGGGTCTTGGAAGGTGTTGTTCTTGATAATCGAATTGGCTTTAGTAATCAGTTTGCGGCAACTCTCCAAGCGCGTATCATCGGTCGTCTCGCTCACTTTAGATAGCAAGTGGTTGAGGCTGAGCACAAACTTACCACCTGTGGATAACTGTTCAAAACCAATCATCATCATACGGTAGTGGAAAGCCGAATACGTGGTAGCATAAGGGAACTGCATCTTGCCATAAGGTTTGACCTTGTCCGTACGATAGATATAATTAGTGGTCATCGCAGGATACTCATCAAAGCCGGTTTCGGTATAAGCATATACATCCCTACCCTTGGCGTTATTCATTGCCTTCACCAAGGTGGAGACAGCCTTGGTGCCTTCCTCTAATTCACAGATAGCATAGATATCGGCATCGATATGCACCAATGCCTTGGATATCTTAGTGGTCTGCGTTTGGAACTGCTCCTCGTTCTCGGCACCGTTCTTACCAAAGGTCACCCAGTAATTCTGTATATTAGCACCACATACAACCAAGGTTGCATCGCCTAAATTGGGACGCGTGGTGGGAAAGTCATTATTGGTCAAAACCACCGACCCCACAGCGGTTAATCGGTTAGTTCCATCTATTCGTGCCTTGAGATGCTCTATGGTGGCACCTAATCGCACCGAATTAGATACATCATAATGCAGCGTCATCTTGTCGGTAGCGTTCTGCCGAGCAATGCGATAATAATCGGTTGAGTCGCCTTCAGATAGTCCTACAGCATACTCCTCCGGCGTGCGTAAACGGCGATAAGCAATGGTGAGTTGATCATTCCAAGGGTCAATCTCACAAACATAGAAAAGGTTATCAAACGTGACAGTATCCCCTTTATTCTCCGTCCAAGCCGACGGAAAATCAGTCGGATAGGTCAATAAAGCAGTAGCGGCGGACACGAAGTCCGTCGCTACGAACAGAATCAATACTATGATTAGTCGCTGAACTTGGCGCATAAGTACTCGCGGTTCAAACGGGCTATATTAGCCAGACTCACACTCTTGGGGCACTCAGCAGCGCAGGCGCCGGTATTGGTGCAGTTACCAAATCCTAACTCGTCCATCTTAGCCACCATGGCTTTAGCACGTTTAGCAGCCTCTATCTTACCTTGTGGCAGCAGAGCTAACTGACTAACCTTGGCACTAACGAACAGCATGGCTGATCCGTTCTTACAAGCCGCAGCACAAGCACCGCAACCGATACATGATGCAGCATCCATAGCCTCATCAGCCACCGGCTTAGGAATAGCAATGGCATTAGCATCGGGTACACCACCGGTGTTCACACTTACGAAGCCTCCGGCTTGCATGATCTTGTCATACGCCTGACGATCCACCATCAAGTCCTTGATTACAGGGAAAGCACGACTACGCCAAGGTTCTACGGTAATCGTTTCGCCATCGTGGAAATGACGCATGTGGAGTTGGCAGGTAGTAATAGCGCTGTCTGGTCCATGAGGATGACCATTGACATACATCGAACACATACCGCAGATACCTTCGCGACAATCATGGTCGAAAGCGATAGGATCTTTCTTCTCGGCAATCAGTTGCTCGTTAAGGATATCAATCATCTCAAGGAAAGATGCTCCTTGGAAGATATGTTTCAGCTCATACGTCTCAAAATGACCTTGAGCCTTCGGTCCGGCTTGACGCCAAACTCGAACTTTTATATTAATATAACTATCCATAATTCTTATGCTTTATAATTACGTGTTTTACGTTCAGTGAACTCGTAGTCGAGAGGTTCTTTGATGAGTTCGGGTTCGCTATCCTCACCGGTGTATTTCCAGCAAGCAACATAGCTGAACTTATCATCTTGACGAAGAGCCTCACCTTCCTCAGTTTGGTACTCCTCACGGAAGTGACCACCGCAACTCTCTTCACGATTGAGAGCATCAATAGCCATCAGACGACCAATCTCGATGAAGTCGCTCAGACGCAATGCTTTCTCCAACTCGTTATTCAGGCTATTCGCCTCGCCGGGGATATAGACATTAGACCAGAACTCTTTCTTGAGTTCGTCAATCTTCTTGATAGCCGTCTTAAGGCTCTCTGCAGTACGACCCATACCAACGAAGTCCCACATGATAAGACCCAGTTCCTTATGGATACTATCTACCGAGCGTTGACCCTGAATAGCCATCAGACGAGCAATCTTATCGTTTACGTTCTTCTCAGCCTCTGCGAACTCAGGCAGGTCGGTACTCATGCGAGGAACGCCAATCTGATCGCTCAGGTAATTCTGAATCGTATAAGGCAATACAAAATAACCATCAGCCAAACCTTGCATCAAGGCACTGGCACCCAGACGGTTTGCTCCATGATCCGAGAAGTTAGCTTCGCCGATACAGAACAGACCCTTAACGGATGTTTGCAGTTCATAATCCACCCAAATACCACCCATTGTATAGTGAATAGCAGGGAAGATCATCATCGGATTCTCGTACGGATTCTCGTCCACAATCTTCTCATACATTTGGAAGAGGTTACCATATTTCTGAGCCACTACGTCTTTTCCTAAACGCTGAATAGCTTCGCTGAAATCCAAGAACACAGCCAGACCTGTGTTATTAACACCATAGCCCTTGTCGCAACGCTCCTTGGCGGCACGAGAAGCTACGTCACGGGGAACAAGGTTACCGAAAGCCGGATAACGACGCTCCAAGTAGTAATCACGGTCTTCCTCAGGAATATCGCGACCCTTGATTTCGCCGGCTTGCAGTTTCTTTGCATCCTCCAGTTTCTTAGGCACCCATATACGGCCATCGTTACGCAATGACTCGGACATCAGGGTTAACTTACTTTGGAAGTCACCATGCTTAGGAATACAGGTGGGGTGAATCTGTGCGTAGCAAGGATTAGCGAAATATGCTCCATGACGATACATCTGCATAGCAGCCGAGCCGTTAGAAGCCATAGCGTTGGTGCTCAGGAAGAACGTATTTCCATAACCGCCGGAAGCGATTACCACAGCGTGACCGAAGAAACGCTCAATGCGGCCGGTTACTAAGTTGCGGGCAATGATACCACGAGCACGCTCTTCGCCATTCTCGTCCTTAATCATTACGATATCTAACATCTCATAGCGAGTGTACATCTTTACTTTGCCCTTACCAATCTGACGGCTCAAGGCACTGTATGCACCGAGTAGCAACTGTTGACCGGTCTGACCCTTAGCATAGAAAGTACGGCTAACCTGTGCGCCACCAAAGGAACGGTTGTCCAGTAATCCGCCGTATTCACGAGCGAAAGGAACACCCTGTGCCACACATTGGTCAATGATATTATTACTTACCTCTGCCAAACGATATACGTTAGCTTCACGAGCGCGATAGTCGCCACCCTTGATAGTATCGTAGTAAAGACGATACACACTATCACCATCATTCTGATAGTTCTTAGCGGCATTGATACCACCCTGTGCAGCAATGGAGTGCGCGCGACGCGGACTATCTTGAATACAGAAGTTAAGCACATTAAAGCCCAACTCAGCTAATGTTGCTGCAGCAGAAGCACCTGCCAAACCCGTACCTACTACGATCACGTCCAAACGACGTTTGTTAGCAGGGTTAACCAGTTTTTGATGATCTTTGTAATTGGTCCATTTCTCTGCCAAAGGACCTGCAGGAATCTTCGCCATCTCAGGCGTGATTACCTTTGTAGTGGTAGTAGCCACTTTTGTATCTTTTTTCGTTGCCATACTATTACATCATTGAACCAATATTAACACCTAAGAAATAAACTGTTACGACCATAAATAAACCAACAGCGATGGTAGCAAAAATAACACCAATCACTTTGATTCGTTTCAGCCAAATCAGGTTGCTCCAACCTAATGTTTGGAGAGCGCTCCATACGCCATGACTGAGGTGGAACCACAGAGCTACCAACCATACCATGTACAGCAAGCAGTAGATAATGCCGCACCAACCATCGGTGAATAAACCTTTAACGATAGCGCTGCCATCCTGGGGATCGAACATGGATGTTTCAATGCCGGTCAACTCAGCAAATTGCATCTTGTACCAGAAATTGTAGAAGTGCAGCACCAAGAAACCAATCACGATGATACCCAGCACGAGCATGTTTTTAGATGCCCATTGCACACCTTCCTGACGAGCCTCCATCGCATAGCGATCGGTGCCACGAGCAGCGCGGTTCTGAATCGTCAAATAAATGGCATAGCAGAAATGCACTACTACACCCAACGCTAAAACAAGCGTACCAATGATGGCGTACCAATTAGCACCCAACATGGCGCAGATCCAATTGTAACCCTGCGTACCAAAGATGTCATCAATCACGAGACACAGGTTCATAGAACCATGGAAAAGCAGGAAAAGGACCAAGAACAAGCCGGTAATACTCATAATGAACTTACGGCCAATAGAAGAGTCTTTTAACCACATAATAAAGTTATTTTTAAGTTATTTATTCGAAATAGCGTGCAAAGTTACTAAAAAATTTGGATATTTCCAAAAAAAAGTGTATCTTTGCACGATTTTTATGAGAAAATCTATTGCATATATTGTTTTAGGACTGTGTTTAGGGGTGTTTATTCCCTCTTTGGCACTTGCGCAGACCAAAGCGGCCGGCAGTAGTGTGTATTCATTTCTCAGTCTACCCTACTCATCGCGTCTTTGCGCTTTGGGTGGAGATAATGTAGCAATACAAGATGGCGAAATCAGCATGGCGATGCAGAACCCTGCATTACTATGCGCAGGAACAGATAAGATACTCGAGCTCAATTACGCACATTATTTAGAAGGTGTTAATTTAGGTAGTGCGCTGTTTGGCTGGAACTTTGGGCGCAGTAAGATAGAAAAGCACCCTGACGAGCCGGATAAACCGAATTACTTTGCCGTAGGAATACACTACTTGGATTATGGAACGATGAAGTACGCCGACGACAAGGGAACGCTCACCGGAGGCAGTTTTTCGGCACGAGATATGCTCATCGACATCATGTATGCCCGCCAGTTAGGTCCGCATTTCACGGTGGGTGTCAGCCTAAAACCTATTATGTCGTTCTATGAGTCTTACTCCGCCTTTGCATTAGCAGCCGATGTAGGAGGACACTTCCGAACCGCCGACTCCACCTTCCAGTTAGGTTTGACCCTGCGCAATATAGGTTGGCAACTCAAAGGGTTCTACACCCAAGAGAGCAATCAGGCTCGCGAGTCCCTGCCTTTTAACCTGGAGTTAGGTATAGCTTATCGCTTCAAACACGCCCCTATCCGCCTTAGCATGACTATTCATAACATGCAGCGCTGGAACCTCAACTACGAACTTACTAATCAACCTATTGAGGAGAGAGGCAAGTCCATCCCTTGGTACGACATGATGTTCCGCCACACCATCTTTGCGTTGGATATAGTTCCTAAGAGTGAGAAATTCTACCTCACCCTCAGTTATAACCATCGCCGCCGCGCCGAGATGGGACTTAAAGACCAACGCAGTCTGGCAGGATTTGGTATAGGTGGCGGACTTAAAATCAAAATGGTACAGGTCGGTTTTGCCATCAGTCAATACACCAAGAGCAACCTTACTTATCAAGCCAGTTTAGCAATAAATATCAATTCTTTAATAGATAAAAAGAAGACCTATATACCTACTACTCCAATAGCAAACAAACAAGTAGAACTTTTTGATACAGTATCTATTCATACTCCAGCACCGGAAAAACCTATTATACAAGATTCTATATCAACAATAAAAGATAGTGTACCATCCGTAATTATTGACACTATACCCCAAGAAGTGCCTATACCCTCCATAGAAGAATATACAGAAGAAGTAGAAGAAGAAGTAGAAGTAGTAGAAGAAGTACAACTAGAGGAAAATGAACAACCTATTGACGCATATCAAGAAGCTTGGACTGTTATTAAGGGTACTTATGGAAATGGTGAAGAACGTAAACAAAGATTGGGCAAAAACTATACTACTATTCAAAATATAGTAAACGAACTATACAAAAAAGAATTAGTTAAATAAGTGATGAAAAAAATAATCATTGCCGTAGATGGTCCTTCGTCCAGTGGTAAATCCACTATCGCCAAAGCCATTGCTAAGGCCGTAGGATACAACTATATCGATACCGGTGCCATGTACCGCGCCGTTGCGCTATACTGCTTACGCAATCACTTAGACTGCCAGTCTGTTATCTCGCATCTATCTGACTTGTCTATTTCGTTCGTACGAATGGAAGATGGTTCTCAGCACACCTTGCTCAATGGCGAAGATGTAGAGAAAGAGATTCGCACCTTAGAGGCAGGTAATATGGCGTCCCAAGTGAGCCAAGTCAAAGAAGTGCGAGCCTTCCTGGTTGCCCAACAACAACGTATGGGAGACGAAAAAGGTATAGTCATGGATGGACGAGATATAGGTACTGTTGTCTTTCCGCAGGCTGAACTTAAACTCTTCATCACCGCCTCGCCTGACGTGCGCGCGACGCGCAGATATAAGGAGTTGGTCGGCAAAGGTGAACAACCTGTATATGAAGATGTGGTGAAGGACATTAACGAGCGGGACTATCGGGACACTCACCGCGCCGAATCACCTCTGCGGCAGGCCCAAGATGCTATCCTATATGACAACTCCGACATCCCGTTTGAGGACCAAATGAAGGATTATATACGTTTCTTTAATGATCGTATCCATTGATACCGGGTCAGGCTTCTGCTTTGGTGTAACCAGCGCCATCCGAAAAGCCGAAGAGGAACTGCAAAAAGGTTCCTTATCGTGTTTAGGCGATATTGTGCATAACGGACAGGAAGTGGAACGACTGGAGCAAATCGGATTACGCACAATCGGATATGAGGACCTGCAACAGATGCATGGAGGGCGTGTGCTGCTTCGCGCTCATGGCGAACCACCTTCCACCTATGCTACGGCTCGCGCTAACGGCATTGAGGTCATTGATGCCACTTGCCCAGTCGTGAAGAAACTGCAGGAACGAATCCGCACCACCTATATCCAACACCCACAAGCACAGATAGTTATCTTTGGTAAAGTGGGACATGCCGAGGTGATTGGATTGCAGGGACAAACCGACAATACAGCCATTGTGATTGAAGGACTGCAGGACCTGGATAAGATTGACTTCTCCCGCGATATCTATCTCTTCTCACAAACCACTAAGTCTGTAGATGAATTTAGAAAAATAGTGGAGAGTTTAGAGTCCAGAGTACAAAGTAGTCATTTAGATATCAAGTTAACAGTAGAAGATACTATTTGCCGGAATGTGGCCAATCGCGTCACACAATTGCAGGCATTCGCTAAACAACAAGACATCGTCTTTTTTGTGGGAGGACAAAAAAGCAGCAATGCCAAAGTGCTGTTTGAACATTGCCGCCAAGCTAATCCCAACACGATTTTTGTATCCTCTCCTACCGAACTATCAACGACTGAACTACTCTCAACGCGCGACATTAAACTCTCAAATCAAAGAATCGGCATCTGTGGTGCCACCAGCACTCCCTTATGGCTGATGGAACAAGTTAGAGATCAACTGAATCAACTTACAACTATATAATTTATACTATTATGGACAATCAAATCAAAACAATTGGTGTATTAACCTCCGGCGGCGATGCCCCTGGTATGAACGCAGCTGTTCGCGCCGTAACCCGTGCAGCTATCGTTAATGGAATGCGTGTGAAGGCTATCTTTCGTGGATACAAAGGTCTGATTGAAGGTGAAGTGCAAGAATTCACGACCCAAGATGTAAGCGGTATTATCCAACGTGGTGGTACGATTCTCAAATCGGCCCGCTGCGAGGAGTTCAAGACGCCCGAGGGACGCAAGCAAGCATACGAGACTATAGTGCGCGAACAAATAGACGCACTCATCGTTATTGGAGGAGATGGCACTTTTACCGGAGCCCGCGATTTATCTAAAGAGTATAACGTGACTGTCATCGGTGTACCTGCCACTATCGACAACGACCTTTGGGGAACTGACTCTACCATCGGTTACGACACCGCCCTTAATACCATCATGGATTCCATCGATAAACTGCGCGATACCGGCACCAGCCACGAACGCGTGTTCGTAGTGGAGGTAATGGGACGAGATGCAGGATTCCTCACACTCAATGCCGCTATTGCAGGAGGAGTGGAAGCTGCTATTATTCCCGAGAGAGCCACTGTGGCAGAGCAGATTGACGAAGCCCTTGGTCAGGGACGCCGCAAACATAAGAACTCCGCCATCGTGCTGGTACAAGAGCATGCCGTGGAAGGTGGTGCACATAAGGTAGCTGAAATGATTGAACAAGTTCACCCCGATTATGGCACTCGCGTCACTATTCTGGGACACCTGCAGCGTGGCGGTTCACCTACTGCTTACGACCGTATCCTCGCTTCCCGCTTCGGATGCCACGCTATCCTCGCATTGCTGGACGACCAACGCAGTATCATGATAGGTATGCAGAACGACGAAATCGTTTATGTACCACTCGCTCAAGCTATTAAACAAAAGAAAGACATTCAAGCAGATCGCTGGAATGCCTTGCATGTGTTGAGTATTTAATCAACCTTATACAAAATAACCGGCTGATGTCATACGATATCAGCCGGATTTTGTTTAGAATAAGTATCCCATCTTAACGTAGAAATTGGAGTACTTAGCGTTGTCTTGTACCATGTATTTATGCTCGTTCACCGGCATTGCCCAGTCGGCTGAAAGCACAAAGTTCTCGTTCATACCAATCTTCAAACCTATACCGGCCGTCATGTGCGGACGATAGATGTCTTTCTCATCCGTGGAGAAGAAATCCTCGTATTTATAATCGACTTGGTTATAACTCTTGGTCGCCGGATTATATATCTCGTGTTTATATTGACCAGATTCCACTTGGGCTTTAATAGCGTCCTCGTCAATCTTATAGGGTTGCGTTACAATACCTAAGTCAAAGAACGGATTGAGTCCCACATAGAAATGCTGGTGACCGATATCAAAGTTCACAATACGGAAGCGGAACTCCACATTAGCGAAGGCAAAGCCCTTGGCGGAAATGCGGTTGGCCATCATACCACGAATCGAGTTACCTCCACCTAATCCTTCGTAATAAACACGTTGGATAAAGAGTGTATTCATGTAGTTATCCATATAGAACGGACTCTTACCGGCAATCAGGTTCTGGGTGCCGATACGATAGGCAAAGACGATATTGCTGAAGCAACGGTTCTGGCGTTGCAGCACCGGCACATAGTGACGGAACGTGAAATTGAACTGCAGGTGGTTATACCCTGCCGAAGCCTGCTGACCATACGAAGCATTGAAAGCGGCCGAATAAGTGAAGAAAGCATCGGCATAAATACCGCGATTAGGTCCCTGACGTTTATCACGTGTATCAAAAGTTAAGCCCACACGTGCATAGGGATGCCAACCGCCGTTCTGTTCGGCCTTGTCAATCAGCCCCCATTGTTTATACAGGTCATACAACCCTACTATCTTATCGTCCAGCGGCTTTTGGTCATAACGCGGCTTGGTTTCATCAAAGTCCTTCTTGCCATTCAGCATACTGATATTGCAATCGTCAATGATATAGCCCAATACACCGATGCCGGCGTTCCACTTCAGGTTCTTATAGATAGTGCCTTCTATGTCCGCAGCAAAGCGAATCAGGTCACGTTTGTACTTATAGAAGACGCGAGATTGGTACTCTTCCGGACAAGCCATCTTGCTCACTTTCTTATTCCAACTCACCCAGTTATTCTGGAACTTAGACTGGTATCCGTTAAAGCCGTAAAAGTCGCACATAGCATCCGGCAGGTAGGTGGCATCTAAGGTCAGACGATGGTTAGGAATCAGGTACTTGCTATCGTAATTAAGACGGAATATACCATGGTGTTTGGTGGTATAAGCACCCTCAAAATAAATACTATGGATATACTCGGGGTATTGCTTACCATCTCCGTAATAATACACATTGGTTAATATACCTCCCTGAAAACCATAATCGGCATCGTATGCGATTGAAGGCAATATACCAAAGTTCCAACCCGTCTTAATCGGATTACCTAATGAATCCACTTCCTGTGGTTTTTTCTCTTTCTTAGCAAACACACTTGGCACTATGAGCAATGCCATCAACCCCATCAATACAACTCGTTTCATATCATTCAATTTTAGTTTACGTTACCGTAATATATAGTAGATTGCAATTCCCAGGTACGTTCCTACGGCATATCCTATCAATCCGATTACCAGTCCGGAGATTAGCACGCGTTTATTGCCCATCGCTCCTACAACCGGTGGCACAAAAGGTGGTGAGCATAGCAGAGCTATCTGACTGACGGTGAATAAGTCACCACCTACATGGAACAGACGGCAAAGCAGCAAGTGAATAAGTCCGCCACATACAATAATCCACAGCACAAAGGCACCGATACCAACCGACGAGCCTTGGATGCTATGATAATCAAACATAGATGCCACAATGATGGAGAAGACCAAAATGAAGAACATTCCTAACTCAAATGTCTTGGGCAATTCACGCACTTTCTTGAAGAAAGAAGCAATCAGACCTAATGTCGTAATCGTTAATATGATGACTAACTCGTTTAGCACCGGTTTTTCGGGGTTCTCCGGATTGCCGGGGATAACACCTAATTTCCATAACAAAATACTCAATCCGGCACCAACGGCAAGGAATAAAATACTTAGTCCCAGTCCAGCTAATGTCAAATACCAGTTATTGCTGCGGAACATCCGTCCATAGTCCTCTACATCGTGCACAGGAGCCTCGATGGCCTTGCCGGCATGACGATTAGTGGAATGGGTTGTTTCGTCGCTATACGGTAATAGACGACGGAAGAGACGGAAACCACCTCCTAATATAAATATAATATAAGGTGTGGTCAGTACCATCTCAAAAGCCAGCACGATAGCCATCACGGATTTATCTACCCCTAACGCAGCACCTAATGCATTGAAGTTCATCGTACCACCTGTATAAATACCGGTCATCATAGCCGCTACTTTGTCGAACTCAGGAATGCCACGAGAACGGAAGATAAAGAAACCTGATACAACTGCAATTAATACCGCTACTATACCGCCTACCAACGACCATATCGTCTTGGGCAGAGCTTTGGTCCATAGTTTGAAATCGCAGTTAAACAGCATCAACGGAATAGCTAATGGCACAGCTATATTCATCATCATGCCCTGCCATTGACCAAAGGCCAATTCCTCCATACTATCTACCGGGAAATGTACCACACCAAATAAGGCCATTAGAATACCCGCCGCGTAAGCCATCACCACTGTGCCTATTTTCTGCGCCCACTTGCGACGGATGAATAAATGTACAATAAGAAATGGTAACAGGATGTATAGCGCCAAGCACAATACTACACGCACCATTGTCGGATTGGTTATAATCTGTTCTTGCATAGGTTAATTGATTTTACGAAGTTGATAGAGGTATTCCTGCACGAAGGCCCAGAACGGATACACCATAAACAGCGACAGCGGAATCAGTATGAACTGAATCAGGTACTGCACCGAGTTATGGAAGGCAGGATCTTTTATTTTATGTCTAATGATTAATGTCAGAATCCATAGTGGAGCTGTGGGAATAAGGGATAGTAGGAACAGCGGCAGCAAGGCTATGAGTAATATGACGCGGGTCTTGGGCGTCAATACCGGTTCGTCCATATCCGCAAATAAATCCGGTCGATTAGCCTGCAAATGCTCCCAGTTCTGCTCATAGTGTTCATCATCCTCTACATACAGGATGAGCGACTTCATTCGCATAGTCAGTTCGTCGCGCAACGCTAAGATTAACTGCGGTTCGGTCATCTCTTCGTCATGTGACTTAGCCCACTCGCGCTTAGCATCTATTACGAATTGCGTCACGTTAATCGGGTCGCCTATCTGAATGAGCAACGAGTCCCATAAATGGAAATAATCGCCATACTCAAGGCCGACCGGCACGATGTAAATGGGGAATTTATCTCCATATTGTTCATTAGCCTGCAATGCTATACGGAAGATACCTTTGTTAAGCGGCAGTAATGAGTGCTTGGGACGATGGGTACCTTCGGGCAGGATACAGAAGGGCACTCCGGCTCCTAATGTATCAACGGCTCTTTGCATCGTGTCGTCATTATGACGCACCTCATCTATACCATCGCGCATACGACGAATAGGCATAATCTTAAGTCCATTCAGCAGCCACGCTACCTTGGGGTTATGGAAGATGTCAGCACGGGCCACAAACACCTTGCGCTGATGGTCTATACCAAGCACCGCCAAAGCATCGCATAAAGCATTGGAATGGTTCGGGGCGTAGATATACGCACCGTCCTTAGGCAGGTACTCCTTCCCTACCACTTTATACCGTCTATAGGACAAGCGAAACATCCCATCCACTAAGGGACGAAAGAACGAATAAATCCTGTCTTTATCTTGTATCTGAGGCATATTTGCACATTTTGCGTGCAAAATTACAAAATATTTTGCATATATGCAAATAAAAATGGCAACTTCGGTCAGAAATTGCCATTTTCTCGCTAAACGCTAAACGTTAAACGCTTACTTAAGCTCTGCCAAATACTTAATGGTGCGAACCATTTGGCTGGTGTAGCTGTTCTCGTTATCGTACCAGGAAACGACTTGTACTTGATAGGTATCCTCGTCGATTTTGCTAACCATCGTTTGGGTAGCATCGAACAATGAACCAAAGCGCATGCCGATAACATCGCTGGAAACGATTTCGTCCTCGTTGTAACCAAAGCTCTCGGTAGCAGCAGCCTTCATAGCAGCGTTGATACCCTCTTTGGTAACGTCTTTACCCTTAACGACAGCTACCAAGATAGTGGTAGAACCGGTTGGGGTTGGAACGCGTTGTGCAGAACCAATCAGTTTGCCGTTCAACTCAGGAATAACCAAACCGATAGCCTTAGCAGCACCGGTGCTGTTAGGAACGATGTTTTGTGCACCTGCACGGCTACGACGCAAATCACCCTTACGTTGTGGGCCATCCAAAATCATTTGGTCGCCGGTGTAAGCGTGGATAGTGGACATAATACCACTTACGATAGGAGCGTAGTTATTGAGTGCTGCAGCCATAGGAGCCAAGCAGTTGGTGGTGCAAGAAGCAGCCGAGATAACGGTGTCTGCAGGAGTCAGAGTCTTGTGGTTTACGTTGTAAACGATAGTGGGCAGGTCGTTGCCGGCAGGAGCGGAAATAACCACTTTCTTTGCGCCAGCTTGGATGTGAGCAGTTGCTTTAGCTTTGCTGGTGTAGAAACCGGTGCACTCCAAAACAACATCAATGCCTAATTTACCCCAAGGCAGATCAGCAGCATTAGGCATAGCGTAGATAGTAATCTCTTTACCATCAACGATGATAGAACCAGGAACAACCACGGTCTTGCCGTCTTCTGCTAATACAGCGTCTTTGTAATCTACAGTGTGTTTACCTTCGCCGAACTTACCTGCGAAACCACCTTGAGCGGTGTCATACTTAAGCAGGTGTGCCAACATCTTGGGGCTGGTCAAGTCGTTGATTGCAACAACTTCGTAACCCTCTGCTTCAAACATCTGACGGAAAGCCAGACGACCAATACGGCCAAAACCGTTAATAGCTACTTTTGTCATAATCTAATGAGTTTTTTTATGGAGTAAAGAGTATGGATCGTTCGCTTTGCTCTCTGATGGAGGATGGACTATCCTTATTCCATCAGCGTCAGCGGTCCTTATTCCTTATTCTTCCCTCCGGGTTAATATAATTTTAGTTCTAGTTGCTTTGACGATGCAAAATTATAGAAAAAATCTGACATACACAAATTTATTTATATTTTGCAAACTCGGGTTGACAAAAAATACACCCTATTTTCTGCCAAAGTCCGCAGGTATCTCTCCCCATTGAGATGTCTCCCACTTGCGAATCTCGGTGGTCCAAGTGTTCTCACGAAGCCATTGTTCGCCTTTGCGAATCATCATAAATAGTTCTTGATTCTCAGGCGTACACAGTAACTTCGTCTTGGCATGTTTGGCTCTCACCCATGCTATGGCGGTTACTGAGTCGGTGTATAAGGTCCATGGCAGGTTGTATTTCTTCAGGTACGCCAGTCCTAATATCAATGCCAGGAACTCACCGATGTTATTCGTGCCTTGTGGGAAGGGTCCACGACGAAATACTTCGGTGCCGGTGTCAGCCACCACGCCTCTAAACTCTAATATGCCCGGATTGCCGCTGCACGCAGCATCCACCGCCAATGCCGGATATTTAGGTCCTTCTATCATTTCAGTTATCAGTATTCAGTTGTCAGTATTTTGCATTTTGCGTGCAAAATTACAACTTTTTTTGCATATATGCAAATAAAATGAAATTTTTGTGTCTAAATATTTGCATATATCATATTTTTTTTGTATATTTCGGACGCCGCCTTACTCGTAAACTCGTAATTCCCCCGAAATAGTAAACTTCACCTTTATTAAAATGCGCAAGGATTTGCATTTTTTAGGCTAAACAGCAGCCGCCTTTCAATAGCCCTGTTTTATCTTCTTTTTATGAGTAAACTCCTAACAGAAGACAAAAACACGTCTATTTAGATAGATGAATCTATCTTTTTTGCCTAAAAAATGCAAATTTATTTGCGCATTCCAAATATTTTTTGTATATTTGCATAGTGAAATGAGGGATTATTTAGGTTGTTGCCCGTAGTATTAGGGGGCGTGGATAGTCCGCGCACGGTTGCTGAATAGTCTATTAATCGTCTATTAATAGTCTATTAATCCTCTATTAATCGTCTAT
>JAGHRV010000002.1 GCA_018066175.1 Candidatus Colicola equi | reverse complement strand
CCTGCCAAAAACCTCACTTTTCGTGGGCTTCCGGTGGGGTTTAGTAGGTCTTTAGATGCTACGGAGATGCTACGGAACTTTAGACGCGCCCCAGTTCCGTTTGCGTTAATTAGTGTGCGACCCCCTCGAGAGAGTGTCGACCGACCCTCGACCGACCCTCGACTAAAAAAAAGAGTAGGGTAGTGGACGTAGAAAAGTGAACCACTCAACAGACATAGATTTCTAAAATTCACACATCTTACACTAATCAAATTCACAACAATAAACATTATTTCAGCACAACATCATGCACTTTGTGAATTTACGGCACTTGCCAAAAATCCCCAGTAATACGCACAAACAGGCACCTGACGTATGATGTTATTTCGCTATATAACTGCATATTATTCAATATGTTGCAAAATATACGTTAAGTAATCAAACAAACAGCCGGCACTGATTATTAATCAAGTATGCATTATGCTTAAATACGGGTGTGTAATTATTTTAAATATATACATATCAATCGGTTATATGATTTAATCAAAGTTTTTATTTAAGTTATTTTTAGGCTTTCGTTGGATATAGTCCTGGGTGGTGGTTTGCAAATGAAAATTAATGCATCTTGAAATTTACTTGTCTAAAAATTTGCACATGTGAAAAAGTTTTCGTAATTTTGCAGTCGATTTCTGATGCGCGAAATCGCATTATTTATTACCAACTGGTCTATTAATCAAAAATATCGCAATATGAACGAACGTCAACGACTACAACAAATTATGGAGGCTGAAAAGCTGAACGCTAAGCAGTTTGCCGAGGAAGTCGGTATTAGTGCCGGAACCATCTCCAATATCATGGGAGGACGCAATAACCCGAGTTTAGATGTATTGCAGGCCGTCTTAAACCGCTTCCGCACAATCAACTCGGATTGGCTTATATTAGGCATTGGAGCCATGTATCGTCCAAATGGTGATGGACCACAAACAGCCCTATTCGACATTAAACCGGAAAATCCCCAGGAACCGGCTAATGCACCGGCTGTGCAAGTCGAAAAATCGCCGATTTCATCGGTACAAAACAAAGCTACAACCACTCCTTCCGAACGAAAAGTGGCTAAGATAGTTATCTATTATACAGATGGTACATACGAAGAAAGATAAAAAACACGCTTATGGCAGACGATAAAAAAATCATATTTTCAATGGTGGGCGTAAGTAAGGCCTTTTCACCACAAAAACGAGTATTAAACAATATCTACCTTAGTTTCTTCTATGGTGCTAAAATCGGCATTATCGGTCTAAATGGTGCCGGTAAATCGACATTGATGAAGATCATAGCCGGTGTAGAAAAGAATTATGAAGGACAAGTAGTCTTTTCCCCAGGCTATAGCGTAGGTTATTTGGAACAAGATCCTAAGTTAAACCCCGAAAAAACAGTCCGTGAATGCGTCCAAGAAGGTGTGCAGGAAACAATGGATATGCTGCGTGAATACGATGAAATCAATAATGCCTTTGCAGACCCTAATGCGGACTACGATAAACTGCTGGCTCGCCAAGCTGAATTGCAAGACAAACTGGATGCTGTGGACGCTTGGAATATTGACCAAAAATTAGACCGTGCCATGGATGCGTTACGTTGCCCGGACGATGATGCTATCGTCAAGAACCTCTCCGGAGGAGAAAGACGTCGCGTTGCCTTATGCCGTCTATTATTGCAACAGCCGGATATCCTATTATTAGACGAACCTACCAACCATCTGGATGCCGAATCAATCGATTGGTTAGAGCAGCACCTGCAACAGTATGCAGGAACGGTCATTTGTATCACGCACGACCGCTATTTCTTAGATAATGTAGCAGGATGGATATTGGAGTTAGATCGCGGCGAAGGTATTCCTTGGAAAGGCAATTATTCGTCTTGGCTTGAACAAAAAACCACTCGCATGGCCATGGAAGAGAAACAGGCCAGCAAGCGCCGCAAGACATTGGAACGTGAGTTAGAGTGGGTTAGGATGGCCCCTAAGGCTCGTCAGGCTAAGTCTAAAGCACGTTTGGGAGCATACGATAAGATGCTTAATGCCGAACAAAAAGAGCGAGAGGAACAATTGGAGATATTTATTCCCAATGGACCACGTTTGGGCAATAAGGTGATTAACGCCGTAGATGTGGCTAAATCCTTCGGTGAACGCTGCCTTTTTGAAGGTATGAACTTCATGCTGCCACCTAACGGTATTGTGGGTATTATCGGTCCTAATGGGGCAGGAAAAACCACCTTGTTTAGGATGATAATGGGACAGGAAACCGTGGATAAAGGTACATTTGAAGTAGGAGATACGGTTAAAGTAGGGTATGTGGACCAGGTGCACTCAGGTATAGACCCCGAAAAAACGGTATTTGAGACCATCTCCAACGGCACCGACTATATCCGTGTAGGCGGACGCGAGATATCGGCCAGAGCTTATCTGAGTCGCTTTAACTTTGCCGGATCAGACCAAGAGAAAAAATGCGGCATGTTGTCCGGCGGTGAACGTAATCGCCTACACTTGGCATTAACCCTTAAATCCGAGGCCAACGTGCTATTATTGGACGAACCAACCAATGATATTGATGTCAATACACTTCGTGCATTAGAAGAAGGCTTAGAAAACTTTGCCGGATGTGCCGTTGTGATTAGCCACGACCGCTGGTTCTTAGATCGTATATGCACGCATATATTGGCGTACGAGGGCGATAGTAAGGTCTATTGGTTTGAAGGTTCCTACAGCGAGTATGAACAGAACAAAAAACTCCGTTTAGGAGAGGATGCAGTCAATCCAAAACGCATACACTATAAGAAATTAATGGAATAATCATAAGATTATTGTTAAAATATTTGCGTATTTCAAATATTTGTAGTACCTTTGCACAAATTTTGAAGTAAAAGTAGTATGAAAGCATTTGTATTCCCCGGTCAAGGGGCTCAATTTGTGGGAATGGGTAAGGACTTATATGAGTCTTATCCTGTAGCTAAACAGATGTTCGAGACGGCCAATGATATATTGGGATTCCGCATTACGGATGTTATGTTTAATGGTGAAGCTGAAGATTTAAAACAAACTCGAGTTACTCAACCTGCAGTCTTTCTGCATTCCGTTATTATGAATCGAGTTATGACCATCTATCATCCGGACATGGTAGCAGGTCATAGTTTAGGTGAATATTCTGCATTAGTAGCTAGTGGCGTTCTTGGTTTTGAAGATGCCGTTAGATTAGTTAGCAAACGTGCAGCAGCTATGCAAAACGCTTGCGAGATGCAAGCCAGTACCATGGCGGCCGTATTAGGCATGCCGGATGAAAAAGTGGACGAGATATGCCAGCAAGTATCCGGCGAAGTCGTTGTGGCTGCTAACTTTAACTGTCCCGGCCAAGTGGTAATTAGTGGCACTATAACCGGCGTTGACCGCGCTTGTGAGTTGCTGCGTGAAGCAGGAGCCAAACGTGCCATCCGTCTTCAGGTTGGGGGAGCTTTCCACTCGCCATTGATGCAACCGGCTGCAGAAGAACTCAAAGAGGCCATTCTTACCACAGAGTTCCATCAACCAATGTGTCCAATCTATCAGAACGTAAATGCTTATCCTCAAACAGATCCCGAAGAGATTCGCCAAAACCTGTTGCTGCAATTGACAGCTCCGGTTCGATGGACGCAAACGATCAAGAATATGATTTGTGATGGAGCCACCGAATTCTACGAATTTGGACCCGGTGATGTTCTTAAGGGATTGATTCGCAAAATAGACCCTACAGTCCAAGTTGGCTAAACTGCATCTAATTGTGATTATGTAAAATGGTGTATGTAGAGCTATGCTCTATTTAGTTGAGTTTTAGTTGAGTGATTGATGACATATAATTTAAGACTTGAAGAAAACGATGATCTTCGTGATGAGGATGGCAAGATTATTCCGATTATAGAGGGAAATGATGCTTCTCATCCTTGTAAAGTGAATACAGGCGACATACTGGGTGTGTTGCCGTTGCGTAATATGGTGTTATTTCCCGGTGTGCTGTTGCCGGTGGCTGTTTCGCGTCCTAAATCACAACGATTAGTGATGAATGCGTACAAACAAGAAAAACTGATAGCCGTTTGTTGCCAGCACGAAAAAGACGTACAAGAACCGGGAGCAAATGATTTATATCGGTTAGGTACTGCAGCTCGAATCGTGCAGATCGTAGAGATTGATGCACCGAATATAATGGTTATTTTGGAAGGTATGGATCGCATTGGTGTAGATGAATTTACTACATCACGTCAAAATGTGATTAAAGCTCGAGTAACTGTTCTTCCTGAAATATTCCCGCGTCGTGGCGACAAGGAGTATTTGGCTGTTTGCAGCAATATCAAAGACCAAGCCATTAACCTGATTCGTCGCTCCGATAACACGCCTCCTGAGGCAGGAATGACCTTGCGCAATATAGACAATCCCCCTACCCTGGTCAATTATATCTGCGTTAATTTTGGTCTCAAGATCGAAGATAAACAAGAATTATTGTCCTGCGATTCCATTTCCAAACGCGCTTTACGCCTATTAGAATACCTCAATAAAGAGGTGCAAATGCTTGAAATGAAGGAGGATATCCAGACCAAAACACGAGAAGGTTTGGATAAAGAGCAGCGCGAATATTACTTGCAGCGACAAATGGAGACTATTCAGAAGGAATTGGGCGACACCGGAGCACAAGTAATCAACGAAATGAAGGAGAAGGCCAACAAGAAGAAATGGCCTGATGCCGTAAAAAAAGTCTTTGAGGAAGAGTTGCAAAAACTGCAACGTATGTCCACACACTCGGCCGACTACACAACTCAGCAAAATTACTTAGATACCCTTCTAAACCTGCCTTGGGGTGAATATACGGAGGACAATTTTGATATCAAGAATGCCCAAAATGTATTAGATGCCGACCATTATGGCTTGGAGAAAGTGAAGGAACGTATTTTAGAGTACTTGGCGGTGCAAAAACAACTGCATACGGCCGGTGTAACCAATAGCAAGACCCCTATCCTATGCTTATATGGCCCTCCGGGTGTAGGTAAAACCAGTTTAGGTAAGTCGGTGGCCAAGGCTTTGGGACGTAAATACACTCGCATGTCCTTGGGCGGATTGCACGACGAGGCAGAGATTCGCGGACATAGACGCACCTACATAGGTGCCATGCCGGGACGGATTATTGAGAACATCCAAAAAGTAAAGAGCAGCAATCCTGTCTTTATCTTAGATGAGATAGACAAGATAGGTGCAGATTACAAAGGCGACCCTACATCAGCCTTATTGGAAGTGTTAGACCCTGAGCAAAACAAGGCTTTCCACGATAATTACCTGAATGTAGATTATGATTTGAGTAAAGTGCTCTTCATCGCTACGGCCAATACGCTGGATTCCATTCCTCGTCCTCTCCTGGACCGTATGGAGTTGATTGAGATGACGGGATATTTGATTGAGGAGAAAGTGGAGATAGCCAAACGCCATCTTATTCCCAAGGAGTTGGAGGATCATGGACTCCGTTCAGACCAGTTAAAGCTGAAAAAAGAGATTATTGAGCACCTTATAGATGATTACACGCGCGAGTCCGGTGTGCGTTCATTAGAACGTCAAATAGCGACCGTCTGCCGTAAAGTGGTGACTAAGATTGCATTAGAGGAGACCTATAATGTCTCTGTGACACGGGATGACCTGGTGCAGTACTTAGGTCAAAAGCGTTTCTCACGCGATCAGTATGAGAATAATAAATACGTGGGTGTAGTTACCGGTTTGGCTTGGACGCAAGTGGGAGGAGAGATTCTCTTTATCGAAACCAGTTTAAGTCAGGCTAAGCAACCTACCCTTACCCTTACGGGTAACTTAGGTGATGTAATGAAGGAAAGTGCTACAATTGCTTTGGGCTATATCAAGGCTCACGCCGATCAGTTTAATATCAAACGTAAGGATATTGATTCGCAGTCGGTGCATATCCACGTGCCCGAAGGAGCTATTCCTAAGGATGGTCCCAGTGCCGGTATAACAATGACTACAGCACTTGTATCGGCCTTCACCAAACGCAAAGTAAGACCACGTATCGCTATGACCGGTGAGATGACCTTACGCGGTAAAGTATTGCCTATTGGTGGCGTTAAAGAGAAAATATTAGCCGCCAAACGTGCCGGTATAAAGGATTTAATCTTATGCGACGATAATCGCAAGGATGTGATGGAGATAGCTCCCGTCTATTTGAAGGGGCTGACGTTCCACTATGTGAAGGATATCCAAGAAGTGATTGACTTGGCACTATTATAATTTAAGAATATGTCAACACTACTAATATTTTTATTTGTCGCGATGGGCGTCTCATTCCTTTGTTCAACATTGGAATCGGTGTTGATGTCCACTACCCTCTCGTTTATCAATCTACGTGAAGAAGAAGGCTATGCTCCGGCTAAACGAATGAAGCAATACAAGACGGAGCCGGAAGTGCCATTAGCTGCTATTTTATCGTTAAACACAATTGCTAACACGGTTGGCGCGGCCGGTGTAGGTCAGCAGGCTAATATATTGTTTGGCAGTCAATGGTTCGGATTAGTAAGTGCGATTGTTACCTTACTCATTTTGATATTCTCGGAGATTATTCCTAAGACCTTTGGTACTACTTATTGGAAAAATCTGATGGGCTTCACCGCAGGTACGATTAGGATACTAATTGTGCTCATGTACCCATTCGTCAAACTTATCCATTGGATATCACGTCTTTTCCCCGAGAATGAAGAATCAACAATTAGTCGTGAAGAAGTGGTAGCTTTGGCCAATGTAGGTGAGCAAGAAGGTGTAATTGAAGAGGATGAGAAGAAGATCATCCGTAACGTGATACGTTTGGATGAGATCAAGGCCTCCGATGTGATGACTCCTCGAGTTGTAGCGTCTATTGCTCCGGAAAGTATGACGTTGAAAGACTATTACGATTGTGACGATTACGACCATTTCTCCCGTATCCCGGTGTATAGCGATAGCCCTGAGTACATCACGGGCTATGTCATGCGTGACGATGCTTTAGAGGATTTGACCGAGGACCATTTCAGCAAGACATTAGGTGAGATTAAACGCACCATTCCTCAGTTTAATGAGAATATGTCGATTGGAGATATCTTTGACCAGATGCTCAAGGAGAAGTCTCAGATTGGTATCATCATTGATGAATATGGTTGCTTCCAAGGTATCTTGACGTTGGAGGATGTAATTGAAACTATTTTTGGATTAGAGATTATAGACGAGAACGACCAATTCGCCGACATGCAGCAATATGCACGCGAGCGTTGGCATCAACGTCAAAAACGTTTCCGCAAGCCTCTTCTGAAAGGTCAAAAGGAATAATCCCTACTCTGCTTCTTCGGTAGGTTCAATATGAATAGATATTTGTGTTTCGTTTCCGAATTGGTTACGAATCGCATTCTCGGCTAAGACCGTTAAGTGATGGGCCTTGGCTACCGTAATATTGGGGTCCACCACGATATGAACGCCTATTATGATGATAGGTCCGTTACGGCGTGTGCGCAGGTCGTGTACATTCGTAACGCCATCTACCGAAAGGATAAGCTGTATGATCTGTTGCTCTATCTCTTCCGGCAAAGAACCATCGGTTAACTCATATAAAGCCGGTATAGCCATCTTGACGGCGATGACGACAATAAAGATACTGATGATGCATCCTACAATGGGGTCTAAGATGACCCATTTACCGCCAAAGCAGATAGCACCGCCTATACCGAGCGCTGCACCAATGGACGATAAAGCGTCAGAGCGGTGATGCCAAGCATTGGTAATCATAGCAGGGCTATTCACTTTCTTCCCTACTCGAGATGTCCATTGGTATAAGATTTCCTTGACTAAGATAGAGATTAAAGCCGCCCATAGAGCGATTTGTCTGGGAACAGGTAGAGTATCACCCATAATGACAAGACGAATCTTGCCAATACCTTCAATGAGCAGTTCAATACCCACCCATAGTAAGATAACAGCTACTACCACCGTAGCGAGTGTTTCAAACTTGCCATGGCCGTAGTCATGGCTTTTATCTACACCTTTGCTGCTAACTTTAACCATCACTAATACGACTATATCGCTTACCAAGTCGCTTAATGAATGGATAGCATCGGCAATCATAGCCGAACTGCGTCCTAATAGTCCTGCCACCAGTTTGAAGGCGGTAAGTAGCAAGTTGCCTATTGCACCCCAAATCGTTACTTGGGATATTTTTTGCTCTCGAGTCATGGTCTTATTCAATATGGGCTATATAGCCTTTAGCAGGTATATCTATATTGCGGAATCCTGCTTGGTACAGATGATCTTTGTAGGCTGCTTGTGCAGCAGATTCGCCGTGTACAATAAAAGTACGGCGGATAGCGGATATATTTTGGCTACGAGATATATAATCAATCATCTCGCGATAGTCCCCGTGTCCGGAGAAGCCTTCTATCTTAGTGACTTGTGCTTTTATCTTGTGGTCAAAGCCAAATATGCTGACCCATTGCAGTTTAGGGTCTTGTATGCGTGCGCCTAATGATGTAGGCGTGCAGTACCCTACTATAAGAATAGTGGTGGAAGGGTCTGATATATGGTTAGCCACATGATGTTTGATTCGTCCGGCCTCTAACATACCTGAGGCAGATATGATGATACACGGTTCGTCGCTATTGTTGAGCGCTTTACTCTCGTTGATATCCGTTATGTATTTAAGGGACGAGAATCCAAATGGGTCGTCATCAAATCGCATCGAGTCCTGCACGTCCTCGTTCAGGGCATCGGTGTACATACGGAAGATATGGGTGGCATTCACGGACAATGGTGAATCCACATATACTTTTATCTTAGGCAGGCTGCCGTCGTTGTATAGTTTATTGAGTACATAAACAATCTCTTGTGTGCGTCCCACCGAGAAACTTGGTATGAGCAGTTTGCCTTTTTTATAGACGCAGGTATCCTCTACGACATGTAGTAATTCGTCTTCACTAACCAGCGAATCGTCATGTACACGGTCGCCGTATGTGGATTCGCATATCAAATAGTCGCATTGAGGAAATAATTGGGGGCTGCATAGGATATGACTATGTTGCCGTCCTAAGTCGCCGGTATAGGCGATTCGCTTCCACTCTCCACCCTCTTTGATTTCCAGACTGATGACGGCGGAGCCGAGCATGTGACCGGAGTTGGTGAGGGTAACAAAGACATCGTCGCAGAGCTTGTATTTACGGTCATAATTAACAGATATGAACAGTTTCATACATTGTTGTGCGTGGTTGATGTCGTATAGTGGATCTACTTTGGGTTTATGCAGGCGATCCATTTTCTTATTGTACCACCGTATATCTTGCGCTTGAATATATGCTGTATCTTGCAGCATGATAGCGCATAGGTCACGGGTAGCAGGCGTAGAGATAATATCTCCGCGGAAGCCTAGACGGTAGATGTATGGAATTAATCCGGAATGGTCGATATGCGCATGACTAAGAATGAGGTAGTCGATTTGTTTAGGATCAAACCCCAGTTCGCGGTTAGCGGCATCTGTTTCCATGCCTTTTCCCTGGTACATACCACAATCGAGCAAGATACGCTTGCCCGACTGTGTTGTAATCAGGTGCTTACTGCCGGTTACTTCTTCAGCGGCACCTAAGAATTGGATTGTCATACTGATAGGATTAAACCATCAATGCGCCTACAAGAGCCAAGATAGCGTAGAACTCTGGCAGAGCGCAATAGATCATCGTGTTAGACATAACATCGTGACCTGCAGCAATGCTGGTAATACCATTAGCAGCCACTTGTCCTTGACGAACGGCAGACAGCAGGAATACCAAACCAATACCGATACCAATACCAAGGAGCAGCATAGGATTAGTAGCCACCATGCCACGTAGCATGAGGAAAACAACGAAACCGTACAAACCCTGAGTTGCAGGCAGAGCAGACAAAATCATGTACGCGCTGGATTTCTCTTTGTTCTTTTTTAATGCACCTTCTGCAGCATTAGCAGCGATGGTTGTTCCGTAAGCGGAACCTACACCGGAGAGACCTAAAATGAGGCCTAATCCAAGATAACCTAATAATGTTTCCATAATAAAAATGTATTTAAATTGTTAATAATTATTTCTTGAAGGGTTGATATAGTTTACCGGAACCTTCATATCCGGCGTTTTTGAAGTATTCGACGAAAGTTAGACGGAGCGGGTGAACGAACGCACCTAAGCATGCCATCAATAGATTGAGTACATGACCAAAGGTTACGATGGCAATAAAGCCAATCCACGTACCAACGTTAGGCGTTTCGCCTAAGACCATTTCGCCTAATTGGTTGAAGGCAGCACCTAACATACCACCGGCTAAGCCTAAGGCGTATAGACGCAGGTAACTGAGTACATCACCCATGATGCCGGTAGCCATTCCGTAGGTATCCCATAATCCGGCACCTATGTTAATGAGCGGATTACGTCCCGGTGTATTGAAGATGAAGATACCTAAGGCGGAGATGGCACCAATCACGATGAGTGTTATATTGGTGGCTTCTGCGCTCAGCAGGTTGGTCATCATCAGAACCAATGTGATTAAACTGCCTAAGATAAGTACCAGCCAACCCCAAGCGGATATCGTTTGTTTGAAGCCAAAGCGTTTGGTGTAGCAAAGACATTTAACTACCATAGCCAAGCATATATGTACGATACCTATTATGAGGGCTAATACCATCATTACGTCATATCCGGCTATTTGCCCATTAGCGTCACCTAGACTCTTGAGCATAATGGCTTTACCTGCGGCGGGGAACCATTCGGCGGTGAATAAGTCTATACCGAAGAAGCCACCCATCAGATAGCCCACAACGGTTGAACCCACTCCTAATGCCATGATGATAGGACCAAGACCTTCAAACATCTCGATTTTCATCTTACCTTTATGAATAAGGTATCCGCATAGGATGAGTAATAAGCCATATCCGGCGTCACCTATACAGAGGGCAAAGAACAGCAGGAAGAAAGGTCCCAAGATAGGCGTTGGGTCAAACTCGCCATAGTTAGGCCAACCGTACATACCTGTCAGGCACTCAAATAAGCGGGTGAACCAGTTATTCTTGAGTTGAATAGGCGTCTTGTCTTCGGGTTGTGGGTCTTCTGCCTCGTAGTAGCAATCTAAGGTGGTTAGACGTTGGTCTAAGTCTGCGGTTTTCTCTACCGGGCAGAAGCCTTCGAGCAGTTTCAGGCTACCTTCGGCCACGCTATCCGTAGAGAGAGTGACTTGGGTCCAATCAATCTGGCGATTGACTTCGTCTAATTCCTGTTGCGTTTCGGCCAAGTGAGCTTGTCCCCAAGCCAAAATGCGTGTGTCAGCAGCGGTTAATAGACCATTGAGCGCTTCTACATCTTTAAGCAAAGCATCCGAAGATTTCTCGTTAAGGGTCTCTACCGTTACATCCTCGCTATCAATAGGTTGCAGAGCCACGAAATAGGTCTTGCCTCCTAAGTCTGCCACGCGTACACCCCACTCTTCCATGAATTTATTGCTACTGCATGTGTAGTAATACAGGGTATATCCGGCTTGTGCAATAGCGTCTAACTGTTTTTTATCAAAGTTGCCCCACACGGCCATTCTATTGGCCTCTTGTTGGGTAGCGGCTATTTTGTCCAGCACGCTTTGTTTCTCTTTAAGCAGTTGATCCGGAGCGCCTTGTTTGATGATATGCTCCAGTTCTTGCTTGCGCTCGATCGCAGCTTGCAGCGTCTCGTTATCAGCTATGCCTTCGGCTTTGAGGGTGACGTGCACTACTCCGGCCTCGCGCAGTTGTTCCAAGAAGTGTTCATACCGAGATGCCAAGATGAGGAACGTGTATTTCTTCATTGGTGCAATCATAGTTGACCTCCTTTCTGAGCTGCTTCAGCTTCACGAGCAGCCCTTTCGCGCTTACCTTTCACTATCTTTTGGCTTGATTTAGAGAGGTTCTCTTCATCTTCCATAAAGCGTTTAATTTTACGAATAGCATCTTGATAGCCCGGTATTTGTACCTTCTCAAATAAGTTCACCTTCTGAGTGGTTTTTTTGCGGGCATATTCCAGCAGGTCCACTTTTCGGCGCACGAACTCTTGTCGGATACCTACATCGGCTATGGCTTTGAGCTGTTCGAATCCATCTACGAACCATTTAGGGGACGAGAAGATGTTGAAGGGCTTGGTGGAATACACCACCTCTTCCAGCATTGGAACGCGTACGCCTGCGATTTTTTTGATAGACATACGTACATCGTCCACATGGATGAGTGAGGTATCGAATTCGCCCCAGAGTGCAATCATTTGATCGTAACTCTTGATGCGTTTGTTCACCTCTTCGTCCAGCGCCTTGATTTCGTCTTTAGCATGCTTAACCTCCAATCGCAGGGCTGTTTCTTTGCTCTGCAATGTCGGCAAGGTGCGCTGACGCATCTTGAGGTCCTTTTCCAGGGACTGTAGGGATGTTTTATTAAATTGATATTGTATTGCCATGGTTTATTTTTTCCAATATTTATCTACCAACGCTTGTTTGATATTGACCTCTTCGGGTTTGAAGTAGGTAGCAAATAGTTCCCAAGCGATGTCGAGCATCTCGGTCGTATTGATGTTAACGTCAATAGCGAGGATGCGGTTGGAGTACTCTTTGGCGAAGTCCAAGCAGCGGTTATCGTAGTCAGTCAGGTCGAAACCGTTCTCCAGTTTAGTCTTGGCATTAGCGGCATCGGCGTATAGACGAACGGCAGCGTTCATCACTTGTGGGTGATCCTCACGGGTCTTCTTACCGGATACTAACTGTTTGAGTCGAGACAAGGAGCGGAACGGATCCACGATGACCTTACCGATGTCAGAGTCACGGCGCAGGTATAACTGACCTTCGGTGATATAACCGGTGTTATCAGGGATAGCGTGCGTGATATCGCCGCCGGACAAGGTCGTTACGGCAATGATGGTGATTGAACCTCCACCGGCTTCCTCTGGGAATTGCACGGCTTTCTCGTATATCTTAGCCAAGTCGGAATAGAGCGAACCCGGCATAGAATCTTTGGATGGGATTTGGTCCATACGGTTACTTACGATAGCCAATGCGTCGGCGTACAGAGTCATGTCGGTCAGTAGAACGAGCACTTTCTGATGCTTTTGTACAGCGAAGTACTCAGCGGCCGCCAGGGCCATATCCGGAATGAGCAGACGCTCTACGGCAGGGTTCTCGGTGGTATTCACGAATGAAACGATACGATCCAGAACGCCTGCATTAGCAAATACGTTCTTGAAGTACAGATAGTCGTCGTTGGTGAGTCCCATACCGCCCAAGATGATCTTATCTACCTGTGCGCGGAGGGCAACATTGGCCATTACTTGGTTGTACGGTTGGTCGGGGTCTGCAAAGAAAGGAATCTTCTGACCGGACACGAGGGTGTTATTCAGGTCAATACCTGCTATACCGGTAGCGATTAACTCGGACGGTTGTTTACGTCGAACGGGGTTCACGGAAGGACCACCAATCTCCACTTCTTCACCTTCCACGGCAGGTCCGCCATCGATGGGGTCGCCGTAAGCGTTGAAGAAACGTCCTGCTAATTGGTCGCTCACTTTGAGTGATGGAGCTTTACCCAAGAAGACTACCTCGGCGTTGGTAGGAATACCTTCGGTGCCTTGGAAGACCTGCAGGGTCACTTCATCGCCCATAATCTTAACGACCTGGGCTAATTTACCATTTACGGTAGCGAGTTCGTCGTTACCTACTCCTTCAGCCTTTAACGTGCATGTTGCTTTCGTGATGGCTGTGATCTCTGTAAAAATCTTTTGAAATGCTTTTGCCATAGTCGTTATGCTTTAATCTGCTTTTCAGCGAGAAGTTCATTTAATTTCTTTTGGTAGTTCTCAAAGTCTTCGCTATGGAACTCGCTATAGTTCATCTGTTTACATAGGTTGATGATGCGTTTGAAGTAGTCGATTACATCCAGGAAGTTATCAAAGTTGTAATCGCTGTGGCATATACCCATTACAAGGTCGAGCATGTAGCGTTGGCGTTCGAGCGGGCAAACGGCATCAATCTTATCGAAGGCATCTTGCTGCAGGATAACGAAGTCAATTACTTCGCTCTTCCAGAACTCCTCGTGGTAATCTACGGGTACACCATCATCACCTAAGATATTGATTTGCTCTTGAATTTCCTTACCGCGTTGCAGGTAGGTCTTCATCTCGTTCACTTGGCCAATCCATTTGTCGTCAATCAGACCGGATATATACTCAGCGAACTCAGGATACTCAATGTACTTAGAGTATGAATCAATTGGGTTGACAGCGGGGTAACGTTTATGGTCGGCACGAGCCTGTTCAAGTGCGTAGAAGCAGCGAGCCACTTTCTTGGTACCTTCGGTAACAGGTTCTTTGAGGTTACCACCGGCAGGAGATACGGTGCCTAAGAAGGTAACCGAACCTGTCTTACCATTATTTAAATATACGTATCCCGCGCGGGCGTAAAAGGCACCAATGATAGCGGACAAGTCCATTGGGAAGGCATCTTGTCCGGGTAACTCTTCCATACGGTTGGACATCTCACGCAGAGCCTGTGCCCAGCGAGAGGTGGAGTCGGCCATCAGTAATACACGCAGACCCATTGAACGGTAGTATTCGGCAATGGTCATGGATGTATAAACAGATGCTTCACGGGAAGCGACCGGCATGTTGGATGTATTGGCGATAATGATGGTACGTTCCATCAGTTTACGTCCGGTATGTGGGTCATCCAGTTCGGGAAACTCGGTGAAGGTCTCTACTACCTCATTAGCACGTTCACCGCAGGCAGCGATGATAACGATGTCGGCTTCTGCCTGTTTAGAGATAGCATGTTGCAGCACAGTTTTGCCGGTACCGAATGGACCAGGGATAAAACCTGTACCGCCCTCGCAGATGGGGTTAGCGGTATCGATGGTACGTACACCGGTCTCGAGCAGTTTAAATGGACGCGGTTTGGATTTATAGGCAAGGATGGCTTTTTTGACGGGCCATTTCTGCACCATGGTTATATTGTGGTCATTACCTTCCTCGTCGGTAATGACGGCGATGGTGTCTTCAATTTTGTATTCTCCTGCAGCCACGATAGATTTAATGGTGTATGTTCCTTCCATTACGAAGGGCACCATGATTTTGTGTGGTTGGTGATTCTCATCTACTTCGCCCAACCACGCAGCAGCTTCCACTTTGTCGCCCACTTTAGCGATGGGTTCGAATTTCCACAGTTTTTCTTTATCCAGTGGGAAGTTGTACTCACCACGTTGGAGGAAGACGCCGGTCAGTTTATCGAGGTCGTTTTGCAGACCATCGTAGTTACGGCTGAGCAGACCGGGTCCGAGAGTTACTTCGAGCATGTGTCCGGTAAACTCAACGTTATCGCCCACTTTGAGTCCGCGGGTAGATTCAAAGACCTGAACGTACACATTCTCGCCGGTCACTTTAATCACCTCTGCCATCAGTTTGGTAGCATTTGCACCAACGCTGATATAGGCGATTTCATTTTGCGATACAGGGCCATCAACCGCTACAGTAACTAAGTTAGCGATGATACCTTTTACTTTACCTTGTGTCATATCTTATAAATTCTAATTTACGTTAATTAATCTATGCGTATTCCTTTCTTGAAGTCAGCCACGATGTCCTTGAATACTTTCTCGCCAGTTTCGCGAGTCAGCACATCCCATCGGCAGAGCATTTGCATTTCGAGATAGTACGCCAGCACGTTTTCCAGACGGAAGTTCAGCATCGCCGTATTGTCTTCGAGCCAAGCAAAGCGAACCACGTCTATTTGCCGTTCGCGTTCGTATAGGTCGGTGATTTGGCTGATAGCTTTTATTTCCGGAGCTATATCGTCGGGCATTTCGCCCAAGATGTTTTTCTTGGGATCCAGTCCGTGTTTGCGGCATATCTCGGCGGTCAGCACGTTATTGAGGTCACGATTGAAAGCCTGCCATTTCTGCAAGAACGGGCAGATGCCATAACTGGCACGATGCTTCATCAATCGCAATTGCTCTTTATCATTATCCGAGAGTTGCTCTGCCAACAGTTCATCCAAAGCTTCCATGGTCATGGGAGCCTTGTCTCCTGCTTTCAGGAAGGGCAATCCGGCTATTAGATATTCGTAACTCATAGTATCAGAATAACAATTCGATCAATTGAGGACGTAAGAACTCCTTGAAGTAAGCAACAAATTCGGCCTCACCGAAAGCGAGTTTATACCCACCCTTTTCCGGTTTGAGTTGGAAGTCGGTCTTGATACCTTTTACTTCGTTGATAGTCACACCCTTGTCCAATAAGCCTTTGGCGTTAGCAGCGAAGTATTCTTTGAGGGCTTTAGCATCCTTAGCGTCGATAACTACGTTGCCATCTTTAGCCATGGCTTCTGCTAATTTAGCGATGATGCCTTGCATGAACTTGGCATCAGCAGTAGCGGCTTTGATGTTAGCATCCACTACTTGTCCATTAACAAGGTCGGTGATTTGTGTTTTGAGAGCATTCACGCTTTGCTCGGCAAACATTTTCAACTCTGAACGAGTATGCTCGTCCAATTCCTTGGCTTTCTGTTCAGCCTTTTGCAGTTGATCAAGAGCTTCTAACTTAGCTTTTTCGACGATAGCCTTAGCTTCTTCTTGGGCCTTAGCGATAATAGCCTGTGCTTCTTGATTTCCCTTTTCTACGCCTTCAGCATAGATTTTGCTGGTAATTTCTTCAAGTTTCATACGTATATATTTTGTTTATCGATTTTCAATAAAAACACTTTTACGCTGCAAAATTACTAAATATTTTGCATATATGCAAATAAAAAATGCGAAAAATAAAAAAAAGTTTACTTACGAACAAAAGGAACTAATTAACGCTCCATTCTACCTCTTTTCGTAGAAAATGACGCAGGCGGAGCCGCTGACTGTTGCAGAGAGGTCAGGATGGTATTCGCGGACGATAGACTCTAATTGTTCGGTTGTGAGCATCCACGGATCATTCAGTCCGGGAGGGCGCACAATGATGGGGTGTCCGTTATGTATATCCTGCACGTATTGGGCAAAGTTATCCCCCTGAACAAATGCCCTAAATTTCCGTTCTTGTTCTTCTTTTATCATATTTTTGTCCATTTTGAACTAGTTCTTGATTTTGTCAAATCCGCTGCCAAATACGCCTGCTACATTAGAACAGCTGACAAAGGCATCCGGGTCGATAGAACGGATAAGATGTAAAATCGTGTTTGCTTCGTGTTTGCGAGCCAAAACAGTTACTACGGTGATAGGTTGACTACTATACCACCCTTTTCCGTCTAATAGCGTAACTCCTCGTTGAACAGTAGTCGAAATGGCCTTGGCTATCTCATCGTGTTTGCGCGAGAAGATAAAGAACTGTACACTCTGGCGCACACGAGAAAGGAACCAATCTAAAGCTGCTGTATAAGAGAGGGTCATACTTAGACCGCATAACACACGTTGTATCTTGTAATCAGCAATGGTTTGCTTACCTAAATCAATTGTATCGGGCACCGGCAAGAAATAAGCACTAATGATGATCACTACGTCACATAGAATCAGAACCTTTCCTAACGATACATCTTTGAAGTGATGCACAATCATCGCAACGATGTCGGTTCCTCCGGAACTGCCATTACATAGCAGAACGACGCCCAATGAGACACCAAAGGCAATACCTCCTATTATACAACCTAACATAGGATCCGCGATGATGGCTTCTGTGCGGATAGGAATGATGCGATACCAGAAGGCAACACATAGTACGCCCCATATGGTTCGGATACAGAAAGACCAGCCTACCGTAAAGCCTGCTATGGTGAGCAAGATGGCGTTGATAACGACAGTAGAGAGCCAAATAGGAATAGCACCATTATACGCAGCAAACAAGGATGGAAACATGCCTTGTGTACCATAATAAATGGCAGAACAGATACCTGTTAGTCCACCTCCCACAAGGGAGTGTGGCACGAAGATCCAGTTCACCATACATGCAAATGGGCAAAGCGCCAAGAAGATACCTAAATATTCTAGACCGACTTCGATTTTATATCTGCGAGGGTCAATGTTCCCATGCGGGTGATTTTGTTGTTGTAAAGGAGATTGTTGCATTATGCTTGTGTTTTTATGGATTCAAATCCGCGTCCAAACACGCCTTGTGTTTGTGTTTCGCTCACGAAAGCGTCAGGATCTATTTGCCGTACTAATCGGAAGATTTTGCTGGCTTCTGATTTACGAGCAAGGACCGTTATTACTTTCTTGTTTTCGCCGGTATAACCACCCTCTCCGTCAAGGATGGTTACTCCTCTATGTACTTCGGTCATGATAGCATGTGTTATTTCTTCCCAGTATTTAGAGAAGATAAAGAACTGCACGCAAATACGGGATCTATTCATCACCCAATCAACGGCGGTAGAGGACATGAAGGTGTAACATAGACCGAATAGAACTTTTTCGATGGAATGTACTTCGGGCAGGAAGTATGCGCCACAAATAATAACTATATTACTGGTTAAAAGTGCCCTTCCCATCGGTAAATGTGCATATTTGGACAGAATCATCGCGATGATATCTGTTCCTCCGGTTGATCCGTTATTGAGCAGCACAAAACCGAGTCCGCATCCGGCAAACAGTCCTCCTAAGATAACAGCCATAAAAGGATCCGTTATTTGTGGTACTTCAGGAATGGGTATGAATTTCATCCAGATAGTGAGCGCTATTACGCCGTATAAAGTCCGTGCACAAAAGCGCCAACCAATCATTTTGATGGCTACAATGAGAAGTCCCATATTGATGAGCAATTGCATCCACCAAATTTCCAATATTCCACCGGAAGCGAAGTAAAGGATTTCGCAAAAACCCGCCAATCCACCGCCAACAATAGCATGGGGAACGAGTAACCGATTGACCGCTATGGCAAAAGGTCCAGCCCCCAAAGCGATGACGAATAGTTCTTTCAGTTCCCGTAGGAGTTTGAGTTTATCAGGTCGCCGAATGGTGACATGCGTACTAATGGTGGGTATTTTAGGTATTTTGGGTAAAGTTGGCATACGTTATTATTCGTTTGTATATTTAGCGATAAGGTTTCTATCTCCCCATCCATTATCTACTCGGCCAACGGGAATCCAGAACTTATTAGCTTTGACCCAAGAAGTTGGATAAGCGGCTTTGGAGCGAGGATAAGGATGATTCCATTCGTCCGAAACAATCTCGTATTCCGGGTGTGGAGCATTAAGAAGCACGTTATCCGTCTTGTCAGCCGTTCCATTCTCTACCTCGCGAATCTCTTCGCGAATGGTAAGAAGTGCGTCGATGAATTGGTCTATTTCGTGCTTAGACTCAGATTCGGTAGGTTCCACCATTAGTGTACCATGTACAGGGAATGAGAGTGTGGGTGCATGATAGCCAAAATCCATGAGACGTTTAGCGATATCACTTTCCGTGATGCCAATAGCATGGAATTGGCGACAATCTAATATGAGTTCATGTCCTACCCTGCCCGTTTCACCGGTATAGACAATGCCGTAAGCGTCTTTGAGTTTAGCCGCCATATAGTTAGCCGATAAGATGGCAGCAGCGGTTGCTTCACGCAGTCCTTCGTTGCCCATCATACGAATATATCCATAACTGATAAGAGCCATATTGGCATTTCCGTATAACGCAGAAGAAACGCGGTTCTTATCGGAAGTCGGCATGCAGTCTTTGAGGCGTTCTACACAGCAAATAGCACCTACGCCGGGTCCGCCACCGCCGTGAGGAGATGCAAAGGACTTGTGGAGGTTAAGGTGGCATACATCTGCTCCAATAAAGCCCGGATTGGTGTATGCTATTTGTGCATTCATATTAGCACCATCCATATAGACAAGACCGCCGTTATCGTGAATGATTTGGCACATTTGACGAATGGCCTGCTCAAAGATACCGTGAGTAGAAGGATATGTAATCATGCAACCGGCCAGGATATTCTTGTTTTCTTCGGCCTTTGCCTTCCAGTCAGCGATGTCCGTATTACCCTTTTCATCGCATTTGACGACACATGGCGTAAATCCTGCTTGCACGCAAGATGCGGGGTTGGTGCCATGAGCAGATTCAGGGATAAGGAGGATGGTGCGTTGTTTTTGCTTATTCTTCCATAAGTACTGACGAATGGTAACTAGTCCGGTATATTCACCAGCTGCGCCGGAAGTGGGTTGCAGGTTGCATGCTGCAAATCCGGTAATCGTGGCGAGTTGTTGCTCTAATTCCTCGAGCATCTCGTTGTAGCCTTCTACTTGTGTTTTGGGAGCCAAAGGATGAATAGCGGTCCAGCCTGGCATGGTGATCGGCAACATAGCAGCAGCCGGATTGAGTTTCATGGTGCACGATCCTAAAGGAATCATGGTGTGCGTCAGCGAAATATCTTTGCGGTCTAAACGCTTGATATAGCGCATCATATCGGTTTCGGTATGATAGAGACGGAAAACATCTTGGTGCATGTAGTCCACTTCACGGATGCGCTTTTCATCAATAGCCCATAGATTAGCAAAAGCCTCTTCGTTATCCTCGTATTGAGGCAGTCCATCGCTTACTTCGGCAAAGAGTTCAATGAGGTCATTCATGTCATCTAAGGTGACCGTTTCGTCCATACTGATGCCGACATAGTCTTTTGCGTAGTAGAAGTTAAAGCCTTTGTCCTCGGCCGCCTTGCGCAACGATTTTTGTGAGATTTCATCGGGAAGAATGACCTTTAGCGTGTCAAAGAATTCCGTATTTTCCTGAGTAAAACCATACGCTTGGAGCATTTCGCTCAGATAAACAGCCTTGCTATGAATACCTTCGGCAATCTGACGAACACCTTCTGCGCCATGATAAACGCCGTATAATCCGGCCATCATGGCACAAAGTGCCTCGGCGGTACAGATGTTAGAGGTGGCTTTTTCGCGTTTGATATGCTGTTCTCGTGTCTGGAGGGCCAAACGGAAGGCCGGTTGGTCATGACTATCTTTACTCAAACCGATGATACGTCCCGGCATGTCTCGCTTGTATTCATCGCGCGTTGCCATGTATCCGGCCGTTGGTCCACCAAATCCCATTGGGAGACCGAAACGTTGTGCGGTACCGCACATGATGTCGGCATTAAGAGGTTTGAGCAGAGCCAGCGCCATCAAGTCGGCAATAACCGTTACTTTGAGTCCGGCATCGTGGCATTGGTCAATAAAATAGTCATAATCCTCGATACTACCTTCGGCATTGGGCCATTGAACCAATGCTCCCATGTATTCGGCAGAAGGAATGAATGTAGCGTAATTACCTTTGACGAGTTCTATACCCTGCCCTGCTGCACGTGTTTGGAGCACGGACCATGTATTATCAAAGATCTTTTCGTCCACAAAGACTTTGCAGACATTATTCTTGACTTGTTCGCGCGAGCGCAGGTTGCGCATCATCGTAACAGACTCGGCAGCAGCGGTAGCTTCGTCCAAGAGAGAGCAGTTAGCAAGAGGCAGCCCGGTAAGGTCACTAATCATAGTTTGGAAGACAAAGAGGGCCTCCAAACGTCCCTGACTGACTTCGGCCTGGTAAGGAGTATAGGAAGTGTACCAAACAGGATTTTCCAGCACATTACGTTGGATGACAGCAGGCGTGATGGTGCCATACCATCCTCGTCCGATTAGGCTTTTATATGGCAAGTTTTTGGCCGCCATAGCAGCAATAGAATCCAAGTGCTCTTGCTCCGTAAGGGGCTCGTCTAAATCAAGCGGTTCCGGCAGAAGAATATCCTTGGGCATTGTTTGCTCAATGAGTTGTTCAATCGACTCGGCACCAATGGTTTGGAGCATTTCTTTTTGGTCTTCTTGATTAAGACCAATATGACGGTTTTTAAGGTAATTTACGAGCATATCTATGATGTTTATTATTTACTATCAATCATCTATTCCACGAGGATTTCCGGCATTGTCAAAGACCAATTCAAGGCCATTGGTGAGTTCAATTTTCTGACCAAAGTAGTCAATTTTGTACTCTTTAATCAATACATTTGGGAAAGAAGCCTGGATGTAAGCAACCATCTTGGCAGGCACGATACCTTCGGGCATAGGGCGCATTTTGCATTCAATTTTTTTGAGCGAGCCATTGCGTTGGAATTCTATTTCCGTACCATCAGATAAACGAACTTCGTATCCTGTAACGAAAGTGATCGCACGATCAGCCGTGACATAAGCGATGTTGTCATCTTGGAAATACGTTTTTAGGAACAACTGCGCCGGTTCCGGCATTTGGTCAACCGTAACTAGTACATCGTTAGCAAACATCGCAACTGACGAAAGCAGAGCTGCACAAAAAACAAGGATTTTTTTCATAATAATACGTTTTATATGTTGTTAATAATATTGTCAAAACATAATCTTTCCGCCTGCAAAGTTACAAATTATTTTGTAATTGCACAAATATTTTGCTAAAAAACTTGCGTATTTCAAAAAAAAACCGTACCTTTGCGCACATTTTTCGTTTAAAGATGGTATATGAAGGACTATATAAGGACCGCGGCAGTAAGTTTCTGAGTTTTGCAGAGCCGATTGGAAGCGAGGAAGAGGCAAAGGCGCGGATTGCGTGGTACAAGAAGAAGTACCATGATGCGCGGCATGTATGCTACGCTTACCGATTGGGTCCTAACTTATTCCGAACCAAGGACGATGGTGAGCCACACGGTACGGCAGGAATCCCTATCCTACGCACAATAGATGCTGCTAAATTGGACAATATATTGGTGGTGGTAGTTAGGTATTTTGGTGGAACATTATTGGGAACCGGAGGTTTGATGGTAGCCTATAGAGAAGCAACGAAAAGTGCGATAAGTAACATATGAGAAACGAATTCAAACATATTCGGGCATGGAGAGTTGATCCGTTAAGAGTTTTGGCGGATGTGCTGATTCATTGGCCTTATTTGCAACATATTGCTAAAAAGACAACCACTTCTTTGCGTTTAGATTATGCCGACGGAGCCAGGAAGGAGATTGAGCACGACATCCGTCATGGAGCATTCTTTATTACCAATCATAGAGACATCGTAATGGATTCGGCATGGTTGAGTTTATTGGTGGAGAAACGCTATGGGATTCGTCCATTTATAGGCATAGGTAATAACCTATTCGGTAAATGGTGGATTGAGCCATTTGTGCGTTTTAACTGCGCTTTTGTGGTTATACGAGACGGCTCACCTCGTGAGTTATTGCAGAATAGTCAGACCTTATCTAAATATATCATGCACTTGCGCGAGCATAGAAAGAGTATTTGGCTTGCTCAACGTGAAGGTCGCGCCAAAGATGGTAATGACTTGACTCAACATGCAGTGCTTAAGATGTTATCAATGAGTTCAAAAGACTTTTTGGAAGCCGTTCGGAAACTTAATTTCTGTCCAGTATGCATCAATTACGAATATGACCCCTGCGACTATCTCAAAGCGCAGGAAATGCAACTCAAACGCGATATAGAAGGCTGGAAGAAGAGCAAAGAGGATGATTTATTGTCGATGAAAACAGGCATTTACGGCAAAAAAGGACGTGTTGTGTTTAGATTGACCCCTTCTATCAATCGTTGGTTGGACTTGCATGAAACAGAATTGAGGACGTTGACTAAGAACGAACAAATAGAGGCTGTAGCCAATCAAATTGACCTTCAGATACATAGAAATTACGAAATGTACGAGCGTGGCACGGAATTTGAGCAGTATTTGCAGCAGCAATGTGATAAGATACAAATTGAGAATAAAGACACAGATTTCCTCATGGAAAAACTGCATGAAATGTATAATAATCCAGTGAAAAACTATGAAAAAAGCCATCTTTCCGGGGTCCTTTGATCCCTTTACCCTCGGTCATTACGATATCGTCAATCGAGGCTTAAAATTATTTGACCATATCACCATCGGCATCGGCCGAAATTCCATTAAGAAAGAGACCTTCCCTATCCGGGAGCGCTTGGCCGCCATACAGAAGATCTTCCAAGACAATCCCAAAGTAGATGTACAAATCTATGATTGTCTGACTGTGGATTTTGCTAAGGAAGTAGGTGCTAAGTTCATTTTACGCGGTATCCGCTGCATGCAGGACTTTGAATACGAGCGTAATATGGCAGAGGCCAATAAACAATTAAGTGGTATAGAGACGATTTTGCTGTACACTCGTCCGGAATATGCCCATATTTCATCTACGTTAGTTAGAGATTTATACGCATATCATAAGGATGTGTCGGCATTTGTGCCTAATAAACTGAAATAATGCTACAGAATGAAAGGTGAACGGATACTTATTTTGCTGCTGATGGGCTGTTTGCCATTGTGGGCAGGAACGAGCAAGATAGCAGATCAGGCCCCAATAGCCAAGACGGTGGATATCAATCGGTCCATTACGATTTATAACGACGTAATGCGGCAGTTGGATATGAATTATGTGGATACATTGGATTATGAAGACCTGTTAGAAACGGGTCTGAAGGCTATCCTATCTCATGTAGATCCATATACCGTATATATACCCAAGAAAGATGACGACAACCTTAAGATGCTCACTACCGGCAAATATGGCGGTATAGGTGCTATTATTATGCAACGCGACTCAGTGGTTGTGATTAGTGAGCCGTACTATGGTATGCCAGCGCAGCAAAATGATGTGTTAGCCGGAGATACAATTTTAGAGGTGGATGGTATGGAATGCTTCAAGAAAACCACCAAAGAAGTGAGTGATAAACTGCGAGGCAAGGCCAATACGGAAGTGCATCTTTTGCTCAAACGCTATGGTATAGCACAGCCGATTGAACGCACCTTCCTTCGTCAAGAGATTCACTTGCCTACTGTTTCTTATTACACCACTTTGGACGACCATATCGGGTACATTCTTTTTACTGAATTCACAGCTAATAGCAGCAAGGAATTCCTGCGTGCTATAGATAAGATGGTGCGCGAAGATGGCACACAAAAACTCATTATTGACCTTCGTGGAAACGGAGGCGGAATTATAGATGAAGCCATCCAGATTGCAGGATACTTTATTCCGAGGGGAACGGAGGTTGTTTCGACCAAGGGAAAGACGCAAGTTTCTAATCGCAGTTATACCACCTCGACGGCTCCACTCTATCCGGATATGCCATTGGTTATTTTGGTAGATCGCAATACGGCATCGGCCGCCGAGATAGTGAGTGGTGGATTGCAAGATCTGCATCGTGCGACCATAGTGGGGCAACGTACCTTTGGTAAGGGTTTAGTGCAGTCGGTTCGTCCCATCGCTTATGATGGTCATTTGAAAGTAACAACGTCGCATTATTACTTGCCTTCCGGTCGATGCATACAGGCTATTGATTATGCTGAGCGTCAAAAAGGTCATGCCCTCAAGCGCGACACAGCCGGAGGTATATTGCCGGATATCGTACTGAGTGATTCGGATAAGTTAGACATTACGTATGCTTTGTATAGAGAGCACATGCTGTTTGACTATGCCACTCGGTATAAAGCCAGCCATGATTCTGTAGCAGATGCCACGCATTTCACCCTTTCTGACAACGATATAGAGGCGTTTATGGAGTTCTTAGACCATCGTAAATTTACCTATGAGACAGAAACCGGCAAACAATTGAAAGGCATATTGGACTTGGCAAAACACGAGGATATAGACTCCACTATTATACATGAGATAGAACAATTGAAGCAAAAACTGACGCCATCATTCCGAGAGGCTATTGAGCGCAATAAAGAGGCCGTTAAGAGTGCCTTAGGTAGTGAAATCATGCAACGGTATTACTTCCAAGAGGGACGTATTGCGTTTATGCTTCGTACCGATAAAGAACTTAAACAAGCCATTAAAGCATTTGAAAAAGAATAATATGAGTAAGATTAATAGACTGATAATTTTTGGGGTAGTTATAGGCATTCTCGTTCTTTGCCACTTATCCACCGGTTGTGCCAATCGCGGTGTAGGTCCACAAGGCGGTCCGATAGACAGTATCGCTCCGGTTATAGTTAAGTCGTCTCCCGCCAATGGAGCCACCAATGTACAGAGCAAAGAGGTAGTACTTAACTTTGATGAATATGTGCAGATAGAAGGGGCTGTAGATAATATCTTGGTTTCCCCACCACAAAAGCATGTTCCGGAAATAAAAGCAGTCGGCAAGCATGTGTCGGTGCTTTTTCAAGATAGTTTACAAGAAAACACGACCTATACGATTGATTTTGGTAATCAGATAGTTGATTTGCACGAAAAGAATCCTTACGAGGACCTTACTTTTGCATTTTCGACAGGCGAGACAATCGATTCATTAGCCATTTTCGGTCACTTGATTGATGCAGAGAACCTTAATCCGGTATCCTGCATCGTTGTGGGATTGCACGAAGAAGCAGGTGATAGTGCCTTCCATTCTACCCCATTCATTCGTATTGGTCGCACCAATTCTGAAGGAGAGTTCTCTATTAAGAATATCAAGCCCGGCACATATAAGTTGTATGCTTTGCAGGATAATAGTCGCGACTATGTGCATCAGCCCGGAGAAGGATTAGCGTTCTATGATGAGCCCATTACTCCTTATATCAATTCACGCATTGAGACGGATACGCTGTTTCTAAAAGACACTTTAGACAGTGTGGGCAATCGCATACCTGATAGTGTTTTCACCGCCGAGTATGTGTATTATGAGCCCTCTGATTTGTTGTTGTATCTATTTAAAGAAGATGTGCAACGGCTTTATTTCCAACGCGCATTCCGTAAAGAAGCACATGCTTTTCAGTTGATTTTTGGTGCACCACAGCCGCAATTACCTACTCTGTCGGCTTTGCGTTTAGAGGACGATACGTTGGGCACAGACACCACTTGGGTGAACTTCTTAGAACATTGTTTAGTACAAGCCAATGCCACATTAGACACTATTACATATTGGCTGACCGACTCGTCGGCTATTCAGATGGACAGCATACGTTTTGCGATGACCTATGTCAAAACCGATTCAGTATATAACTTAGTTAGTCAGACGGATACTATATTAGCGGTCTATCGTGCTCCTTTTATGTCAGAACGCACTAAAAAAGCCATGTTACAAAAGAAGCAGAAGACAGGATTAACGCTCAAACTGAATAGCAAGCAACCTATGAATTACTTTGATACCTTGGCGTTGGTGAGTGCAACACCATTAGGAGCGTATTCCAAGGACAAGATTCACCTGCAGATGTTGCATAACGATACGGTTTGGACAGATGTGCCTTTTACGATGCCATCCATCAGCGGATGTATGCTGCAATTGCCTATTTATTACAACTGGAAGAGTGATTCGGAGTATCGTTTATTACTGGATTCTGCGGCCATTAGCGATGTATATGGCGCAGCCAATAAGGAGGATAAATACTCTATCCGTGTACGTTCTATTGAAGAATACTCCACGATTGATATCATCTTGCAACCTTACGACCCAACGATTATTATTCAGTTATTGAATGCTCAGGATAAGCCCGTTTATGAGCAGGCAGCTCGTCCCAATCGCACTACTTTTGCTAATATAGAGCCGGGGGTGTATTATATGCGTCTCATCTTGGATATCAATGGTGACGGCAAATGGACCACTGGCAGTTTAGCAGAGAAAAGACAACCTGAGCAAGTCATTTATTTCCCCAAGAAACTGAATCTGCGGGCAAACTGGAACTTTGAAGAGACTTTTGGTTGGCAGTCCATTCCACTATTGGACCAGAAACCGGAGGCCATTCGAAAGGATGGAAATGCGAAGAAGAAGTAATTATAGTGTACGGAGCTCGTACCCTTCGGCTTGAAGCCATTCAATAATCATAGGAAGTGCCTCTAATGTATTGGGGGCACTTTTTTTACTGTCGTGCATGAGAATGATACTGCCATTACGCATATATCGTTGCACTATGCGCGTAATGCGTGCGGGCGTGTAATCCTTATTGTAATCATGCGTGAGTATATCCCAAAGGATAATACGATGGTCCTTTCCTACTTGTTTTTGCTGGCGAGGACGCATTCGTCCATAAGGAGGTCGGAACAGATGACTCTTCCACTTAGGACCTAAGGTTTTTGATATCACTTCGTCGCATAATTGCCAGTTCATAGAATAGATTGAATGGCTGACGCGGATACTGGGCAGGTGATTAAAGGTATGATTGCCAATCTGATGTCCTCTACGGAACACTTCCTGAGCCAGTTCAGGATAACGATATACGTTCTCCCCTACCCAAAAGAAAGTGGCTTTAACTTGATAACGGTCTAAAATGTCCAATACCTGAGGAGTGACCTCAGGTACCGGACCATCATCAAAGGTGAGATAGACACATTTGTGCGTTTTATCTCCCCTCCATTCTACCCCCGGAACCAATCGTTGCAGCCATGAGGGTATTTGGTATAATATATTCGGATTGATACGCATTTATGCTTCCCAAGCCAGAGAGCTGGCTCCCAGCACAGCAGCATCTGCTTCTTTTAATTCAGAGAAGAGCACTTTAACTTTGTTTTTCCATAAACGCATTACGTTATCGTTCAGCGATTTGACGATAGGATCCATCAGCCAATGACCAGCTTTAGTCAGTCCACCGAACATAATAATAGCTTCGGGAGCAGAGAAAACCACAAAGTTAGCAAAGGCTTCGCCTAAGCACTTACCGGTAAAGTCAAAGATTTCCTTTGCCACTTCGTCTCCGGCTTCAGCAGCTTTAAATACATCGTAGGAAGTAATGCTATCAATATCTAATTGACGTAATGTAGTGGGTTTGGTGGTAGTAGAAATAATCTCTTTAGCCGTTCTAGCAACACCTGTTGCGCTGGCATAAGCCTCTAAGTGACCTTTACCACCGCAACCGCATAAACGAGCGTTCTGGCTACGATCGATACAAACGTGACCTAATTCACCGGCAAAGCCATCGTTGCCATAAACAACTTTACCATCAATCACGATACCGGAACCGACACCGGTGCCTAGTGTAATCATGATAAAATCCTTCATACCTTTGGCTGCACCATAAATCATCTCGCCTTGCGCAGCTGCATTAGCATCATTAGTGATTTTGCAAGGAATACCAAATTTCTTGCTCATCAACTCAGCAAAGGGTACCACGCCCTTCCATGGCAGGTTGGGAGCGAACTCAATGTTGCCGGTATAGTAGTTACCATTAGGAACGCCGGCACCAAGACCTCTAAAAGCATCAAAGCCTCCAAGAGGATCTACAATCTTGACCGCCTCCGTATAGAGAGCGTCTACATACTCATTAATGTCTGTGAACTGTTGGGTTTTGATGGATGTGCGCGCCAAAACTTGACCGCGAGCATCAACTACGCCTAATACGCTGTTTGTTCCGCCCATATCAAGGCCTAATACATAAGGTTTTTCCATATATAATTTGATTTTAAGTTAATTTTCTGCTGCAAAGGTACAAATAAATTCGCATATATGCAAATTTAATTATTATTTAATAGCATAAATGTCTAAACGGACAGTATTCTGAGCAGTTTTTTGACTCATTTTTGGGGAATGACTCCGTATTAACAATCTCGGATACCAGTTCCTTCAATCCTGCGGCGAACTCAGTTTGACATTGCTGAGCAAAGTCCGTTATGGGCACTTTATTGATGGACAGATGTGGGTCAAACGAGCGCAAGTTCTTGCCTGTGAATAGTAAGCCCGGCATAATGGGATTGGCTGATTTCTTGGTTTCTTGAGCAGCCAAGCAGTATGTAAGCAATTGTAGTACGTAAGGTTGTGTTTTATCCGGGTTAAATAGGTCTTGAATGGAATTGGATGTCATCTTCTTGGCATCATACAATCCTGTTTTATAGTCAATGATGCGAGTAGTGCCTTGAATCCTATCTAAGCGGTCCACGATACCCCCTACAGCCACCGAAACAATCGTACCATGATTGGTTAATACCGGCACAGAAGTATAGCAGCTATCCTCCATCATGACAAATGTTAGTGCTCCTTCGTTAAGTATGGTTTCCATGTCGTTATTCAGCACCTTGCGCAAGTGGGACAAGACAACGATATTCTCCACGATATGTTCTTGTTGCTTGTAGTGTTCTGTCTCCTCCGGATGAATACTATGGTAATCATTATTCAACAAGGTGTATCCATCTATTAAGGCCTGTTGTATCCGTTGTTCGTGAGCAAGGAAGTCCGCAATGGCTTCGGCACTCACATTAGCCGGCAAAGTAGGACAGATAGATTTGTATGCAGAGCGTATCGTAGCATGGATAAGCGAACCTATTTCGTTAGCGGCTAAGATGGGCGATGGTTTGGGTGTTTCGGTTAGTCCCAAGATATACTGCAGGTAAAAGCGCATCTTGCAGTCTAAGTACGTATTGATAGCCGATGGCGACAGGTGCTTATTTTGTTTCTGCTCTTTTTCCCATTTCTCTAATAGGCTCTTGCGGTCCGGGTCTATCAATTGTACCGCTTTATCATGAATTTGGCAAGATTCCACTAAGCGTTTTTTGGTAACCTTAAACTCATCCGATGTCAGTATTTGCATTAGGAAGCGAGACATGGATTTTTTGCCGGTCGCCGTAGTTGCTTCGGAGAATAGAATCGTCACATCCTCGGAGCGACGCAGCAATCGGAAGAAGTTATAGGCATATGCGGCAGCCGACTCGTCGTTGGTTTCTAAGCCATAGTATTTGCGCAGGTAATAAGGGATAAAACTTATATCCTGTTTCTTTTGTGGCACTACTCCTTCTTCCACATTGAGTATCAGTAGATGTTGAAAATCCAGCACTCGCGTCTCTAACACGCCCATTACTTGGATATCTGTGACCGGTTCGCCATGGAATGGCAAGGATAGACTTTCCAGGTGGCGTCGCAATAAGTTACGGAGTGTTTTGAGGTCTTCTATTTGGTCTAAGACGCTTTGCTTCATCAATCGTATATAGTGACTGATGACTTTCGTTGCCTGATAGAGACTTTCCTCCGTCAGCAATTGCTGCCAAGCCTTAGGTGGCAGAGGGTCATTATTTTCAGGTTCTTCTACTAATAATGGGTCGGTAGGTGATGGATTGATATGCTCCATTAAGCGTTCCAACACGCCGGCATAATTCGTTTCAGCCTCCGTTTTATCATTTTTGGGGTCCATTAGGTACTTGATAATCTCATAGAAGACTTGTGTGTTACGCAGGGGATATCCTTTGGTTATATTGACATGTTCGGCAACCGAATTAGGCAATGCATAAATAACCGGCTCTAACATTCCTTCGTCCGCTATGACAACGGCAGTCGGACCTTTTTTATCCTGCAACCATTGATGTACGTATTGGGCTTGCGCATTATTTCCGGCAGTAACCATTAGTGTAATTGGTTGTTGATTGGCAGGTGTATCTTGATTTGGCGTACTATTGGTAAGTCCATCTGCAATATGTTGGCGGATAAAGCGGTAAGCATCCTTATTGGTATGGAAGGTCGGGTTATAATCCCAGTAGAAAAGACTTCTGTCTTTTAGGGACAGCATCAATGCTTTCTCTCCTTTAAGTAGGTAGTTGAATCCCACGAATACGAAATGTCTATCACCTAAATCCATATCGTTGATATGCTCTACTACTTGACGTAATCTAGCACCAGAGCTCCCTACTCCGTCCTGCGATTGTTGCTGTATAAATCGATGGTAAATAGTAGGCAGATGCAGCCATAGTTGTTCAAAATCCTGCTGATAACTATCTTTCATCAAAATACGTTCTTCCGACAAGGCGTGACGGCCTAGTAATTCCTGTAGTCGGGCTTTGGTTTCTTCGGGAAGGTTATCTGATTCTAACGTATGGGCATATACGCTATTACTGAATAGTGCATCGGCATCCACTAATGCCATATCGACATTGCTGAAGTCCTGCAGTAACTGCCGTCCCCAGTTGTAGAACACATCCATTGACATGGAGGATTGTGTTTCGTCTTTAAAGATGGTATATAACCGGCTGACAGATAGTATTTCGTCCTCATTATGCAAACTACTTAAATCATCTACCAAACCGCTAATAGTGGTGAATTCCGGAGCCAAGCAAGGTTTCCCGTATTGTTCACGAATAGCGATACGCATTTTTTCGCGCATAAAAAGCGTAGCACGGTTCATCGGAAAGACCACCGTGTAGTCGCGCAAGTGCTCAAAACCCACACGAGCTATCAAATCGTTGCATACTAACCCTAAGAAATCCATAGTAATTCTTGCTTTTTAGCCAACCATATACATCCTCTGACACTATATCCCATTTCTTGAATCAAGATCATATAGTGTTTGACCTGATCATAATATTCCTCACGCATCCTACCAAACTTATAGTCCAGTACGATAGCTTCTTTTTTTGTTTCGTCCACCATCACACGGTCCGGTCGGAAATCGTCCGGCAGAATCGTGCGTTCGCTCCATATAGTCCATTTCTCGTTAAAGAACTCCGCCATTTGTGGGTGTTGCCATATATCTAAGAGTGCCTGTTCTATATGTTCATATTCCTCTTTGGATTGAATCAAACCTTGTGCCATAAAGGCATTTAGCACGTGCGGGGCATCGGCTTTGTACTGGATATGTGCCATGATATCGTGGCATAATGTACCAAAATCTCTATTGCCATTCTTAGCCTCTTGTGATTGTCGGAAGGTGATATGTTCGTTTTCGCTAAAGAAAGTAGCGGTTTCTTCGTCCGCGTCAGCAAAGCTAAAGGGTTCAACCATCTCCCCTGACTTTTGACTAACGGATGCAGGTAAGGTTTTATCTCCGGCTGTCCATTCGGCAAATCTATCTTTATCCGTGGTCCAGTTTTCCCACATATCCTTGAGGTTGGTTAGTTGTTCCCTATCCATCAGCAGCAAGTGTGCCGCAGTTGGCTCACCTTCTATCTTGGCCGTGTAAGTAATCGGGCAATAGACATATAGTCGGTCGGCAGCGCGAGTTAGGGCTACGTATAGCAGGTTGGTATTATCCAATCGCTGATTATCATGTTCCTCCTGATATGGCTGTGCATAACCGCTTGTAATCATCTGGCTGCTCTGCGAGATAGGCACTTGTTTGAGGTGATAATTCGTGTCGGAGGGTTGATGCGCCGCTTGGCACCATAGTAATGAACCGTGTTTATCTTCCTCCATCTTCCAATTACAGAAGGGCACAAACACATTCTTGGCTTCTAATCCTTTGGCGGCATGGATGGTCATAATGCGTATATCGCCGGTGTCTGTGGATGGGATGGCATCGTTTTGCATCTTGTCGTCCCAGTACCTCAGTAATTCGGTTAGTGAACTGCCATATTGGGACACAAACTCACGCACTTTATCTTTGAAGCAGTTCAAGTATGCAATGTCATCGCCTTGGTACTGGCCATTGTGGCATATACATATTCTGATTACTTCCTCGATAAGGAAGGATAATGGCATTCGTTTATCTAATTCGTCTAATCGTTGCAGGTCAATCGTTGGGCATTGGAGGTGGACGAAATGCCGCGCAGCCAAGTCACGACGATCTATATACTGCAGAGCAGCCATGATGGCTTGTACACTTTTGGAGGCACGCAGTAAGTAACTCTCGTTAGATACTAATCGGTGGGTGGCTAATTGTGGATAGTGTCCGGTTGCAGCCAAGGCTTGATGTTCTTTTAGGATATCATCTACTTGGCTCTTGACACGAATCAGGATCAGCATATCTTGCGGTTTTTCTCCGGCAGCCAAGTGCTCTTCTATCTGCTTGAGCATATCCTCCACGCAGGCTTGTTTTTGACTGTCTGAGCGCAAGTTCATTACCGCTTCCGATGGCATTGTACCATCTTTCTTAGCCGTCATTCGGGCTACTGAATACGGGTACCATCTTAACTGCACATACCCACCCTCCTTAGAGCCTACTCGGTAGTATTTTTCAATATGACCCTTATCCCATTGTTCGTTGTATCGTTCTGCGAAGACCTCTAAATTAAACTCCACAACCTCCTTTCGCGACCGATAATTAGTTACTAAAGGTTGTTCTTCGATATAGTTGCCTAAGATGGGATTGTGGCTATTGAGGGATGCCATGATGTGCCAATCGCCATTACGCCAGCGATATATGCTTTGCTTGATATCGCCTACAATGAGGGTTGTGCCTCCACCGGCTAATAGCTCTTGAATCAGATGTAGGAAATTATCCCATTGCAAGGTACTGGTGTCTTGGAACTCATCCAACATGATGTGCCGATAGCGGATACCTACTTTTTCTAAGATAAAGTCTGCATCGCCCGGTTGTAAGGCGGCATGTAGGATATGGGCGGTTTTGGCAAGTAATACGCTATTACTCTCGGCCTCATTCACATCGATGCGGTAGGCAATGTAGGACAGCAGCATCAGTTCGCCTAAGTGCTCCATGGTTACTTCCTTGCCTTCGGCCTGCTCTTGTTGCATGGCTTGGATATAACCGGCAATGATATTTCGGTCCAGTACGATATCGGCTTCGTTCATCTGTACGCTCTCACGGTATAGTTCCTTAGCTATTCCGATTAGTTGGTCTCGCACATCCCATTTTTGCTCTTCGTCTAACTGTTTATTCAGGTACGTCGCAATGGTTTCTTTCAGTCCCTCTTGTTCGTCTATATGGGTAGATAGTAATTGCTCTACGGCTAATCGAATGGCATGGTCCGAATCTATATCCACGGCATATCCGGCAGCGGTGCCTATTGTATAAGCCATCCCTTGCAGTAGGACTTGTAGGAAGGCATCAATGGTGCTGATATTAAACCGGTCATAGTCGGCTAAGATGGCCTCATATTGCTGTCTGGCTCGTTGTGCCACATCATACTCGGATTCATGGTCCGAGAGTGTACCCATCTCATGTCTGATGGATTGCACTTTGGCTAAGAAGTCCCCACCCTGACCATTGGCGATGGCGTATAAATAGGTAAGGATACGCTTCTTCATCTCCTCGGTAGCCTTATTGGTGAAGGTCACGGCTAAGATGGAGCGAAAACTCTCTCCGCTCAATAGCAACGCCACATAGTGCGCTGCCAAAGTAAATGTCTTGCCGCTTCCTGCCGAAGCCTTACATAAGGTCAAACTCTTCATATCACATTAGTTGTTGTGCAAATTGTTCGGCTTGCTCTAATTGGTCGTATTTACCGACATCCATCATGCGGTAGTTGGTTGGTATATAGGCTTTTATTTTCTCGCCACATTCTGCAGCTTTCAAATACACGTCCACTAATCCGAACACGTCTCCTTTTTCGGCTGCCACCATTTTCAAGTATTTATCCATACTACTTTGTAGTATTGCCATTCCGCTATAGGCGAGATGTTGTCCGTCCTTGCCACGCAGTTGACCAGTAGCGATATTGGTCCAACCACATAAGTAGCCGTCTTCGTCAAAGCATAAGTATCGTTGTGTAGGACGTTCGCTGACCACCAAAGTATTTTCCTGCCCAGCCGAATGTACCAACTGCTCTAAGTCTATATTGCTTAGTATATCCACATTGCACACTAATAACTTTTCATCCTTTAGTCCTTCTCCTTTCACCTTTAACACGCCTCCTCCTGTATCTAATAGCCGTTCCCGTTCGTCAGAAATAGTTATATTGGCTCCCCACCCGTGCTGTGATTGGATGGAGTCGATGATCATATCACCTTTATGATGTATATTAACGATGATATCGCTTATACCTGCTTGCATGAGTTTCTCCACTTGCCATTGCAAAAGGCTCTTGCCGGTCAATGGCACCAAGGCTTTAGGCATATTATCGGTTAGCGGTTTGAGGCGAGTGCCCAATCCGGCAGCAAAGATCATCGCTTTCATTCTTCTCTTTCTTTATGGGTTACTATTACGTCCACATCGAAGTTCTCCCTTAGATGTTTAGCCATTTGTTCTGCGCCATATACGCTGCGGTGTTGCCCTCCTGTGCATCCGAAACTCACCATTAGGCTGGTAAATCCGCGTTCGAGGTATTTCTTTACGCTGGCATCAACCATTTGGTAGGCTGCCTCCATGAAGGGCTTCATGTCGCCATTGCGTTCAATAAAGTCGATTACGGGTTGGTCCTTGCCGGTCAGTTGTTTATATTCGTCGTATCGTCCCGGATTATGAATGGCTCGGCAATCAAACACGAATCCACCTCCGTTGCCGCTTATATCTTCGGGCAAACCTTTCTTGTAACTAAAGCTGAACACACGTACTGTTAATCGGCCGTTGGCGGCAGTGGTAACAGGCTGAGACGATTCAAAATGGGCAATTAAGTGTCGTATTACTTCGGTTAGATACGGATAGTCATGTGCCATCCAACCATCCTTGCACTCGAGTAGTTGCTTGAGGTTGTTAATGGCGAATGGCACAGATTCCAAGAAGTGTGTTTTTTTCTCAAAGTACCCTCTAAAACCATAAGCCCCTAATACCTGCAGCGTTCGGAAGAGCACAAAGTGTTTTAATGTAGTTCGGAAAGCCGTTGAATCAACCGATATATAGTGTTTCAGTTCGTTGAGATAGACATCTATCAGTTCGTCTCTTAGTTCGTTGCTTAGATTAGCTTTGGCTTGCCATAGGAAAGATGCCACGTCGTAATAGACGGGACCTTTGCGACCGCCTTGAAAATCAATAAAGTAAGGCTGTCCGTTGTGTATCATGATGTTACGACTTTGGCAGTCGCGGTACATAAAGGCACGAATGGGAGCCTGCAGCAGTCTATCGGTCATCGTTTCAAAATCATCCTCTAACCTATCCTCTTGAAACTCTACGCCGGTAGCTTTGAGGAAACTGTACTTCCAGTAGTTCAGGTCCCACATCACGCTGCGTCTATTGAATTCCGGTTGTGGGAAGCATACGCTGTAGTCCATTCCTTGATCACCTTTTATTTGGAAGTGCGCCAGCGCGCGCATAGTTGCACGAAGGAGGTCTATCTCCTCCTGGCTGAAGTGACCGGTGGTGCGGCCATTGGTGATGAGGTCAAAAAGGATATCGTTACCTAAGTCCTCTATGTCATATTGCATTTCGTCTTCACTCACGCGATAGACTTCCGGCACGTTCAATCCCTGAGATTTAAAGTGCTTAGCCATCGTGATAAAGGCATGATTTTCGTCGCGATTAGTGCCTTCTACATGGATAAATCCATCGGCCCTAAAGTATTTGCGGTTACTTCCGCCATTGGTTATTTGCTGCATAGATAATCTAATTTGGTACAAAAGTACGACTTTTTTCTGATATTTGCAACTTTTTTTGCATTTTTTTTGTAAAAAATTTGGTCATGTCAAAAAAAAGCAGTACCTTTGCACCCGCTTTTGAGAAATCAAGCGTACAGATCGCTCAGTTCCGCTTGCAAAAAGCAATCGAGTCTCCCTAGCTCAGTTGGTAGAGCAATTGACTCTTAATCAATGGGTCGAGGGTTCGAGTCCCTCGGGGGACACCACAAGAAGCCATCCTTTACGGGGTGGCTTTCTTCGTGGTGTTTCCCGATGTGGATGAGAACCCTTGTTCGAGGACCGAGTGGGGCGGAGCGTTCTCCCGACGGAACGGGAGAAGCGGCTTCCGCCTAAGAAGGAAAAATAAGCGAACAGGAGAATGTGCGGCACTCCGCTGGCTCACAGAGCCATGGTGCAACGAACGCGTACAGGGTAGCGCGACGCACCGACATAATCTGCTTCACCGTGCGAGTCCTAAATATTAGGTGCTTTGAGGAGAATAAGCCTGATCCCAAAAGACATACTCCATCTCTGTGGCGATAAGGAATGCGTCTAACATTTGTTTTTGACGTATTGGCGATTCATTATCTGCCAATAAGTTGATTAGTTTAAGTGCATTCAGTACACCTTCATCCATTAAATCCGAGGCATAGCAACTAATCCATTCATGATAAGGATTGTGCTCAGCGTCTTTTTCGAT
>JAGHRV010000050.1 GCA_018066175.1 Candidatus Colicola equi | reverse complement strand
TTGAGAATGTATATATTTATTATTTTTTAGAATCCTCTATAATTTCTGAGAAGCATTTCCAAGCAGAATTTTCCTCGTAAACTTTTTTTGAACCAATAGGAACATATAATAGAATCTGTCGCAAATTGTTGGATAAATATACACTATGATATTTAGGTGGGGTTGTTCCCAAAAATCTAATGTATTGTAACTTATCACAACCTAAGAAGTTAATTTCATCTAAATGCTCCAATGATGAAGGAAAGACGATCATAGTTAAACTCTTACATTGTAGGAATGCCCGTGATCCAATTTTAAGCACTGACTCAGGGATTGTAACAGATGTTAATTCTTGACAAGAAGCGAAAGCTCGATGTCCAATGCTAACAACCGTATTTGGAAGCGACACAGATATAACATTCCTATTGCAACCTAGGAACTCTATTTTAGAACTGTCTGCATAGACAAGGTCTCCTTCAACATATCCATTAATTGCCAATGCTCCTTTATTTTCAGCAAGTTTTCGATTGCTAATGATTATATTAGGAATATTAGAGAAGGCATGCTCTCCAATTAACCGTATGCGTCTATGAATAGATAGCGACAATATATTATGAGCATGGAGGAATGCATATTCCCCGATATATCTTGTTTTTGAAGCGATACGAATATCACTCTTGTTTGTATCTATCAAATGTACTAAATAGGAATCTGCATAACGTATACCATTCTTTATTGGTAAATTCGTACATCCTTTGAAAATATCTTTTCCAATGTCTTGCACATTCTTAGGGAAATGTACGTTTTTTAATTGTGTGCAATTAGCAAACACATCGTTCCCAATGTACTGAACATTCCCCGAGAGATGTATCCTTTTTAGTTGTGCGCAATTGACAAATGCTTTGTCTCCAATATACCGAACACCTTTTGAGAAATGGATATTCTTCAGTTGTGTACAATTGGCAAATGCCATTGTTTCAATGCTATCAATGCTATCGTTTACATAGATACATTCTAATGAGTTACAATCTTGAAAAGCGTAATTTGTAACATTTTGAATATCATTGGATAAGACCAGTTTGGTAAGAGGCGTGTTTTGTACAAATAATTTATGAGAGTAATGAAGAGGGTTCGCTTCGGTGTTTTCAAAATTAATATGGCACCATGTAGATATATTGTCCACTTGTACAGTATCCAAACTTTTACATGCCTTAAATGCGTTAGAATGAATGGTGTGAATATTTTGACCTATTTTGACATATTGCAAATAATTACATTGCTCAAAAAAACTTTTCGCTATTGAGGTTACGTTATCTCCGATAATACATTTCCGAATTTTATTTTTAGGTCCAAACCAATATTTCATATTTTTATGTTGACATATGCTATCTGAGTTTATGACAACACTATTTAATGAGCATCCCCAAAACGTCCTACTATGAATATGAGAAATGGAAGGAGGAATAACTATAGACAGAATAGTATCCCCTGTAAAGGCACGGCTATTTATCCCTGTTACTAGGCATGATTGATTGTTAACAATAATAGAAGATGGGATAATCACATTACCAGAATATGGATACTCACCATTGGTTACTTCTGCTGAAAATATTGAGCCGTCCATATTATAATAAAGGTTGTAATAAATACCATCTATTTGAACATCGTATGACGGTAGTAAATCCGTTCCATCTGTAAATGCATCCCTAACAACATAGGTAACACTATCTTGTTGAAAGACATATAGTGGATTTGACGCACAAAGTACAATGCTAAATTCTACCAGAAACAATAGTAAAATATAAAATCTAGTTTTCATGTTTGTATGATTTAAAATTTATATTCATGTTCGATTGTTACCTTTTCATAACATGGTAACACCAATTCGGTAGTATCATGATTAGGTGTTACTATTTCTCCCTTGTGTATTGTTATTGGCACCCCGATTGGATAGAAATTTGAGCCAAAATAGCATAAGTGTTCTATATTCAGTGTTACGTCATCATTCAAATACACAGGGAAGGTGCAGACCAATGGTATAGTATCTGCGTTACATAAGTACATCTCTCCCAACTTGAGTTGAATGGCGGTAAATGTCGGCTGATCGGGTACTTTTGTTATGTTGATTGTAATTAACGCTGAGTCCCCACAATAAGGCATCATGGCATAAGTCATCTCAGTAAATGCGTAAAGTTCATATTTCTTTGTGACATATTCGACATGTTTTTTTTCGCAACTCAACAATGCAAAGAAAAGCAATAAAAATAAGGATAATCTTTTCATAATATATATTTAAAAATCAGGACCATTATTCCATTCTATTCCAAGTCCGAGTACTATACCATTCGTATGGGGCATTTGTGGGGTGTAATTATATCCTATTTTAAGAACAACATACGGAATGTTTAAATATAAAGCTGGTTGAATCATAAAAAATGCTCTATATTTTTGTCTTTCATTATGATGTGAGACGGGTACAATATTACCATCATATATTTCTGGAATCCATGCAGAGAAACTCAGTTTGTTTTCCTCTGCGACAGCTACTCCCATACCAAGAGTAAAAGTAAAAAAACCAGTTGCTATACCAGTCCTTAACAGATAGTATTCTGATGGATCCTCAAATGTTTGCTCGATGTTTTGATCAATGAAATGCGTAAGATGATGGTATTCTTTTTTTAAATGGAAGCCCATTTCAAAGCCAACGGGGATGCTCATATTCCGTGTAGTGGGGACAAAATAATCTACTCCTAAGCCCAATGGATAAGTTACTTGGGATGGAAAAACAGAACTAAAAGTATACATCGGACCAACAACTCCTTGTGGGGTCAAACCTTCCCATACACTTTGTGCATTCGCCTTAATTAACCCCAACAAAGTAATTGACAACAATAACATGAACTTTTTCATTATTAATAATATTACGTTTACTTTTAGACGGATTTTTGAAAATCTCCGTATTGATATTTATTATGTCTATAGTCAATGATAATAAAAAAAGCGGGACTGCACTGCTGCTGTTCCGCCAATCGAGGCTCTGGTATTGCCTTTAGTATCTGAACAGCAACACCGAAGCCCACGCTGATATGTTCTTACGCGTACACGATATATATAAGGTGTACTAACAATAAACACATCCCACGGACATCTAATGCTGCAATGTTTTGGATACTTTTGAAATTTACCAGATTTCGATTGGCCAAAACAAAGCGCCTTAAACGCCTTTTCTATGTCTGCAAATCCCACCCACGAATGCTAACGTAATGCTATAGACACCGCAGACATCCCTGCGTGAGCTTGCTTTGAGCCGCAAAATTACAAAAAAAAATTGAATCCACCAAACATTTTGTAAATTTTTATTTGATTAAGATAATTTTTTGTTATCTATTTTATCATAATTTTAAAAAAATGGTGCGCCGTTAAATTACGGTACACCATTCTTTTGGGTTTATAGGTCATTTTTATTTACTATTGTCAATAATCTTCTCTAACATACCTATCGAATAGAATGGAATATTCACAAGACGATATGGTTTATGCCCAATGGGTGTTATTAAATCATTTATAGAGAATGGCTCGTTCCAAAAACGGATGGCAGTTATAGGAGAATCCGTATTATCTACAAATACTTGTAAGGATTGTAATTTGGAGTTATGACCACTTTTCACTTCTATGGGATATATGCGACCATCTTTTTGCCAAATGAAGTCAATCTCTGCATTTGCCCCCTTTTTATCTCTTACCCAGAAACATAACTCGTCTTCTATATGTTTGTCCAATAGAACTTGCAACTCTTGTGCTACGATATGTTCTGCAGCACGCCCTCTCCAAGTGTCTAATAGGTTCTTATTTTGTAGATATTCCTGCGTAAGTCCAACCTTGTGATTCACTAATCCATTATCCATCCAAATCAGTTTAGGTGACCGACGACGGATTGGAATAGCAGGTAACTGAGAAGATGTAATAGGATAAGCTAATTGCATAACAAACGCCTTAGACAACACATCCATGGCCTCATGAATTTGCATAGAAGAGTATGTACTATTACCAAAATTAGCAAATTTTATTGTATTTCCTCCTTCGTGCCAACCTGTATTCAATATATGACGAATTACACGTGTTTGAGTTTCATTTTTTGTGTAGTTTTCTGCATCCTCTATGTATCCTGTAATCAGCGATTTATAGATAGGTGCTAATGTCACAAGGTCATGGTGTGCCAAGTAATGACTTACCACTTCAGGCATTCCCCCAATCAATGCGTACGTATTAAATTCTTTCTGTAAGTCCGTATGCAATAACTCACTTACGGTGAAATTTTCTATTTGTTCACGCCAAGTTTGTTTACCTGCAGCGGATAGATATTCAAGGAAAGAGAAAGGTCTCAAATTAAGATACTCAACGCGTCCCACAGGAAAACTGCGCTTTAATAATTGTTGGTCATTCTGTCCATTTTTTAGGAGTTTTTGCAAGCGAGATCCGGCAGCAATCACATACAAATCAGGTGCTTCTTCGTAGAAATAGCGTAATAAAGAAACAGCAGAATACGACTCTTGAATCTCATCAATAAACAGCAGTACCGACTGCGCATTATTGAGTGCGATATTTTCTCGCACATAAAGATATTGAATAATCTCCTTTACGTTGTCTGTTTGCTCAAAAATATCTCTATCCGATTTTTTTTCTAAGTTTAACTTAATATAGTAATCGAATTCGTGGCTAAATTCATCCACCAAAGTGGTTTTACCAACTTGACGAGCGCCACGTAAAACAAGCGGTTTTCGTGATGTCTTCCGTTTCCAATCTCGTAAATCAGATAATAAATCTCTATTATACATAGGTACTTCGTTTTGAAATCGGCTGCAAAGGTACTGCTTTTTTTTGAATTATGCAAATATTTTTTCACATTTTTTGTCTAAAACATACCCGTAAAATATGCATTTTTCGTCTAAAACATACCCATGAAATGTGTAATTTTCGTCTAAAACATACCCATAAGACATGTATTTTGAGTCGAAAAATAAATGAATTATGCAAAAAAATGAGAAATTTGCATGGTCAATTGTGCAATTTTACAAAAAAACTGCACATTTATTTGTGCAATTCAATTATTTTTTGTAACTTTGCAGAGTAAATTATGGAAAAGCAAGATAGATACAAGTTGTCGATTCAACGGTCTAGAATCATGGCTGCTATTGGTGTGGTTGGTATTTTTATGTTCTTTGGGTTGTTATTTTTGGGCATTCCTATTTTTATTAACTCCATTCGTATCAACCAATTAAATGCCATTATTACGACACAATTCCCTGATCAAGAATTGTATAGTGTGGCTCAATATATAGCACATCAAGATACGCTCAATTTGGTTCTATATATAGGTGTAGGATGTTTGTATATTGCACTTATTGTATGGTTATTTATTCGTTTATGTCGGATATGTTATGAGTATGCCGAAGAAATTGAGATGATGTCCGAACAATTAGAGCGTTTACAGCAGCAACATCCGTTGGAATTACCCAAGGCTATTGATACCGAGCGTGCACAGAAATATCTTAAGAAAGCCATTGACGCTCACTTGATTGAGAGTACCGAGACAGGGTTAAGACGCGTACAGGCAAACTGCACCAAGACGCAATTGGTATATCTATTAAATCAGATTTATTGCGTCAATCCGACGGATAAATTTCCTAATGATGAATTATGTAAATTATTTGGCGAAGCCAGAATGGATAAAATCTTATATGATATATTTTGTAACCATACCGGCAAACCCGCTCACGCAGAGGGGATAGACCGAATTTTTATGGAATAGGTGAAGTAGGTGGCACCTCAGGTGGTCCGTTCCTCATCTTGATTTTTGGGCATAAAATTATTATCTTTGCATCGCAATTTGTTGCAAAGATATTTTTTTATTAACCTATTAAATTCATTATTTTATGAGTCCAAAAATCTTAACAGAATGTGACGATTTACAGATTACGTCGCACATCAACCATGAGAACTTGCCTAAGTTTATGCAAGAACTTCTTAGTGTGGCTAAGACCACCGAACAAAAGGACATGCTGCTAATGAGTTCGCTCACGACCTTGTCCACCGTTATGAACTCCATTTATTTTCGTTATGGTACAACCGGTAAGCGTTACTATCCAGAGCTGATGACCTTTATTATGGCGGGTGCAGCAGCAGGTAAGGGTATAGCAGAATTGAGCCGGCGGTTAGTAGAGAAAGTAGATGCAGAAACACCTCTTATTATCGCGGGCGATAGTACATATCCTGCATTTTACGAGCAATTGCTTGAGCAAGATGGTTGTGGATTGCTTTTTGAGACCGAAGGTAGTGTTATTACCGACATTTGGAAAAGAGGTGCAATGACATACAACACGGCATTGCGTAAAGCAGCCGAGCACGAGCCTCTCAGTAAGAACCGCGTTCGAGATGGACAGACGGAGATTGTCTGTCCTAAAGTAGGCATGATGTTGACCGGCACGTTCAGTCAGTTTAAGGCCTTGGTGCCAAGTGTAGAAAATGGTTTCTTCTCGCGTTTAATGACGGTTGTTATTCGTGAACATCAAGATTTTGACGGAAGCGTATTTCAGCCAACAGAAGAAGGTATTCAAGTGGAGGCTATGCTTAATCGTCTTTCTCAGCAAGTTAAACTCCTTTATGAGGGGTTAGAAGGGCAAGAGATTGAGTTCCGACTAACTTCGGAACAAGCAAGTTTATTAGGGAGCGTGATGGAGAAAGAATATAAGGAATACGTGCGTAAATTAGGAGACGGCTTCCATGCAACAGTCGTGCGTAATGGTATCAACGTGATGCGAATAGCGGCCATTTTGAGTGCGTTGAGAAGGGAGAGTGAGAGAGAAAGTGAAACGGAGCGTGAGAGTGTATTAGTTTGCAGCGAGAAGGACTTTGAGACAGCAATGGTAATAGGTACAAAGATGCTGTTGCATGCGGCAGATGCGTACAATCAGATTACCGAAGGTTGTCAAGAGGCAGTTCCTTGTGTAAAAGGCAGTTATCAAAAAGATACGTTTTTTGTGAGTCTGCCACAGGCATTCAGTACCGGAGAATGTATTAGTCTAGCCAGCAGGATGGGAGCTTCCGAGAAGACTGCTCGTAGATGGATAGATCATTGGATTGAAACAGGAGTGCTGGTAAAAGAAAAACATGGGGTTTTCGAAAAAACGGCATAATCGAAATGGTCATGACCATTTCGGCATCAACGACGGGTAGTGAAATGGGCTTGGGATCCTAGTAGACTAACGCGGAAATCACGCTGGAATGACGCGGAAATCAGGCGGTCGTCAAAGCCAATTAAACAACAAATTAAGACCTCGCGATGTATAGGTAATCGTTATTTAAGATATGGCACAAGTAGAATATATATATCCAATAGCAAATGTGAATGGTGGGCTTGGTCCCAAAAAGAGATGTATTTGTCGAACTAAGCACTACAAATACGGGAACACAACTGTAGCCGGCAGTAAAGAAGTGTATGAAGTATGCCATCCTCGTGACTACACAAAGAATCCTCAGCAGGGGAAGGAGAAAGAGAGTAGCGAGGCGTTTAGTGCAGCACGTAAAAAACGGATTATGATTGAGACGCAGATGCCGGAGTTATATACTAAATGGAAGGCTGCTTTCCTGCGGCAATTAGAGAAACCTGATAAAGACAGTCCGCTGATCCCACCGGAAAACATAAAACGCAAAACCTATATTAGGTTAGCTAATTACATTGAGACCAAGATACGTCTGAGAGGAGGGATTACGTGCGTATACGCGCAATAAAAAATAATTAAGGTCACCTTTATAAAAACACGCAAGGATTTCGGCGTATTCGGCACTCCCTTGCTCGTAAAATCACATCGATTGCCTAAAAAATGCAAATAAATTTGAACGTCTCAACTTTTTTTTGTACTTTTGCAATGTTTTTATAAAAGTTAACCAAGATATCAATATCATGACACGGAAAGAGATTGTATATAACTACCTGCAGCAGAATGGGATAACGTATGACGAATATGACCATCCCGAAGGAAAAACAATAGAAGAAGCACAACAGTGGTGGAGAAACGACGGCAGCATGCACTGCAAAAACATATTCCTCAGAAACCATAAGGGCAATCAACACTACCTCGTTTGCTTTGATTGCCAACAACAACTGGATATACACGAACTGGAACAGCGACTGAAAGCACAACTGCAAGCCGCCGGAAAAACAGCTCCGGGAAAACTCAGCTTCGCTTCACCCGAAAGAATGAATAAATACCTCGGACTCGAACCCGGCTCCGTGTCTCCATTCGGACTAATCAACGACACACAACACCACGTTATTTTATTTTTGGATAAGAAAATAAAAGACGCTACTTCACTCAGTTTTCACCCTAATGACTGCACAGGAACAGTCGTCATATCACAAGAAATGTTTGAAAAATACCTCGCAACCATAGGTAATGAAATTGAATGGATCTAATTATTTGTTATTGGTGATTTGTAATTTCTGAATACTGACAACTGACAACTGAGTACTGACAACTAATTATCAAAATACATGACTTTTCCTAAATAAGCTAGACTGTTTTTTAATAGATTAACGGATTATATAGACTCTTTTTCGGATTAAGTAGACTCTTTCCTAAAAAAGTAGACATCGTCCTAAATTTGTAGACATTTGTTATCCTGATTTTGTAGACATCTTTCATAATGACTATATCGGATTAGTCTGCTCCGTGATTGTCTTCATCTTCCTATGCATCAGTTTCCGCAGTTTGGCTCTTGGAATAATCGCCTTTATACCCATGCTGCTCAGTTGGGTGATTATCATCGCATGCATGCACTTATTCGGATTGCAATTTAATATCGTCAATATCATCTTAGCCACCTTTATCTTTGGGCAAGGAGATGATTACACCATCTTTGTGGTGGAAGGACTCATCAATCAAGAACGAATCGGGAAACGTTTACTTGAGCAATACAAACAGTCTATTATTTTGTCCGCACTTGTTATGCTGATGGCAATTGGTGTACTGGTCTTTGCTAAGCACCCTGCTATGTTCTCTCTTGGTGCAGTCACCCTCATAGGGATGAGCGCTGTAGTGACTATGGCATTCATCATTCCACCTATATTGTTCCGATTATATACACGATTTAACACTTCGGGTAATAAAAATTGCAAATAAATTTGCATATATGCGAAATTCTTTGTAAATTTGCAGCCGTTAATGATCTCCGCCGCAAGGCGTTACTACTATGGCAAACGATAAACAAACTCTCTTAGACGAGTTAAAAGCCCTGCTCGATCAGGATGTAAAGGAAGTAAAAGAACAAGTGGAAGAACTCAAAAATAAGTTCTACCGCCAGTATCACGAAGAACAAGCTGCCTTGAAAAAAGCAGCCGAAGAAGCCGCCGCTGTTGCCGGACAAGTATTGGATAATTGGCAACCCGCCTCAGATGAGATAGAACAGGCTTTCCGAGAGATGCTCAACACCTACAAAGCTAAACGAGCAGAAGTGCAAAAGGCCTTGGAAGAAGAAATGCAACAGAACTTGCTGCGTAAGGAAAACATCATCGCCCAAATGAAAGAAATGGCAGAAAGCGAGACCGCGGACGTGATGGATAAGATGAAACGCATGCGTGAACTGCAAGCCGAATGGAAAACAATCGGACAAGTGCCTGCTACCAAAACACAAGAGATTTGGAAACAATACAACCAATACCAAGAACAATTCTATGACTTGGTTAAAATCAATATCGAACTACGCGACTTGGACTTCAAGAAAAACCTCGAATTGAAAACACTCCTCTGCGAAGCTGCAGAAAAACTCAAAGAAAACGAAAACGTCATTGAAGCAAGTCGCGCTCTCCAACAATTACATGACGAATGGGCAGAAATAGGTCCGGTCGCTCGCGAGTTACGCGAAGATTTATGGAACCGCTTTAAAGAGGCCAGCACCATCATTAACAAAAAACACCAAGCATTCTTTGATGCACTTCACGCTCAGGAACAAGAGAACTTGCACAAAAAACAGGCACTCATTGAGCAACTCAAGACCTTCGACTGGTCCAACTTGCGCTCCAATAAAGCGTGGGATGATATGAATGCTAAAATACAAACCATCCAAGAAGAATGGAGAAAAATTGGCTTTGCACCGAAAAAACAAAACCAATCCATTTATGACGAATATCGCACCGTTGTTGATGGCTTCTACCGCGCTAAAACAGATTTCTATAAACAAATGCGCGAAACATTCAGCACAAACATGAAACGCAAACGTGAACTTATTGCTCGCGCACAAGAATTAGCCGCCAGCGACGCTTGGCAAGAAGCACAAAAAGCATTGATTGCCCTGCAAACTGAATGGAAAACAATCGGGCCTGTTGCACATAAATACAGCGACGCTATTTGGAAAGAATTTACCGAAACTTGCGACAGTTTCTTCAATCGCCGACGCGAAGCCAATAAGACAGCACGCGAGGAACGCATCAAGTCGCGCAATATGACTGCAGTCCAAGATGGCGACAGAAATAAACTGCTGCGCCTGCACGAAAACCTAACACAAGAAATCAAAACGGCCGAGAATAATATACTCTTCTTTACCAGCAAATCCAAAACCGCTAATAAATTAGTGGATGACATGCATAAGAAGATAGACCAACTCAAGAAACAACTCAAAGACATTGAGGCCAAATTAGACGCAGAATAATGGAACTAATTGACTATCAAGACGTTGAAATAAGACAACGAGAGCAAACTGTACTTAAACACGTTAACTTGCGCATCAAGCAAGGAGACTTCGTCTATCTGTTAGGCAAAGTTGGCACAGGCAAATCGTCCCTCATCAAGACATTTTATGCAGAATTGCCAATCTATAGCGGACACGCCACTTTCTTAGGTTACGACCTGCCCTCCATTCGTCGCCGACAAGTACCCTACTTACGACGCAAGATTGGGGTCGTCTTTCAGGACTTCCAATTACTGTCTGACCGCAACGTTGAAGACAATCTCCTATTCGTTTTGCGAGCCACAGGATGGGAAGATAAACGAATGATGCGACTCCAAGCCAAGGAAGTTCTAGAGCAAGTTGGTATGGGAGACAAAGGGTATAAGATGCCTTACCACCTCAGCGGAGGAGAACAACAACGCGTCGTTATTGCTCGCGCACTACTCAATACGCCTGACGTTATTCTTGCTGATGAACCAACCGGCAATTTAGATCAAGAAACCGGCGAAGAGATCATGCGGCTGCTTCACTCTATTTCGCAGGCAGGAATGACCGTCATTATGTCCACACATAACCCACGCTGGCCCGAACTTTTCCCGGGACGGAAACTGAGATTCGAAAACGGCGAAATTCACGAAGAACAATGACACGCATTGGATTACTATCAGACACTCATGGCCTGCTTGATAAGCGGGTCATGCCTTATTTAGAAAGTTGCGACGAAATATGGCATGCCGGAGATATTGGTTCCATGGAAGTGCTCCAAAAACTACGCGAAACAAAACCTACTCGCGCCGTCTATGGAAATATGGATAGTGGCGATGTTCGCTACTCGCTAAGCGAATTGTATCGATTCCGCGTAGAAGACGTCAACGTCTTAATGACCCACATAGGAGGATACCCCGGCAAATACAATCCATGGCTCTTACCAGTCTTCCGACAAGCCGCCGAAGACAAAGCGTCCAATAAAGGAGGGATAGATTTATTCGTTTGCGGACACTCACACATCCTTAAAGTCATCTACGATAAACAATGGGGATTTCTCACAATGAATCCGGGAGCCGTAGGAAAACAAGGATGGCAAACTGCACAAACATTACTGCGCTTTACTATCGACAAAAACGAAATTAAGGACTTGGAAGTCGTAGAATTAGCACGAAATTAAGAAAAAAAGTTATTAAAAAATGTAAAATATGCCTAAGAACATAAAAAAATCTTTGGTCAGGTACTAAAAAAGCAGTAATTTTGCAGTCGAAAACAAACACAATCTTTTTTGTACCTTAAATCAAACAGACTAATACCAAGAAAAAGGACGTCGAGATGACGTCCCTTTCTTTTTATTCTTCTCTTTTTATACATGCCCCTATCGCATTCAGTCGCTCCTCAATGCTCTCATATCCCCTATCAATCTGATCTATATGGTCAATGCGACTAACTCCTTCGGCAGACATAGCCGCAATCAACATCGCAATACCGGCACGAATATCCGGACTGGTCATATTATTGCGCCTAAGTTGCATCTGGTGATCATGACCAATCACTACTGCACGGTGAGGATCACACAAAATAATCTGCGCACCCATATCTATTAGCTTATCCACAAAGAACAGACGACTCTCAAACATCTTCTGATGAATCAGTACACTGCCGCGAGCCTGAGTGGCTACCACCAGAATAACACTCAACAAGTCCGGAGTCAAGCCAGGCCATGGTGCATCTGCTATATTAAGAATACTGCCATCCATAAACGACTCTATCTGATAATGGTCTTGCTGAGGAATATAGATATCATCACCTCGTTGTTCCAAATGTATGCCTAAGCGACGGAACGTATCCGGGATAATGCCTAAATCTTTATAACTGACATTCTTAATCGTCAGTTCACTACTCGTAATCGCTGCCATCCCAATAAATGAACCTACCTCAATCATATCAGGCAACAACGTATGCTCAGCGCCATGCAATTGACTCACACCCTCAATCGTCAACAAGTTACTTCCTACCCCCTCAATATGCGCGCCCATCTGATTAAGCATCTTACATAACTGCTGCAAATAAGGTTCACAAGCAGCATTGTAAATCGTAGTCGTTCCTTTTGCCATCACAGCAGCCATCACGATATTGGCCGTACCGGTTACAGACGCCTCATCCAACAGCATATAAGTGCCTTTCAGCCCTTGCGAGGCACTAAACGTATAAGCACATAAATCACTATTATGCGTATAAGTCGCACCTAAGTTAATCATGCCTTGAAAATGTGTATCTAAGCGACGACGACCTATCTTATCTCCTCCCGGTTTGGCATAAGTAATGCGACCTAATCGTGCCAAAAGCGGACCTATCAACATCACTGAACCACGCAAGCGCATACAACGATTGCGGAAATCTTCGCTCTCCAAATAAGAGGTGTTAATATGATTGGCAGTAAATGCATATCGGCGAGCCGATAATTGCTCCACCACTACACCCATCGCACGCAATAAATCAATCAGATTATTCACGTCTAAAATATTGGGTATACTATCAATCACTACCCGTTCGGAGGTTAAAAGTACTGCACACAAAACCTGAAGTGCTTCATTCTTCGCACCACTCGGTGTAATGCTACCATGTAACCGATGTCCGCCTTCTACAATAAAACTGGCCATAGATAAAAGATAAGAGGTTAAATATAATTGACTTCCGGAGAAATCTTGATTCCAAATTGTTTATACACACTATCCACCACCGACTGAGCTAATGCCACAATATCAGCCGCTGTAGCATGATTGGCATTGATAATCACCAATGGTTGCTTCTCATAAACCTGTGCGCCGCCCATTTTCTTTCCCTTCCAACCACACTGTTCGATCAACCACGCAGCAGGCACTTTAATGCCCTTCTCTTCTTCATAACAAGGCATATCGGGATACTGCTCCTTCAGGGATGTAAACTGTTTCAAATCAATCACTGGGTTCTTGAAGAAACTACCGGCACTGCCAGTCTCTCCCACTTCCGGCAACTTATTGCGGCGAATATCTATCACGGCATCACGCACCTCTTGCGCCGTGGTCGGCATTGGATTAGTCTTCACCCTGTCTAACAAAAGCGGACCATCCTTATGCAAGCGATAAACCACCTTGGTGACGATATATTGTCCTTTCAATGCATTCTTAAACACACTATCGCGATACCCAAAACAACAGGCTGCATTGGTAAATACTTTCGGCATTAAAGTTGCTATCTCTATCGTCTCTACCGACTCAATTACATCCTTTGCCTCTACCCCGTATGCTCCCACATTCTGAACAGCACTAGCACCAACCGTTCCGGGAATATAACTTAAATTTTCCATCCCAGTCAAGTTCATATCAACTAATTGCGCAATCAAATCATCCAACTTCAATCCGCTTTCTGCTTCAATCCATACTTGTTGTGCATCCTCCTTCATCGCGCGAGCGCGCCTCATACGCGATATTAATAGGACTCCATCATAATCCTTCGTAAACAGCAAATTACTGCCTTCCCCAACCGGCAACAAAGACTGTCCTTGATAGCGCTTAAGCAACTCCATCAACTCCTCTACCGAATCATATTCCGCTACAACACGAGCCTTGACATCCAAACCAAACGTATTGTATGGTAGCACAGATATATTCTCCTGGATCTTCATGCTAAATCTGCGTTGGTACTACATCCTTGCGGTGGTATCGTTTCAGTCCATCAACAGGGTCCAACAGAATAGTGGACAAAGTAAATCCCAAATCGTCCAACACCTCACGCAATATATCTTGATAATAGTACGCAATTCCCCCAATAAATCCGACCGGCAACGACTTAGTATCCTCAATCTCCACATTATTCTCGTCCTGATAATATTGCTCCAAATTACGCACAACAAAGTCCGTAAAATGGTCATAAACCAGGTCATAAATGCGTTTATCTTCTATGTGGTCTGCACAGAATCGACTCAAATTAGCCAAATAACGATTCGGAAACGGTTGACGATAAACGTGTTCGATTAAATCCGCCTGACTAATATGATATTGCTCCACAAAAGCATCCATCAAATCCTGACCCAATTGATTCTTAAATAAATCAGCCACCAAACGTTTACCTAATACAGCACCGCCTCCCTCATCTCCTAAAATAAAGCCTAAAGATGGTACATTCTTGATAATCTTCTCACCATCGTACAAACAACTATTGGAACCTGTTCCCAATATACATGCTACACCTCGTTTATGTTGCAATAAACCGCGAGCAACACCTACCATATCCGAATTGACCTGAACATCAGAGCACTTAAAAACAGATGCAAGCACCTGTTGCACAAGCGGCGCCTTCTCCGGCGTACAGCCTGCACCATAAAAGAACACACTCGTTACTGTACCGGCCCACATCAGATGAGCCATCTGGGGCAATAATTGATTGACGACACTATTACGCATCGCATCGGGCGTCTGATAAAAAGGATTGATTCCATCGGTCACAATATCGCTTGACTGACCATTGGCCGTCATCAAACACCAATGCGTCTTCGTTGAACCGGAATCTGCTATTATAATCATACTTCTCAAATTTGCTGCAAAAATACTATTTTTTTTGCATATATGCAAATATTTTTGTATCTTTGCACTAAAATTAGCAAATCATATTATGAAACCTTTCTTTTTACCGGGTCGAATCTGCTCTACTGAGGCCATTCGTACCATTGCCCAACAAAGTAAAGATCCCTTCACTCTCATTTACTTCAAACCAACCATCGAATGGGTGCACTTTGCCCAGCAACGAATGATTCAAATTGCCGAAGACACACACGCCGTTATGGTTTATAGCGACCGATTCACCCAAAACAATACCCCAGCACCCGTCATCGACTATCAAATGGGAGCTCTCCGGGATGATTTTGAATTTGGAGCAGTCGTTCTAATCCGCACGGACGCCTTGCAACAGACCGTTAAACAAATGTCCACCAACTATCAATTTGCCGGATGGTACGACCTACGCTTGCGCCTTAGCCGCATGGGCGCATTAGTGCATATTAATGAATATCTATATTACGAAATAGAGGACGATACGCGCAAGTCCGGAGAGAAACTTTTTGACTACGTTGACCCACGCAATCGGGGCGTACAACAAGAAATGGAGGTTTGCGTTACCGAACACCTCAAAGCCATTGGTGGCTACCTCAAACCCACCTTCAAGAGTGTCAATATTCACGAAGGAGACTTCGCGTACGAGGCGAGCGTCGTCATCCCATGCAAGAACCGAGTTCGCACCATCGGAGACGCTATTCATAGTGCCCTCAGTCAGCAGGTTCAAGCCCCCTATCGATACAACGTCATCGTCGTAGATGACAACTCCACGGACGGCACCGTAGATGTGATTAAGAGCATCCTTGCCGAAGGACATGACAACCTCATCTATATCGCACAAGACCCCACTTGGCATGCCATCGGTGGCAACTGGAATAGTGCCTTCCATCACCCGCTCTGCGGACGGTTTGCCATCCAACTCGACTCCGATGACACCTACTTTGACCCAACTACCGTACAGCAAATCATCGATGCCTTCCATTCCCAAAACTGCGCCATGGTGATTGGCTCTTACCAACTAACCGACATCAATGGTTCACCTCTTCCTCCCGGCATCATCGACCATAAAGAATGGACTCCCGACAATGGACGCAATAACGCCCTGCGTATCAACGGATTAGGTGCTCCTCGTGCCTTCTGGACCCCACTATTAAGAACACTCAACTTCCCTACCACCAAGTATGGCGAAGACTATGCCGTCGGGCTGCGTATCAGCCGAGAATACCAAATAGGACGCATCTACAACGTGCTGTATAACTGCCGACGCTGGGACGATAACTCGGATGCCAATTGCGACATCGAAACAATGAACCGCAATAACCTCTACAAGGACCGAATTCGCACATGGGAATTGCAAGCACGCATTGCCCTGTGCTCGTCATGTGTTTGACGGGTGCTTGTCGGGTGCTTATCGGTAGTATATCGGTAGTAGAAGCAAGGATGAAGCAAGGATCATAATACAATGAACATACGTATCGGCATACTAACTGCACCGCAAATAGACTTTGTGCAAAACGAAAAAACGTTCCTGCTCAAGAACGTTCGAATCGGTATAGGTTTTCATTGGGATCGCACCGAGGACCAAGAGTTTGCAGGGCAACTCGAGATTCTTCACAATCCCGACGGCACCCAAACAGCCGTCAATATCATTGACATCGAAGACTACCTATGCTCCGTCATCTCATCCGAAATGTCTGCCGATAGCCCTCTTGAACTGCTTAAAGCCCATGCCGTCATATCACGCAGTTGGGTGCTTCGCCTCCTACAACGAGAAAAACAACGCAAGAATATCCGCCAAACCGCCTTTGAAGATGGTGGCCACATCGGATTTGATGTCTGCGCAGATGACCACTGTCAGCGTTATGAAGGACTACAACGTATGAATGCTCGTGCAGTACAAGCCGTACGAGAAACAGCCGGACAAGTACTGACTTTTTCCACAGACTCTACACATTCCCACGAACTTTGCGATTGCCGATTTTATAAATGTTGCGGAGGAAAAACCGAATTATTCTCCACTTGTTGGGAAGACATCGACTACCCCTATCTGCAATCCGTCCAATGTCCCTATTGCAACACCCAAGATGCTTCTATTCTACGAACTGTTCTTAATCAATACGACCAAGAAACAGCGGACTTTCACGATTGGGAAGTAACCTACACCAACCGCGAGTTGCACGATATTTTACTCAAAAAAACAGGCATCGACTTTGGCGATATAATCGATCTTATTCCTCTAAAACGCGGAGCAAGCGGACGCATTTATAGCCTCCAAATAAAAGGCTCTCTATGCACCCACACCATCGGTAAAGAACTCGCCATCCGCCGTGCTCTCAGCCCCTCTTGCCTATACTCCAGTTGGTTCACTATCCACCATACACCATACACCACACACCACACACCACTCTCCTTCACCCTTATCGGGCACGGATGGGGACATGGAGTCGGATTATGTCAGATAGGAGCAGCCGTTATGGCTACCCAACAACACACCTACCAGGACATCCTCTCCTTCTACTACCCCGACACACATCTTCAACAGTACTGACACTCGTCCTGTCATATTTCTGCCATTTTGTCATAAATCTTTCTTTGGTACAAGGTTTGTAGATATTCTATAAACTAGAAAATCTAGAAATATACAACTATGGAAACAAAGAAAGAAAACTTAGAGAAATTTGCCATTAACCTTTGCGCAAGAGCCCAAGATGGCAAATTAGATCCCGTTATCGGTAGAGACGAGGAAATCAGACGCGTGTTACAAATCCTATCGCGCCGAGCCAAGAACAACCCTATCCTCATAGGCGAACCCGGTGTTGGTAAAACAGCCATTGCCGAAGGATTAGCCCTGCGAATCATCAATGGTGATGTGCCCGAGAACCTTAAGAAAAAGCAGATATACAGCCTTGATATGGGTGCTCTCATCGCTGGCGCAAAGTACCAAGGTGAGTTTGAAGAACGGCTCAAAGGTGTCATCAACGAAGTCATTGAAGCCGCTGGAGATATCGTCCTCTTCATTGACGAGATTCATACCTTAGTCGGAGCAGGAAAAAGCAGTGGCGCGATGGATGCCGCTAATATCCTTAAACCCGCTTTAGCACGAGGAGATCTGCGTGCCATTGGCGCCACTACGTTGGACGAATATCAAAAATACTTCGAAACGGATAAAGCACTTGAACGCCGATTCCAGAAAGTAATGGTGAACGAACCGGACGAAGCCGCTACGATATCTATCCTACGAGGCATCAAAGAGAAGTACGAAACCCATCACAAAGTGCGTATCAAAGACGATGCGCTAATAGCCGCCGTATCCCTCTCCTCTCGCTACATCACCGATCGTTTCTTGCCGGACAAGGCCATCGACCTAGTTGATGAGGCCGCTGCCAAACTGCGGCTGGAAGTGGACAGTAAGCCCGAAGAATTAGATAGTCTGGATCGCCAAATCAAACAATTAGAGATCGAACGCGAAGCCATCAAACGCGAAAAAAACGACACCAAACTGACCGCACTAAAGGACCAACTAACCGCACTCTATTCGCAACGCGATACAATGAACGCACAATGGGAAAAAGAGAAAGGTTACGTGGCAACAATCCAAAACGAAAAAGCACATATTGAGCAACTAAAACGCGAAGCCGAACTGGCGGAACGAGAAGGCAATTATGGCAAAGTAGCCGAGATTCGCTACAGTCAACTGCAAACAGCCGACGCAAACATCAAAGCCGCCCAAGAGGCCTTAGCCAACGTAGGAGGGCAAACACTCATCAAAGAAGAAGTGGACTCCGACGATATAGCCGAAGTAGTCGCTCGCTGGACCGGTATCCCCGTCAATAAAATGCTGCAAAGTGAACGCGATAAACTGCTTAATCTCGAAGACGAACTGCATAAACGTATCATCGGTCAAGAAACCGCCATTGAAGCCGTCAGCAACGCCATACGACGCAGTCGCGCCGGGCTGCAAGACCCCAAACGACCGATCGGAAGCTTCATCTTCTTAGGTACAACAGGTGTCGGAAAAACAGAATTAGCCAAAGCACTCGCAGACTACCTCTTTGATGACGAGAACATGATTACCCGTATCGACATGAGTGAGTATCAAGAGAAATTCTCGGCTACTCGACTCATTGGAGCGCCTCCCGGATACGTCGGATACGACGAAGGTGGACAACTAACCGAAGCCATTCGACGCAAACCCTACTCCGTCATCCTATTTGACGAAATAGAAAAAGCACACCCAGATGTATTCAACGTCCTACTCCAGTTACTGGATGACGGCCGATTAACCGACAACAAAGGACGAGTAGTGAACTTCAAGAACACCCTCGTCATCCTAACCAGCAACCTCACCGAAGAGCAACTACGAGCACAAGTGAGACCTGAGTTTATCAACCGTATTGATGACATCATCCACTTTGACGAACTCACCGAAGAGCATATCTCGCAAATCGTCAAACTACAAGTCGGACGCATTCACCAAATGCTCTCAGAACAAGGAATCGAACTCAACATAACCGATGATGCTATTCGTTTTATCGCTCATGAAGGATACGACCCGCAATTTGGTGCACGACCCATCAAACGCGCTCTGCAACGGTTAGTGCTGAACGAACTCAGCAAACAAATTATTGCCGGTCGCGTCAATGCCACACATCCTGTTATTGTAGAACTCAAAGGAGAAGAACTAAATTTCCGTAACTAACTCTTCTTCTCGCAAACGTTCTAAATAACGCTTAACGGTGTTACGCGACACATGCAGGTGCCGAGCAATTTGATACATCGAATACCCCTGTTCGCATAACTTCATGATCCGGTTGTGATGATGATACAAGGGTAAATGCTTAACATCTAATGATGTACCACGAGGACGGCCGAGGGACATACCCTCGGCTTTCTTGCGTGCTAAGGCCTCCCTTGTCCGCTGAGAAATAAGAGTGCGCTCAATCTCGGCCGATAAACCAAACGCAAAAGCCAACACCTTAGCCTCCAACGTCTCTCCCAACCGATAATGGTCCTTGATAGTCCATACTAAACAACCGCGTTGCATACAGATATTCAAAATCTCCATAATCATAAACAAATTACGACCCAAACGACTCAATTCGGAGCAAATAATAATGTCGCCCTTCTTGGTCCTTCTTAGCAATTTACCTAATAATCGCTTGTTGTAACTCTTCGTGCCGGAAATCGTTTCCTCTATCCAACCATCTACTACCATGTCGTTTGCTTTGCAGAAATTTTGAATTTCAAACCGCTGGTTCTCGACCGTCTGCTTATCGGAACTTACGCGAATATAGCCATAGATCATAATAAATAAGTTTTGAATTAAAAATGTAAAGTTAAATAAAAATTTGCATATATGCAATTTTTTATGTACCTTTGCAGCGTTTTTTGAGCAACATTATAAAAAATCGGATAAAATTATACACAATGGATAGTAAAGCATTACAAAAACTAATCTCTATTTGGTTTGAAGAAGACATACGTGATGGCGACCATACTTCGCTTAGTTGCATCCCTCAAACGCAAATCGGCACCCAACAACTTATTATCAAAGGCACCGGCATTTTGGCCGGAGTAGAAGTGGCAAAGCAAATCATTCATTACTTTGACCCCGAGTTGCAATTTGAGCAGTTTATCTCTGATGGCGCCGCCGTCAAACCCGGTGACATTGCTTTCCGCGTTACCGGCAAACAACTAAGCTTGCTGCAAGTAGAACGCACTATGCTCAACATCATGCAACGCATGTCCGGAATTGCTACCACTACGCATCAATACCAACAACTCATTGAAGATACCGGTTGCCACGTCTTAGATACTCGTAAGACAACACCTGGACTTCGTTACTTAGAGAAAGAAGCCGTTAAAATAGGTGGAGGTATGAACCATCGTATCGGCTTATTTGATATGATCCTGCTCAAAGACAACCACGTGGATTTTGCCGGAGGAATAACCGCCGCTCTTACTCGTGCTAAGCAATATTGCGAGGTCAAAGGTAAAGACCTCAAAATAGAAATTGAAACTCGCAACTTAGACGAGATACAAGAAGCCCTCACCACCGGCATCCCGGACCGCATCATGTTGGATAACTTCTCGCCGGAACGCACCAAAGAGGCGGTACAATTCATTCGTAACTTCGGTAGCAAAAAATACATAGAAATAGAGTCCAGTGGTGGCATCACAATCGACACACTACGCGACTATGCCGTTTGTGGCGTGGACTTCATTAGTGTTGGTGCACTCACCCACTCCGTCAAGTCATTAGATATGTCCTTCAAAGCAGTTAAATAAGAGCATTGAAACAAGAATATGAAATTAGAAGATATATTAAAAGAACAAGTTAAAGGCGCTGTTAAGGCCCTATACCAAGTCGAGGCAACAGATCAAATGATTCAATTGCAGAAAACTCGACCTGAATTTGAAGGCAATATCACCTTAGTCGTATTCCCATTTGTCAAACTGGCTCGTAAAGCCCCTGCACAAGTGGCACAAGAGATTGGTGATTATTTGGTACAATCTTCCCACTTGGTACAACGTTTTAATGCGGTACAAGGCTTCCTAAACATCACCATCAATCAGGACTTCTGGATTGAACAATTACGCGCTATTGATGCCGACAACCAATACGGACAATTACCCAGCAATGGTAAACTGATGATGGTAGAATATTCATCCCCAAACACCAATAAACCCTTGCACTTAGGACATGTCCGTAATAACCTGCTCGGCTATTCCATCTCCAAAATCCAAGAAGCTAACGGATGGAAGGTAGTAAAAACCAATATCGTAAACGATAGAGGCATTCATATCTGCAAATCCATGTTGGCATGGCTACGTTTTGGCAACAATGAAACACCTGAGTCAAGCGGCAAGAAAGGCGACCACCTCATCGGTGATTACTATGTTCGCTTTGATAAGGAATACAAGAAAGAAGTTGCCTCCCTAATGGAGCAAGGCATGGATGAAGAGACCGCCAAGAGAGAGGCACCACTTATGAAAGAAGCCCAAGCCATGCTTCTAAAATGGGAACAAGGAGACCCAGAAGTTCGTGCCTTGTGGCAAAAAATGAACACATGGGTGTATGCCGGATTTGACGAGACCTACAAGATGATGGGCGTTGACTTTGATAAGATATACTACGAAAGCAACACCTACTTAGAGGGTAAATCCGAAGTAGAAAAAGGCTTACAATCAGGGATTTTCTATCGTCGCGAAGACAATAGCGTCTGGGCAGACCTTACCAAAGACGGACTGGACGAAAAACTGCTTCTGCGTCAAGATGGCACATCCGTCTATATGACCCAAGACATTGGCACCGCCAAACTGCGCTTCCAAGACTACCCTATTGATAAGATGGTCTATGTGGTAGGTAACGAACAAGAATATCACTTCAAGGTCCTCAGTATCTTATTAGACCGTCTCGGATTCCCATTCGGTAAAGAATTAGTGCACTTCTCCTATGGTATGGTTGAATTACCTAACGGCAAAATGAAAAGCCGCGAAGGAACCGTCGTTGACGCTGACGACCTAATGGCAGCCATGATTAGTGATGCTAAGGATATCAGCAAAGACAAGGTCAATACTCTGCCCGACATCACCGAAGCCGAAGCCAATGAAATTGCTCGCAAAGTAGGTCTAGGAGCTTTGAAATACTTTATCCTCAAAGTAGATCCTCGCAAGAACATGCTATTCAATCCTGCCGAGAGTATTGACTTTAATGGCAATACCGGACCATTCATTCAATACACCTATGCCCGCATACAAAGCGTTCTTCGTAAAGCCAACATAGATAAGTTGGACGAAATCAAGCAATTAGAATTGAACGATAAAGAACTGGCTTTAATTCAGCGCTTAGGAGACTTCCCTGTTATCATAAAACAAGCAGGCGATGAATTCTCTCCTGCCGTGATATGCAACTACACCTATGCGCTCGCACAAGAATTTAACTCATTCTATCACGACTATTCCATCTTAAATGAAGAAAAGAAAGAAGTGCGTGATTTCCGATTGATGCTATCCGCATCCGTCGCTAAAGTAATTCGCAGAGCCATGGAACTTCTTGGAATTGAAGTGCCGGAACGAATGTAAAAAAAATAAATAAAATAAATGCAAGGTTAAAGAGCCTTGCATTTATTTTGAAGATATCTTTTCTCATCACTGCTCAGTAGTGGTGAGATTTCTTTTTCTACCCAAGCATGATACTGATTTATCCACGCTATCTCATCCTTCGTCATCATGGATAAATCTATGAGACGCGTATCATAGAAACATAGCGTCAAAGTCTCAAAATCATAATATTGCTCTCCCGTAGAACGTTCTCCTACCTCTGCTTTTTTAGCAGTAACTAAGTTTTCAATACGAATACCATATTCGCCTGCACGGTAAATACCCGGTTCGTCCGAGAATACATTGCCTTCACGAATAGGATTGGTATTATTGTCCGTACGAATATTAGCCGGTCCCTCATGGCAACCCATAAAGTGTCCAACTCCATGACCCGTACCATGACCATAGGTAATACCTTCAAACCACATAAACTGATGAGCAAGCACATCTAACTGATTGCCACGCGTGCCTTTCGGAAAACGAGCTTTAGCCAAGGCTATATGACCTTTCAGCACTAACGTATAATCGTGCTTTAAGTTTTCGTCAATAGCCTTTTCGTCACCCACCCAATAAGTACGTGTAATATCTGTCGTACCATCTAAATACTGTCCTCCTGAATCCAATAGCAATACACCATTGCCACTAATCTTAGCGCAAGTATCCGGCTGCGCAGCATAATGCACAATAGCGCCATTAGCATTCCAACCGGCAATCGTACCAAAACTCTCATCGGTGAAATTAGTTCCCATCTTACGATATGCGTGCAGTTGCTCTGCTAACGTAATCTCCGTTTGTGGAGTTAATAATGCTTCTTCATCCAACCACTTAAAGAAACGAGTCAGAGCCACGGCATCCTCACGCATAGCCTTACGCTCGCCTGCTAATTCAACGACATTCTTAATGGACATCATCACCTGAATAGGACTAGGAGACACTACCTTACATTGTGATTGAAGCATAACACATTCGTATAATGCCTCATTTACACGGTTACCATCCATTAGCACATTCTTAGCCGAGATAGAACGCAGATAAGCAAAGACATCTTCGTATGGTTGCAAGTCAATAGACATGGCACATAATTGTTCTCTAACGGAAGCCGTCACCTTACGCGAATCAATAAAGAGAGTGCATTTACTCATCTCCACAACGCAATACGCAATTACACAAGGCGTATAATCTACATCCGTACCACGCACATTCAATAGCCAGCCAATCTCATCTAACTCGGCAATAACTGCTGCATCACAACGATTCTCTTGCAATGCTTCACGAACGCGTTTCAACTTAGGAGCCACACTCTCACCGGCATACTGATCCTCATAGATATAAAGAGGATTCATTGGGATATCGGGACGGTTCTCTGTCCATACCGAACGAATCAAATCAATAGACTGAATGCGTAACCCGCTATCAGCCAATTCATCACGCAAGGCCTTATAGGCATTAATGCTATACATCTCAGGATTAACACCAACAACGATGGGACGGTTGATACTATCTTGTGCATAATAATTGCCTATCCATTTAGAAATAGACGGACAATCTACATCACTCTCACGCATCAGTTCGTACGAACTACCTTTGAGTTCCTCTCCGGCTTGTAAATAATAGCGGCTATCTGTCCATAACAACGCTTTATCCATCGTAATGACAGCCGTTCCACTCTCTCCCTTAAAACCGGTAATCCAGGACATCTCTGCCCAATGCGGAGCCATATACTCACTGGCATGAGGATCAGTTCCCGGAATAATGTAAGCATCTATGCCATGCTCCTTCATTAGATTTCGAAGGACTGATAATCGTTCTATTATAGTCATAAGATTGATGTTTATATAAAATACGGCACCCAAAACGGATGCCGTACCTTATTCATTGATTTAATTAACGAAGCTGCGCTCCTGTCTTCCAGAAGTTGAAGCAGTAAGTCAATTTAATACCGGCATCAAAGTATCCCAGTTTATTCGCATAAGAGTCTGTCAAAGCGCGAGCAGATGCGTTAGCAATACCTGCTGCTGACGGAGCCGTTACGTTGATGAAACTTTCGGTGGTCGGAGTGTTAGAATACTTGGAATAAACACTGTAGTCAGCATATACACCTAATTCAAGCGCATGACCATTAGCCAACTTCCACTCATAACCGAGTTCGCAAGTTAACATAATGTTAATGTCAGCAGATTTCCATGAATTCTTAACGTCACCATTATTAAGAACACCGGTTACCACATTATCCGTTACTGTTATACCTTCGTTAGGCAGTGTAGCCTGAATATGAGCGTTCTTAATATCAGTGTGTGAACGCTTCCAAACCGGCAACATGAAACGAGGACCAACGTTGAAGAAGAATCCCTTGTCGGTAATCAAAGAGAACATAACCGGCACTTCCACTTGGATTTGACCGTCTTTCTCTTTCACTTCATCTACGTTAATAGCATAATCCACTTGATCTTCAGCACCCTCATTAACAATGAAGTTATCGTTTACGCCACACTTAATAGGGCTAAGAGAATAACCAACCGATGCACCAATAATCAAACCCAGAGCAGGTTTGTAATCTCTCTTCCAATAGTGAGCATATTGCAGGTCAAGCAAGATGTCACCACCTACTTTCCAGTCGCCCTTGTTAGCTTTTTGCATAACAGAAGCAACACCACCACGCAAACCGATATTGAAACGGTCAAATTGTACAGCAGGCATCTTCTCCACTTTAGAAACCTTACCGGCCTTCTTGTCAGCCTTTGTCTCCTCAGCAGATTCCTCAACAGGAGCTTCTTCTACTACAGGAGCAGGCTCCTCTGCTACTTGAGCCGGTTCCTCAACCACTACTGGAGCAACTACCACAGGAGCAGGTTCTTCTGCTACTTGTGCAGGAGTCTCTTCTACCACAGGAGCAGGTTCCTCAACCACTACAGGAGCAACTACTACAGGAGCAGGTTCCTCTGCTACTTGTGCAGGAGTCTCTTCTACCACAGGAGCAGGTTCCTCAACCACTACAGGAGCAACTACTACAGGAGCAGGTTCTTCTGCTACTTGAGCAGGTTCCTCTTTCGGAGTCTCCTTAACAGGTTCCTCAATAGCTACTGCTTCATGCTCTTTTACGGCTTGAGCAATAACTTGTTGCTCTTCTTTAGGCATTTGTTTAACTTCTTCTTGACGCTCAACTACAGATTTCTTATCAGCAGCTTTCTTTGCAGAAGCAGCCTCTGTTTGAGCAGTCGGTCCGGCCAATAATAAATTTTCAGGACCTACCCAAGAATAAATACCACGAATCAAAATACCATTGGGGAAACGCTTACCACCTTGTTGTTCTACGATATGTTTTACGTAGTAAACCCAAGTAGAAGGAGTTTCTCCTGTAAGGTATTTGGTACAACTCTTTGAGATTACAATGGTATCACCTTTGGCGAAAGTATAACCATCACCCGGTTTAACCCCACTCTCTTGGAGTTGTTTGTTTGGTTTAGCATGATTACCAACCGTTTCTTGTGCCCAGCAAATAGAAGTGAGCAACAGTGCGGAAATAATTAACATTGTCTTTTTCATAATGCTTTCCTCCTATTAACGAACGATTAAGAATCGGAATGTATCATTCTGAGAAGCGTTCTCTACGCGCATTAGGTATGCACCTACAGGCCAAGTAGCTTCTACATTTACATTCTCCATATCATTAGATTTCTTATAACCAACTTCACGTCCGGTAGCATCAATGATGCGAACGGATGTTGCTTGAGTAGGATCTACGTTATAGATGGTCATCAAACCACCTTCACTAACGCAGTTCGGAGCGAGACGCATACTAACACCCGAATTATTAACCAATGTATTGGAAATAAATGTCTGGTCGCAAGCGTCAGGATTAACCACCTTAATTACTGCATAATACGAACCGGTGATGACACCACCATCAGCTAACGTGTAGTAATAACCGGCGTGAATCGGATGCACAGGATCAGCCGTGCTGTACCATTCTACCGTGTTCTCGGCAGGGGTTAAATCTTCATTGTCGGCTTTGAACTTATTGAGGTTGAATACCAACATACGATATCCGAACTTAGATACGATATCCATACCTAACGTATCAGGCACATCGTTCAATTCAACTTTTAACCAATATTCACCACTATCGTCTTTGTAAGTATAGGAACCTGGCTCAGTAATGTGCTGATCATGCCAAATGGTGTCAATTTGGCTCTGCTTACAATACGTGAGAGTATCTTTTGCTTTTATTTGAGTTTTAATCTCCACTTGTAAATAATCAGTAACCATTGGATGGTTGCAACCATGAACGATATATTGGAAACGTAACGAATCTATATCAGCAGGTAAACTATTCCAATAAGTCATCTCATCTACAGCTACATACTTGACAGGTTGTGATTCTAAATCCAAGACTTTCCATTCAATCCTCTCTACATTAGCAATAGTATCCTTGGAAGTCGCAGCATCATAGATAGCCTTTACGTTAGTAAATAAAGCAAGGGTATCAAATGCTTGACCGGCTATAGCTTGTGGGATAGCAGAAGCAGGAATTTCTTGCACTAGCACATCACGGAAAATTATAACAGAATCTACATAGACAGAGTCAACCATACGCAAACCGGATTGGAACGAAACCGTATCTCTTAATACCGAGTCCTTGTCTAAATAAACCGTCAAGGTAGTGTTGTAGAATGGATTATAGTCACCGGCACAAATTATAGTATCATGCTTAACCACAATAGTACTATCCGACAACGGTTCAACAAAATCAGCACATATCTTCATTGGCTGTGAACCAGACATCATAATAAATAAGGCTGTTGGATGCATCTCAACAATTAAATCGCGGTCAATGGTACGATTTACTGTCTGACGAGGATCAAACGTATAGGTAGGACGGGCGATTGCTTGCTCACCACATTCGAAATAGAAAGCAGCCTCTGCTGTAGCACTTGAATCTGTTAGATTAGTAACACTAATCTGCAAGTCTTTTCCTTCAGGAATAACCAATGTACTATCTGCATTGATCATCTTAGCCACATACCAAGTGGGCTCGTTTTTAGGATTAACGTTGCAATTCTCCCAATCAAATGCGATAGGATCTCCACAAGTTTCACCCTTGAATCTATCTATCCTAACAATGAAATGAATGGTATCAGTCGAAGTAATACGAACGTAAACGATGTCCTTTGTTACAGCATCAAACTTAGCACGCTCCAACTCTTTGGTGAATTCACCTGTTACGGTTTGCTGTTTAGTAGTCATTTCATATGCGACAGGACAATCGTATGCGATTTCTGCCTTTAATTTAGCCTGACCGCCACCGAAGTTCTCAATAAAGAGTTCAGCATCGCCCTCTGTATTCTCGCGAATGTCTTTTACATTTATTTCATACCACATAGCAGCATCTGCAGCCTGATAGTAATCAACATTCATCATCAAAGGCTTAGCATCTGCGCACTCATAAATAGAATCAATCTTAGCACGCATCGTAGTATCAACACGCAATGCAATCGGCTGATCGCAAACGATTTTTGCCAAGATAGCTCCAGTCTTAGAGAAGTTAGCAACAACATCACCCATCACTTCTTTCTCTCTCAGTGCGCTCACAGTAGTGGTAGCCTCTTGAATCAGTTCGCCTTCGCAATCCTCATACAAGGAAACAGTTACCTTAGCAGCAGCATCGGTATTCCACATCTTCGGGATGAACTTCAGTTGCTCAATATTTTCAATATTGGTATTGAAACGATACCACATCGTGCTTGCCTCTTGGTTATAGGTTGTATCCAAGGCCAAGTCCAATGCGTGACGGCAATCTGAACCATCATTCGGGTTAACCATCTCAACTTTGAATTTGAAGTTCTTACCAACCAAGCGAATGAATGCAGTGTCCTTCTCAGGAATTAAGCTGCGTTCAACCACCTTGCTAGCAACACCATTGGCTCCTAATTTACGGCTTTCCATTTGCGGAGTCTTGGTCATCTCACAAGTATAAGAAAGTGCGGCATAGATAGTTTGAGCCGTAGCACCATTCATGAAGGTAATCTTCGGAACCAGCACTTCGTCTTTATAATTCTCCACGATAGCCATATACCAAACAGTATCCTTATCTTGAGTGTATTCAACATCAGGCAAAACTTCAACTTTGGTGGAATCGCAAATATTCAACTCAAATTCCTCTGGTTCTTGCAGTTGCGCTTCAAAGTGAATAGCAGCATCTGTTTTGATACGGAAATAAACGGTATCGTTGTAGCTGTCAAATGTTGAGTTAACCAACAATTTGGATTTCTCAGCATTAGCAGCCAATTTTACACTTTGTGATTGAGGAGTTTCGCAAGGACAGGTAGCCGCGAAGTCAGCAGCAATAGTAGCCATTACATTCTCACGATTAATCAGAATAGCTTTTACATCCTTCTCATTAGCCTTAACATCCCGCATATCAGCATAGTACCAAACCGTCGTATTCGCTGCTTGGTCATTACCACTAACCCAGTTGAAAGGAATAGCGGACAAGCAACTCTTACCTTCTTCCTCCTTAAGCATCTTAACCATGAAGGAGAACTCTTGGTCAGCAGTCAGTTTAATATATACGGTATCTGCCTCGATATTCTTGAATAAGTCACGAGAAATTTCCTTAGTATAGATACTACCGGCCTTGATAAAAAGGGAACGTTTTTGGTTCTCCAATGTATCAGGACAGATAGTAGAAAGTTCAGCGTTAATCTTCAATGTAGATGTGCCACGGTTAACGATAGTAACCTCAGGGATATCGTTGTTACCACGAACATCAGCCATAGCCACCTTATACCAAACGGCATCACCAGCATTCTGAACATGTCCATTTTTCCAATCAAATTCAATAGCATTAAGGCAAGCCTCATCAGTAGACTTCTTCTCCGAAGGAACCATTGTAGCTTCAATGGAGATAGGTTGATTGGTTTCTACACATACATAGATGGTATCTCCAAACATAGAGAAGGACGAATACTTAATCGTCTTGGTCAGTTTTTCTTTAGCATTCAAATTCTTGCTGAATGATTGTAGATCAGTATAGGGGCACTCGAAAGCGATGTCAGCACTGATATGAGCTACTTCTGAGGAGCGGTTATCCAATGTAATCTTAATGTCTTGAACATTTTCCTTTGCCTCCTTGATAGAAACAGCATACCATACAGCAATATCGGCATTTTGATAGGTTGTTACATCATAGTTGAATGCCTGAGCAGTTTTACATGCATCACCCTCATGCACGTTCTTAAGACGAGCAGAGCAGGTCAATGGTTGATTGGTTACGACATGTAAGTAAACCACATCATATTTAGCAGTATCAATACCATCAATCATGTTCTTAGCCACATCCTTTGTTACAACACCATTAGCAGCTAATTTGATGGTTTTAGACATTGCAGCAGCTTCACCGCACTCAAAGATAACTTCACCCTTGATAGTAGCGGTAGCACCACCTTCATTTTGAATAGTAACTTGAGGCTGCATTCTCTTGCCCATCAACTTCTTAACGGGGATTTGATACCAAGCCTCACCAGCAGCGATGTTATAAGTTACATCTAATGCCACCGGAGTAGCACTTTCACAAGCCGTTTGATCATAAGTTGGGGTAGCCGGTTCTACTAACTCTGCCGTTACCTTTACGGGTTGACCGGCATCAATAACAGCATACACGAAGTTGTCCTTCAGGGAAGCAACCATTGACTTAGAAAGAGTCTTTGTAATCGTTTCGCCGGCAGCCACTTTGGTAGATTTCTCGGTTAAACCAGTACTTGGGCAGTCCACGCTAATACCTGCATAAACAGTAGTCTCAGCAGTACCTGTGTTGGTGATAGTTACCTTCACATCCTTGCCGGCAGCCTTAGCATCCTCTAAATTCACCTTGAACCAAGTGCGGTAGTAAGGAGCTACAGTTGCGCCGGTAGTCCAGTTGAAGTCATCTGCAGTCAAGCAAGCTTCATCAACATCTTCGAACTCATACACCTTAGCGGATAAGTGGGACTGTTTTTCAGTTGTCAACTTAACCAAGATTTCGGTGTACTTCATACGGACCAACAGACTTGCGGACTGTGACCATACTTTGTTTTGGTGACCTTCCAAGGTGTATTGGCGCTTTTCGTTGTTACCAGCGATGAACGCTTCAATCTCCACATTGGATGTCTCCATAGATAGGTTAGTTAGGTAAAGCGCCAACGCAGGATTTTCCTCCTCATAAATAGGAGTTAAACTAACGCTGTACCAGAGAGATTGTCCTCCCTCTTGCGTGTTACCATTCACCCAGTCAAATTCGATGGCATCTTCTTTGGAAGATCCATCACCCTTACCTGCTGCAAACATATTAAATGCCAGCAAAGCAGATAAAGTCAAAAGTAAAACCTTTTTCATTTGATTGTTTTGGATTTTTAGTTAATAATTATTGTTAATTTATTTTGTTGCAATATTGTTGCCTAACACATTAATCATCTTACCATCGTGATAAATATATAACTTACCGTTGATAATCATCTTCTGAGGTTTGTTCTCTTCTATCACATCTTGCCACCCCACTCTTTCCTCCTTCTTCACATGCAGCAGATAACGCGTAGCACATTGATTGGCAGGAGTAACTAAAATATCATAGTCGCCATATTCGCGGATAAAACGAGTACCACGATAGAGGAAATTCATTTTATCAGGGAACACAGACATTGTATCATAAACAATAGGTGCAGGAGTTACATTGATGTGATATGTGTATATTCCTACTGTATCGGACACCATCCATACCGTATCTGGTCCATATACCGTAGTTTCTTTTAGAACAGTATCTATCAACTGATAAGATTTACCTTCACAGAACGTTGCTTTGATGGTATTATACTCCCATTTAGGATTCATCTTAAACAAAATACGTCCTGGGAATTGTCCGTTATGCTCAAAATGGAAGAAAAGCGTATCTTTAGCCTCTTTCGCATCTTGAATCAAATTAGCGTCCGGGAAGAACACTTTAGTGGAGTCCTTAAATACGAACGATGCCACAGTGTCGCCTTCGCAAGTGCCACGTGTGATGTGCATACGGCAAATGCTATCTTTACTTTGTTTCCATTGCACGAACATAGAGGTTGTAGAAGTGGGAGCTAAGGCATACACGTCATAATCATGATTGCTAATATAGGTCATTCCATTGATGACAGGTAGCACATCTTCACACGTAGAATGAGGACCCTGGTTATAAGGATAAACCATTACTCTACCTGTGCCACCATTCATAGGATAGAAGCGCAACTTAGGTTTGATGATATCAGACATAGATTCTATCATTTCGCCATAATCCTTCAACTTCTCATTGATTTCCGTCACATCCTTCTCGCGCATCTGATTACCACCAACAACCATTGTGATAGTAGGTTCGGTAGATGAGCACATGCCAAACACATCAATATGCACCGGCACGTTTGAGAACCAATAAGCTGCCACACCTTGTTGCAATTGCTTAATTGAAGCCTCCACCCATGTCGTATCCGAAATGGTGGTATCTAAACCAAATTGGAATGTACTCAAATTCTCTCGGCACTGGCAGTAATAATAGGGGAATCCGAACTTAACACGCTCCTGTTCGCACGTCAAATTTGCAGCCTCCATTAAGGTAAGGAAAGCGAGTAATATAATTGTTAGAATTTTACGCATTTTTAGTTAATATTTATTAATAAATATGAATCCAGCTTTATATAATTCAGAAAAAGCGTGCAAAATTACAAAAAAAAAATGAATTATGCAACTTTTTTTTGCAAATAATTCATTTTTTTGTTCAAAAGATAAAAATTTATCGAATTACCTTGCCCTTTTGCGCCCTAATACGTCATAACATTCCCCTTGACGAATAATGAACAATTGACCACCTTGCATAACCTTTTTCTCTGCCGGTTGATTATCTTCCAGCATAGAAGGTAATGCCGTAGGCATAATAAAGGGTATGGATGTGAACGTTAACGAACATGGCATCATACTATGTTGGAACACCCAGTAGTAGAACCCATCCGGATTGGTAGGTTTATCTTTATCCAACAGTCCCCATTTTACCACACGAGCACTATCTATTTGTGCTTTAGGAGCATCTGCAGTTAAGGTAATATATGTCTCTGTTACGCAATATGCACTATTGGGCTTGGTGTAAGTGCACTCTTTCATCATACTGGTAATCAGTTTTTTCTTGCCGGTTATGCCGGATGCCTCAATGGTTAATGAACCATTTTTCCAGTCCTCATATCGCATGCGATACATATACTCCGTACTTGATACATCGGATTTGAAAATAATGGGTTCTCCAGACCTCAGCTGACGGCTACGCAAAGCGCATTCTACAGGAGTCCAATCATCCACAGACAAGGTTGTGGCGACCGGACTAACAACATGCATATAGATGTAGTTATACTCTTCTGATTGCAATATTGATAAGTCCTGCATTTCCACATCGCTCAGTTCTAAATAGCGATGTTGGTTACTATCTAAGTCCATATCATAGAAGCGAATATAGGTGGTAGCGTCAGCAGTATCAATATCGGGCGTCAAACTGAAATAAACCCGGCAATCGCTTGAATGGGTAGTAGCAAAACGTGTTGCTTTCCATGCCTTAGGATAGTAGTACAATGTATCCTCATTCGCACGAACCGGCACCGACTCTCCTTTCTTCAACCGATATCCTTCTAATGCTTGTTCGGGCACTCGTTCAATGCGGAAATCAGCAGCCTCTTCAGATACTATTTTGGCGTAATAAACACCACTATGCAGCAGGTCATCAATGATATTATTGATTTGCTTGGATGTAAATTTCAATTCGCTTCCCGGCTGGATAGTCCACGAGGTTAACACATGTTCTTGCCCTTCTTCCGGTACAAAGCCACAGTCATCCGTTCCTACCCACAGTGTAACGGGCGATTCTTGTCCATTCCACACAAATAGAACACTATCATTATGAAAATCGCACAAAGGCAGTAAATAGGCGGTCTCCGCATCATTAGCCGGCACATGAATTACGTCCGGCAGCAGCAGTTTACGCATACCTTTCAGGCACTGTTTAGAAATCGAATCCGGAGTAACGGTTACATGTCCTCCGGCAGCAGCCACAACTTGTACATACGCCTTTACATCACGCGTGATACCTACTTGCATCAGCCGCTCGCGGTATTTAGCACCGATGGACATTGTATAGACAGCCTTGTTATCAATGATTTTCTTGGGACTAAAGGTCATTTGAATAGGCACTTCTTCGCCCTGTTCTTCAATGGCTTTAGCCAAGTCCTCTTCATATACTCCGGTGCACGAAAAATCCACACTAACACTGGGTGCCTCGGCGTTGATATCGGTAGAAGTGACCGTCACTTGGATAGGTAAATCATATACTGAAGCCGTGTACCAATACGTTCCGGCCGAAGCGATATCAATATCCAATCCTGCACCAACAGGTTTGGCTTTTTCGCATGAGGTACCAATCTGTGCCATCAGCACAGCAGTAAAGAGGGTGAATATCGCAATTAAAACACTTTTTTTCATACCTTTCAATTCGTATTTATTATCTACGTCCTCTCTTCCATCCATGACCGGAGTAGTCGGTACTTTGGAAGGTATAATAGAGGCGTACACCAAATGTTAGAGGCTTGGCTAATACACCGGCATCCGCGATGTTGCCCACTTTAATCTCCGGCATTTGGCCTGCAGCGGTAATCGGTTCAACCGTCATCATGGATGATGTATTTTTGGAATATGCTCCCCAAAGTCCGTAATCCACAAATAGCTGCAAACCTATATACTGTTCATTTCCGTAGGTGTACCAATCATGTAATGCCCATTCATAACCGATTTCGGCACTAAGGGACAGCATCACCATCGGTTGTGCTTTATTTCCATCGCTCTTCATATCAGCAGTGTTCCACTTAGCTAATGAAGGGTCATTATGAATAGGTATGTCGTACTGAGGATAGTACACATCTACATTGGTATTGCTTAATTCCTGCTTATAGGTATCATACACAGGGAAATGCAGCCTTGAACCGACATTCAAGGCAAAGCCATGGATGCGTGCAGCAAACATAATTGGGATATCTACGTTTATTTGCTTGGTATCGGCTTTGACGTCAGCTCGGATTGAATAGTCCATTTGATTACCTAAATAGTCGGTATTGGAGAATTGACTATTAGCGGAAACGGTATAGGATCCTGTTTGATATGCTATTCCCGCACCCGTGCGCAAACCTATATATATTTCTTGTTGCATGCGCCACATACACTGATATCCGATATCCAATCCAGCGTAACCGCCGAGGGACGAACTGGACACATCCTTGGCTTTCCAATCGGATAAACCTCCTTTGATGCCGATTGATAGTCCATGTCCTTGGGCCATCATTACCACAGAGCAGGTCAGAGTAAGGATGAGTATTGTCAGTTTTTTCATCTCACACCTACCTTTCTGCCTTGTGCGTCATAGATAGTAGTACCGCGGCGAATATATAAACAACCATTGTAGATATACTTGGTAGCCTGTGCATCTGTTTCTACATCATTCCAACCTGTGCGTTGGATATAGAACGTCTCACTGCGCAAAATGATTGGGCACTCGTTCTTTTGTTCACGAACCAGGATTTGTACATAGTATGCTCCGGAGGCGAGGGTCGATTTATTGACATAGAAACCGGTAGCGGCTTTCACATCCGTTTTAGGTTCTATGCTGATACCATCTTGTTTATCCACAATGCGATACCACCCTACCGATGACTCGGACATAGTATCATATCCTAATCGTTTCAGACTATCGCGATGAATCAGCACCAATTGGTCATATAGATATACCAACGGGATCGAATCCGTTACAAAGCACGTATCTACCGGTTCCGGTTCCTCTTTCTTTTGGAACATAGCCGATAGAGTTACATTATCCTGGATAGTGATGTAACGTGGATTTTCTATATTGAGGTCGGACCATTGAACGAATTCATAGCCGTCAGCAGGGGTCGCAGTGATTTGCACAATCATCTCGCAATGAAGTCCTTCTTCCACCACTTCATCACAATAGGCATACCCCGCCAATAGTCCGGTCAATATTATAGCCAGTATTTTTTTCACAATCGATAATGATTATTGTTCAACTTTGGTAATCTTAACCGTACCTTGTTGCTCATCAGCCGATACAGAGACGGTGAAGTCCACTTGTTTGAAGAGCGCAAATACGGAAGCATCGCCTTCGATGGTGTATTCATACGATTCGGATGTACTCAACGTCTCTCCCTCAACATCTTGCCATTGATCAAAGGCATAACATTTATTAGTAGGTGTAGCAGTTAGCGTAATTACATCGCCCTTTTTACCCGCAAACGAAGCCTGTCCAATCATACCCATGTGCTCCATACCGGTAGCAACAGCCACGTTGATGGTGTATTGATCCGGCTCTTTCTGAGCGAACTGCGCCGTATAGGTCAATACTGTCATGGTAGCATCCACATCTATATAACGAGGGTTTTCGGTATTACCATCATCCCATTTTACAAACACATAGCCTTCTTTAGGAGTAGCTGTCAGTTGAACTCTATCGCCGCAGTTGGCCGTCAAATCGGTTGTCTGTTGTGCAAAGCACATTCCTGCAAAAGCAAAGATAGAGATTGCGATAAATACAAGTTTTTTCATATTGCTATAGTTTTTTCTTATTCTACTTTTTTGATTGATACTATTCCGTCGGCGCTAGCGGCACTAACGATGATAGTGGTTGTTTTGACATCAAACAGAGCTTGATAGGTAGCATCGCCTGTTACCTCAATTGTGCGTTCGGGCGCAGTCTCTCCATCCGACCATTTCACAAACGTATAACATTCGTCAGCTTCTGCTTTTAGTGTAACAGATTGCCCATTTTCATATACGCCGCCACCTGTGACGGTTCCTCCTTCTCCCCAAGCCACGATATCGTACAAGGGAGGTTTAGAGGATGTGAAGGTGAAGGTACGAGGAACAGGTACATCTTTGAAATGCCAATAGAAATACCCATTTTCATCTTCCTGTCCATCCCAACTATCCACTGTTTCTTTCGTTATTGTCCAACTTTGTTTTCCGGTTTTTGTTTGATTTTTAAAACTACCGGAGATGCATTTGTCAGCATCCGTCTTAGTCAATGATTTTAGTTCGCAATAGTTAGTCATACCGGCAATGTAGGCACGGGTGGACTGTCCCTCGATCTTAATTTCATACCCCTTCCAATCGCTGTATTTCATACGATAGATAGCTTTAGTAAGCGGAACTGAGGAGGCGATTGTAAAGGACTCACCGGAACGGATTAAATGCGTATTACCAAAGCAGTCCGTATCTTCATCCCACATTTTAGCCATTATGGTTGTAGGAGCGGATGCCACCACTATCATAAAGATGTAATTTTCTTCTTTTTTCAACTTACTGGTTATCTCAGCCATTTCAATAGAATCAAGATTTAAATAACGATGGTTTAATGTATCTAAATCCATATAATAGGAAGCCACGTAGTTGCTCACTGTATCCATATCTTCGGATAGACCGAAATAGACTTTTACGCGGTTAGCCGTTGGACATTCAAAGTGAGTAGCCTCCCATTTCTTGGAGAAGAAATACAGCGTATCGTCTTGTCTCCGAACAGGTACAACCGAATCATATTCCAATCTAATACCGGGTATAATCACTTCCGGTACGCGTTCGATAATAAAGTCGCCTCCTTGTTTAGATAGTACCTTCCCGTAGAATACGCCACCATTCGTGTCCACCATCTTTTTGACGTCATCCATAGTGAATTTATACTCGCCTATAGCAGGTATATCGTAATGAATGATATAGTTTGGATCGGTTGCTTCCGGTCTAAACTCGCAGTTCTGTCTGCCTAACCACAACGTAGCCGATTCGGTTTCGCCTTTCCACACAAAGCGAATACTGTCGCTTGTCCATCGGTTAAATGAGAACACATACACCGATTCGCTATCATTAGCTTCTACATGCAATGTATCTCCCAGCTGGATATATCGGCAATTATCCAAGCAGCGACGTGACACCGTATCAGGATGAGCATCTACTCCACCCTCGTCCTTGATAACCACTTTTACATACGCTTGTACATCGCGTAACACACCGTATTCCGATATGCGGTCACGCTCCGCAGCCGTTACTTCAAAATGCCAAGCATCCTTACCTTCTTTCGTTTTAGTAGGTTTGAAGATAAGTGTTTTAGGCATCACAATATATCCGCCTTCCTTGCTATATACATCAGCGATGTCGTCTTCATATACGCCACCTTCGTCGCTAAAAGGGCAAACAAAGTCCAAGAAACCTTCCGGGGCCTTGTTTTTATCAAATACCTTAGGCACATACACGATGTCCATCGGCAGGTCATACGACCATGCCGTAAAGTAATACGTGCCCGGTTCAAAAGGCACATTATTCAGTCCTTGCTGCACCTCAATAGCATTGTCGCAGGACGAACCATCCGGCTGGTCTTGCGCCATGATGGGCATTGTTAGTGCGAGCAAGAGCGACAAAATGATATATTTACATTCCTTGTGCATTATATGTATGTTGTTTATGACGGATATATAATTGTCCGTTATGAATAAACTTACGATGAATAGACGAATTTTGGTCAATTATCGGCAGCGGTGTTTGTGCGCTATTGATCCATTTGCCGTCCTTGTATTCAAAGGTTGATTCTTGTTCAGCATCCGCAGTAGCGGTATAACTGCCATCTGCGTTTTTGAGTAGTGCCGAAGTTACCTGAATAGCCTCCGGCGTAGTTTTCTTTCCTGATACTTGGTAGGTGACACTATCCTGCGCTATTTGATGGAAATTGATTACTCCGGCATCAGTAGAGCATATATTTGCGCCACCTTCGGTAGTATAGAAAGTGCTATAGGTCTCAATCGTACCATTATTGAGGATCTTAGCATCCTCAATGGTTGGGATGGCAGGAGCAGCATCTAAGGACGCCACATAGTCCGGCACAGGTCGATCGCCCATAAAGGCGTAGTTCTTACCCTGCCAAGCCTGCTCATAGTCATATACATAGAAACTATGGCCGTAATTATCGTCAGCACCGAACATCAAGTAGGCATCCGGCTCAACGATAATCTCGGAGCCCGGTTGCAGAGCCATGGAATATGGTACATCCAATTCGCCACTTACAATATGGAACGAAATGCTGCTGCTAATACCCATCACATAATCGGACGAGTTATAGGTTTCTTTGGCACTTTTAGGAATCACAATCGGACCCAGATAGATGCTTCCATCAATGGTATAAACCATCTGGTCTTTTTCCGGATTATAGGTGCGTTGCATCTTATCCCAGTATAGGTTCAAAAAACCATCTGATCCCACATACTGCGCAGTTGCGTCTTGAATCATATTGTCAGCGATGAGTCCCATCTCGATATATTCATACGCGTACTCCTCGTATAGAATGGGCGATTCTATGTTTTGAACGAAATAGCTATTGAAGGGGAAGATGATATATGGTTCTTCCGCCATGTCTTGGGATACGTTACCGCCGCGCCATGATTTGAGTTGCATCATTTCGTAGAGTGTACCCTCAGTTTGGATAGTGACTAATCCCGGTCCATAGATATATCCCCATGCGTAAAGAACGCCACCTTCTTCTACGGTTATTGCGCTACCTTCCATCAGATGGATAAATCCGCAATTGCCTTGTGGTGCACCGGTAGCATGAGCGCCTCGACCCTGGTAGCAGTATTGTATGCCACCCACGCTAACGGCACCCCCATCAGCAATGGTGATGGACGCGGACGAAGTGAGTGTTAATTCACGGAAGCGCACCGGCTTAGCGTATTGGGCAGTATCGCCATAGCCTTTCTTGATAGGTTTAGCCAATTCCAATGTATTAGCTTCATCAAACGGCACTAATAGCACTACTCCATCAGGGATAGTCACTTGTTCGTCCATTGTGCCACTGGCAGTCACGACTATGGTGTCAGCCTCGGCGGCATTATTGAGCGCCTCAGAAAGCAACGTATAAGTAGTAGTCAATTGCTGGGACTGCAAACCAAAAGTAGCAGAATCAGCCCATCCCACTGCCGGCCATATAGCCAGTAGCGAGATGAAGCGTATGATATGTTTACGCATAATCATTATAGATATATCATTAGATATATAACTTACCGGCAGCACCACGAACAGGTGCCGAAGCTCCCGGATGCGATGGAGGTGTTACCGATCCTTCAATATGACATAATGGTGTAGATAATACTACGATATCCACTTGAGGGATAAGATATTGTTTTTTCATAATCGTACTTTATATTTTAAGTGCGCGTAGATGCGCTTTTGATTTATTTTACTAATTGACCTTGAGCGTTGAATACTTTATCCGCGCGCAATATATATAAGGTGTTGTTCTTAATTACTTTTTGGACCTCCTTACCATTGATGCCGGCTTCCCGGAAGTCGGTTACTACCGATGGCTGAGTTTTACCCACCATACGCAGACCAAATTCGTTATGTGTGCCTTTGCTCAAATCCAGCGTATAAGGCATAACCGTCAGGTCAGCAATGATGTTGTCATCCTCGGTCAGATAAACGGCGGTATTAGCCGGAACGGAAGCGGCAGCGATGGTATATGCACCAGCCTTAGGAGCAGAAATGCCTAATGGGAAGGTGGCCACTTCGTCCTCAGCAGCGATGCTATTCACGCATAGTTTAGCATTGTAGCGGTTAATCCACATCTGGGCAACTTTGGTGCTGACACCGGCCTTAGCCAAGTCTTCACCAATCACGTAGCGATCTTCTGCCTCGTCATTCATGATGATAGACAAGTTATCGCATTCCTTATTGCCTTGCATCAGACTGATTTCACATTCTTGTTTGTCAGCCTTCAACATACGACGCAATGGAGCAGCAGAAACAGAAGGAGTAACAATAACTTGAGACTGAGTATTGGATGCTTGCACGAATACCGGTTTACCTACAGGGAAGGTTGTCGTACTTAGGCGTACCTTATCGTAACGATCTTTGCTGCTAACATACATTTGCCCATATGTAACACCTGTACCTAAATTAGCATAGAACAGTTTGGGGTTAGCCACACCATTCCAGTTGGCATTCAAGTCATCAACTGCAGGATATTGATTCATCGTTACAGGCGCGGTATAAACAATACTTGCAGAAGCGGTCTTGGTGAAAGTAATCGTATTTTGCGCTTGAGCAAAGAGAATCATATAGAGGTGACCCGGAGTCAGTACATTGATGCCCTTGTCGGAGATATACTCCCAAGCAGAATCATCTGCGCCAGCAGCAGCACGGGTAGCACCATTATACTCCATAATATCGTAATCTACGCCCGGAGTTAAAGTGCGAGTAGCATTACGCAGGGTGTTGGCGTCGCAAACGAAAGGAACGGCAAAGGCATACCACTTCATAGCTTGCGCATTGAAATCATATTCAAAGTAAGCCTGGCCTGCGCCTGTGAGTTCCAAGTATTGGTCTGCGTTGATGATTTGTCCGGAAGTCTCGCTATTAGCCTGGATGGTAAAGGCAGCCACACGAGTTTCTTTTGTCAAGGTCAGCATTTCTTCATCCTCTACTACCAACGTTTTGTCTGCGACAGGGGTAGCAGAAGCAGCATAGGTGACATTGCCTGTTACGATAAATTCTTTATCTTCGGTTGTACCATCTTCCCATTGTGCATTCTCATAGCCTTCTAATGCGCCTACGATATGCAACGTAACTTCCGTTCCGTAGTCGTATGCTCCGGCACCTTCTACAACGCAACCGATAGCATTCACTGTTACGGTGTATTTGTTCGTTGTAGGAGTAAAGTTGGCCTCATAGTCTTGAGCCTTATTCACAGCCGTAATGGTAGGAGACCAAACCAAGGTATAAGTAAACTCGGCATCAGCAGGTTTGCTATATTCCGGAGCGGTAGGAACGACGCCATAAGCCAACATTTCAGATTGGAGCTCAGCACCATTTTCATCCAAGAAACGGATGGCATAAGTCTTGCCCACCTCGTTAAATGTAGCCGTATAAGTAATGGCTGCATCAACCGGTTTCAACTCAGGCGACCAGCCTGCGAATTCGTATTCATATTCGTCGGTAGCCTGTTTGGTAGGCGTTTCTCCTGTATAATCAGGAATTACATCAACTGCAACAGGTTCAGACTGCAATTCTGTACCATCGTAGTTAACGAATGTAACTTCAAACTCGGTCGGCTTCTCCGGCAAGAATGTAGCGCGATACGTAGCATCGCCCTTGACGGCACCGAGAGACGGTTCCCATTGCAGGTAGTAACCTACTTTATGCGGTACATCTTCGCACTCAGGCATTTCGCCCTTAGTATAGAAGTGGCGTTCAATCTCTTCGCCATTCTCAGCCTCAAAGATGATGGTGTATTTACGCGGTGAACGTTCGTAAGTAGCCGTGTAAATAGCATCTTCGTGAACAGGAACGATTTCCGGAGTCCAACCCGTGAAGGTATAGGTATAATCATCATCCTTTTCACGACTTGGATTAAGGCCGTTGTACTTGGGAGTAGTTCCGTAATAAAGCTTATACACCTCACCGCATTGTTCACCATCGTAGTTATTCCAAGTCACTGAGAAGGTTTTTTCCATCCACATTTTTTGGGTTTCGTCGTAGTAGTAATAGGTACCATTGGTGCCACGATAGAGGTTATCTTGGATAGTAACTTCCCAGCATTGATCACCACCTTTATCCTCGTTGTAAACCAAGATGAACAAACGTCCTTCACCATTAGCATCGCTGTATGTATGGTCAGCATTTTCCAGTGGTTGTGTTTCCACTTTTGCACCCTTGAAATAGCCCTCAGGCTCTTTCTCCGTGGTAGCAATTGCTACATACTCACCAGGTTTAACATACCAAGCGCCGTAGTTGTCGTATGCAAAGTTAGCATCAAACTGATCCATCTTGGTCCAACGATCACGTAAGAAGCAGTATGACTCGCCTGGCAGTGTTGGATAGGTGTCATCACCAGTATTAGCAAATGCAGGTGTTTGTCCCTCGGTATTGCGTAACAAAGCAGATTTCAATGGCAGCAGTTCAGTAGCATTAGAATACATATTCAAATGAGGCACATAAATCATACTTGTCACTATTTTTTTCATCTCATTATCATCAGGTAAAAGGGCAATTTGTTGTTTAATCTGCTCAATCATACCATCCGTAGGAGCGGCAACGTCGGTCCTTTCTTCTATGAAGACAAACTCATTCGGGAAAATGATTGTGCCGGCGTCTTCGTTATTAGAGAAGATGGTAGCACCGCTATCTGTTGTTAAGAGAAAGCCATCCACTTGGAATGTACCATGAACATTGAGTTTAGCATCTCCTACAGGGCGTTTGTTGGGGTCATAGTGGCGGTGTCCATCACCCTCTATCATTGCTCCAATATCACGGATATTCGGAGCACCACCAAACGTAGGCGAATAAGCGATTTGTTTATATGGTGTGCCATTTTGGGAGAAGCCAAAATTATCATTCCAATCGTCATCATCTACAAAGATAACACGACCGGTATACACTTTAGTCGGATCATATTGCACAATCATCGTTGAAGTCTTATTCACCTCTAATTCAGAGCCCGGTAAGAACTCTGTATTTTGGGTGATATCCATCATACCACTCAGCAAGTGCAATTTCATATTGCTGGTAATTGGCAATACAAAGCCTTTGGAATCAAAACCAGTTAAACCAGCAAATTGAGGCATTATTGCGCCTACCATTTTGAATATAGGGATATCAATTACCATAGAGCCAAGGTGGGCAGAGCTATTCACCTCATACACTTGTTGGTCAGTTTCGGTATCATAGTATTTACGCACCCATGTATTATCGGCATCGGCATTAGTATTCATCAAGAACATAGCAGGGTGTTCTTCTGCCTCTTCATTCACACCCACAATACCTATTTCGTCAGCAGCTACCTGTAAACCAAGAGCCGTTGCGCCAAAGGAAGCATACATGTGTGAACCCGGGTGGTACGTAACGGGGCACTCTATGTTCTGCATAGCATACTGAGTGATTGGGAAAACGCCAGCACCAGTATTTTTAGCATTCAAGACGGCATTCATTGCATTGGTGCCACCATCCCAGTCATACACTTGGAAATCCTCATGTACGGTACATCCGCGACGTGCTTCAATTTCACCCTTACCGGTAACGAATCCCCAAGCATAGAGATGTGCACCACTATTCAACGTTATTTCCGAACCTTGTTCCATCTTAATCCAGCCGAATGGTCCATCCGGTACAGCACAACCATCTGCACCCATACCCTCAATACGCTGCATACAACTAACTTCAATAGAGCCAAATGCATCTATATGTGCACCTGATGCAATCGTCAGCGTTTTATATGGAGTAGGAGGAGTAGGATTGGCACCTGCTGCTAATTTCTTTACATTTTTACCCATCAGGGCCGTTTGTTCTGCGCAATAGGGCACTAAGAGACTGGCATTGCTTGGCAAAGTGTACCAGCCGGCAGGCAGCGTATAGTCATTCACCATTGTGATGATGACATTTTCTGTGGGATTATTTTGCGCATAGAAAAGAGCATCTTCTAACGTAGCGTAACCCATGTTACCAATTTTGCAGACAGCATTACCATTATCCTTGGCAGTGCCGGCACTACCTAAGAAATAGCGATAGCCCTCTAAGTATTCTTTACCGGCAGATACATCATACAAGGTTTGGTCATCTCTAATTACGAAATGGTCAGGATCAATCTTATCCAACCATATACGAGTTGGGAAATAAGCCGCATTGATAGTAGGAGCAGAGTTATTGGAGAACTCTTCGGTATAACCATTATTGCCACGTGCATATAGTTTAGCACCATCTAAGGTGGCCGTAGCCATATCCTTTTCTACGTGCATCGCACCTATGCAGCAATGAGCCTTATCGGGGTCGCTGGTTTGGGTATATTCAATACCGATAGTAGCCTTCTTACTAATCGTAGTTGTACCAAACGGACAGCATACACCATACAATTGATCATACAGATTATCTCCTGCTTTAGCAATAATCTTGGCTTTTTCGATATTGATTGTACCACCAAACGCTAACACGCCATAAGCCATCGTTGCTGTACCATAATCATCCTTTAGTTCAGCCTGCAAATTACCGCCTAAGATATTAAGTGTACCCTCGGGCATGTTGGATGCAGCAAGTACGCCCATATATCCGGTTGAATAAATCTCACCGGCATTGATAGTAGCTGTACCACCATTATTCATTACGCCACCTACCACACCGGGGGCTTGGGCATAAATGCGACCATCGTTCATTGTAAAGGAGGCAGGACCTGTCACTCCCGGAACGGTGTTTGGCGAAACCAACACAGCCACTGTCATATTGGCCTTAATCTGTTCAACATCATTAGGATCTATGTCTTCAGGGGGATTGCTGTTATCTAACTCAATTGATCCACCATCCATTACAAACTCACCACCGGCCACTAATACAGAATAAGCGGGGATAGCGCTTGGGGCATGAGATATGTATCCAATTTTCTTGCTATCCTTCAAAGTTAATTTACCTCCGACAACGGCAATCATTTGAGGTTTAGAACCGGTCAACGTCTTACCATTTAGATCCAAAGTAATATTTTTGGTCACAGGCAATGCCGTCGTACCTATTTGTTCTGCGAAAGCATCAATCTCACTATCCAAATTAACGTTTTTCTTAAGGATAATAGTTGAGCCTTCTGCTGCATCAAACCAAGCTTCAATAAAAGTTTGATATGTTTTTTCTGTTGTTCCATTTTTCACAACTGCTTCATTCTCACTAGCAGCCTCAACTTCCATACTAATATTAGCTTTACCATAAGAGCCACCTTTAGACGCGAATGTCAAAGGACAAGAGTAAGTTTTCTCTAACATCTGGGTAGCAGGGATGAAAGTAACCGAGACTTCCACGTCTCCTGTTTCTTTAGTATATGTAAAACTATTAACGGCAAATGTACCGCAACCAGCCACTACGCCACCATTGTCAAAGGTAGGAGTTTCAAAGTCATTTTCGCTTGTTCCATAAGAAGTTGAGAAATGAACAGGAAAAGTTACACTATTAGTCTCACCTACAGCAACAGAACCTACATAGTCCTCACCCGAATTCACCAAGACCGGTCTAAAAGTTGCATAGAACGAACCGATGCTAGGGATTTGGTCTTCTGTTGGCCATTTTACACCACGTAATTGTTCTCCTTCCATATCAGGTTCTGGGATTGCCATGGACAACACACTTGGAGTCAAAGGATTTTCCGTCCCTAATTCATAGTCATTATCAACCTTGGACCAACCTTTAAAATAATATCCCGGTGCGGGGAAGGCAAACAACCATGCTGTATCCGGTTGAGAAGAACCCATCTCCAAGATAGGATGCAACGTATATATTGGCCAATTTTCATACCCCTCTGATATAGCAGCGGCTTCTGCTTTGTCTAAAGTAGGCATAGCCACCGGGCCAAAGTTCATATTTTGTTCATCAACAACAGCAGAACTATGAACATACACTTTACCACCACCGGAGTACTTAGAACTGACATGCGCAGACACCTTACCATAGTAAGGCACATCACAGATATCTACTCCACCAATGTTGATGCAAGCACCACTACCAAAAACATTGGTGCAGGCTAAGATAGCCACAAGGGTTAAACAAAACTTACAAATTTTTCTCATACAATCTTTTTTTTAATCGTTAAACATCTATTTTATTTTTTTATTGACAAAATTAGTGTGGTTGCTCACGTACGTATATGTACGCTTATGTACGCACATAAGCAAACCGGCTGCAAAGATACAACAAATATTTGGAATACGCAAATTTTAGTGGCAAAATTAACAAATTTTAACCACAAACAAGCATTTTTAACACATTATCTTCCTAAAACGGAATAAAAATGATTTCCTTTTTGAATAAAAAGTGTACCATTATAGAAGTACTTTCGGGCAGAAGGAATGGCCATTTTTGAAGCCTCTTCGGTCATGTCCGTTGGCACTTGATTTTTAGGATACCATGTGCCCTTTACGCACACAAATTGTCCTCCGGCGGAAGGATTATTGGTAGGTGTAAACGAGCCATTTTGATTGGCTAACATAGCCGGTGTGATGGGCACTTGTTCGGGCGTGATGGTGCCGGTTGGCACTTGGTACGTATAGGTGCGATTGCCTATCTGATGCACTATAACTTCGCCCTCTCCGGAGGAGACTATTCGTGCTCCGCCCTGTGTGGTATAAAGGGCGCTATAGGACTCTAATGTGCCGTTTACGATGATGGTAGCATCGGTTAATTCAGGCACTTGCGGTTTATCGTCTAAAGTAGCCACATAATCCGGTGTATGGCGGTCGCAAAGATAGGCGTAGCCGCGGTTAAGCCAAGTATTTTCGTAGTCGTAAACGAACATCTCATGTTCCCTATTATCCCATGCACCCAAGGTCAAAACCGCATTCGGTTCGATTTCGATCGTAGAGCCGGGAAGCAGCGCCATAGAATACGGCACATCCATCGTGCTATTCTCTTTGATAAGGAAGGATATATTATTGCTAATCGCCATGACGCACTCGATGGATTTATAGTTACGAATTACGATAGAGGCGATACCTATTCCGCCATCAACCGTATAAAGAATTCTATCGTAGTTAGCGTCATAGGTGCGGGTCATTGTGCCGTCGTATATATTGAGGAAGGCAGACGAGCCAATAAATCGCGTTTGGGCGGTATTAATCACATCGTCGGCAATGAGCCCCATCATCACATATTCAACCGCTCGTTCGTCATATATGACGGTTGTTTCGATGTTTTGGATGTAGTAACTATTGAATGGATAGATGCAATATGGTTGTTTAGTGATTGCATCGGAGACGCCGCCACCCCGCCATGAGTTGAGTTGCATCATCTCGTAAACGATACCGTTGGCTTCGACATGCACTCTACCCTGCCCATAGATGAATCCCCATGCATAGAGTATGCCACCGTTTTGGATTTGAATAGTGGCATTATCTAATAGTTGCATATAGCCGCAAGGTCCTTGTGGCGAACCGGTTGCATACTGACCGCCACCTACGTAGTAATACTGCCTGCCAACTACAGACAGGATGCCACCTTTGGCAATTGTGATGGTGCGCGAAGCCGCTAAAGTCAGCTGGCGGAAGCAAGTTGGGCGTATGTATCGCGATGTATCCACCTCAGCGTAATACGGAGGGTTCTTCGTGTACGCGCGATACGCGTCATTATAAGGTATAACTACCAAGATGCCATTGGGGATAGTCACATCTTCGTCCAACAGACCGCTTGTCACCAGCACGATAGTATCTTTCTGCCTCGACGTAGCCTGCATCGCCTCCTGCGCCACCTCGATGGCCTTATTGAGGGACGTATAGGTAGTGCTCATAGCTGATTTGCGAGCAAAGACAGCCGGTTGAAGCGATTCAGCCTGCATCGTTGTTGCCATCAGCAATAGCAGAAGAATATACTTGAGGTGTTTAATCATTACACTAGCGATTATTGTTGATATTGTTTGACATTATCAATAATGGTCAATTTCATATCTTCCCATTTATCAGGGATAAACATAATCGGCATACTTTGTTGATCTGCATCATCAAAGTAGGTTAAACTCAGCAACGCTCTATATTCAGAATAGTCCGGATACTTAGTATGATAGAAAGTCATTATTTCCTTCAGCGACCAATGCTGAAGTAGGACATATAAATCTACAAAGTCTTTGCGTGTGCCTCTACCAATGATGGCATTGATTTTCATGGCAGCAATATCTTTAGCCGAAGCCAAGGATAGTCCTTCCTCGTAAATGGGTTCGTCAATCCAATCATATTGTGAATAATCAACCACATCCACCTTTATACCATTTAAGTCAACTTGTAGGATGTTTTTTGTTTGGTTGTTGATGACGCATGTCCCCATTTGGCGAAAGATGGAAATGATTTTGTCCTGATCAATGGGACTTGTAGAAAAGAAATCCAAATCAATAGATTGTCTGTGTCCCAATTGGAGAGCCAATGCTGTACCTCCGACCAAGCGCATCGGCTTAAACTCCGGTTGTTGAGACAATTGTTTTAGGAGTTCCAGAGTGTTGGGCAGGATTGTGCGAAATGAAAGCATCGATAGTCCTCCTTTTTAGTATTAGACATGGCACAAACAAAAGACAGCGCAAAAACATCTAATGTTCGCATTTGCTGACAGTCCTTTACAATACGATTCATGCCATAATAATTTCGTATAAGTCTCCAATCTTGTAGTGTACCAAACTCCAACACACGCTGAATCAACTGTTGTGAATTAGTCTCCACATCCAGTTGCGTTTTATCCATATCCCAAAAGAGAATGGAGGAAAGTTGATTTATTAACGTATGTGATGACATCCTATCATTGTTTTGGCTTAATCGTAAAAGTTCATCTTGTAACTCTCTGATAACCATAAACTTAATATATTATTGGACAGATTTCAAATTGAATTTGATTTTCGGCTGCAAAGATACAACTTTTTTTTGATATATGCAAATAAAAATGGCAACTTTGGGTAGAAAGTGCCATTTTTGACATTAACGTTAACGTTGACATTGACTATTTGTGCCCGCAGACGACGCAGACAACGCAGAAATTTTGACGGTTGCTGCGCAACAAATCCGATAGCTACATAGGCTAAGGACTGGCGTCCTATTGCGTCTCAGCTAATAGATATCCTACCATGAACAAGTTCCCGTAGTCTATCTACTATCCGACCCGCACCACCTCCGTGATTAAGCCTATTTCGCTATAAATGATTCGATGGCGTGCCGCCATAAGTTCGGCGCTTCGCGCAAAGTCGTCGAGACAGCAGGCTCGTAAAGGTCAATTGCCACATCCTTTTCCCTAGATACGGTTTCCCCGTCAAGCGGGAACACCATGCCTCATCGGTGTTACCACCTCTTCGGGAGGGGGATGATTGAAAGATTTGTCCGAAGGACCGATTTTATGAACGAAGCGAATCGGAACAATTGAAAGATTGGGATATGCTCTGTACAGAGTAGCAGAGTAGGACTGTAAGTCAGAGCGGTATAGGAGCTCGCTCATGATCGCATACCCAAAGAAGTGGTAACACCGATGAGGAGAGGAGAGACTCAGGTCGTCTGTCAATTAAACGGAGTGGCAATTGACCTTTACGAACCTGCTGTCTCGACGTAGTCTGCGGGAGACAAAAATTAGGCGTTAACGACCTTAGTGATTCCTTAGTTAGTCTAAACCCCTACCAAAGGGCAGCTCCTGCCAGCATTTCCTCAGATAGAACAATGTGCAAAGTGCAATTGCATTTTGCACTTTCACACACCAAAGCCCACCGGATGGCGGGCTTATTTTCACAAATTAAATAGATGATTTTCAACAACTTACATCACACTTTCCAAATAAGCAAAAAATTACACCCTTATTTTTCAGCAGATTATAAGCCATATCTATCCTGTGTACGTTTGAGTGTATTTTCTCCTACTGTATAAGCATAACATGCTACAGGGACGAAATGTAGGATTACATTATCTAATTGTTTATCAGTCATTATTGTTTTGGTAGTAACAATAGCCTCCTTTACATTATTGCGTGGCATATACCATAAAAGGGACTCTAATTCACCAGGATTGTCGGCAAAGCGGTCGCTCCATTTAATTTCCACAGTCCAATATGGTTTTTGATGAGCTATATCTATGCCCACAATATCGACTTCGCCTTGTTCCTTGTTATTTAGTCTCCAATTTGCATATGATATATCAACTCCATGACGAGGAATCCATTGAGCATATACTGCGGTTTCCACTAAATCTCCTATTTCAGCATCCGTTTCATGAATTGGTTGAAATAACGCGCATCTCAAGGAAGGATTAGTAAGATAAATCTTGAAACAAACTTCGCGTTGATATTTTTTAGCGGTGTCATCTGTTCGATGAATGACTTTAATCAAGAAAGCGGCCTCTAAATAAGCAATATATTTTTTCAGCAAATCCTTGCGAACCCCAGATTCTTTAGACATGTTTTCATACGAGAACTGACTTCCAGAATGATATGCAATCATAGTGAACAGCGAATTCAGTTCTTGCACATCCTGTATTCCATATAAGCTTGGCAAATCACGGAGCAACACTTTATCAATGATATCATGACGAATAAATTGACCTGGATTTTCTTGTATCTTCTCATTAAAAACCACTTCTGGGTAGCCACCATAATTGATATAATCCAAGAACAAAGAATTCAATTTCTCAATATCTACAGTATTCCAAAAAGGACTTTTTCCATTTCCCCATTGTATCGCATTAGAAAGCATTAGATGTTTATATCCTTTGAGATGAATATATTCATAGAAAGTTAAAGGAGGTAAGCTGAAATCTGTAAAACGCCCTGCCCCACTCTCGTCACTCCGTTTTTTCAACTCAGCAGCAGCGGAGCCGGATGCAACAAATTTAACATTTTTATATGTGTCAACCAACGATTTGAGATTTACTTCCCAGTCTTTTAAATATTGGATCTCATCAAAGAATACGTAATATACAGATTGGTTATCGTCATTTTTGCCTAATGTCTGTTTGGATAAATTAAATAATTGCTCCAAATATATCTTATTGTAGATTGGAGTTTCAACGGATATATAAATGATATTTTGAGCAGGGACTCCATCATCTATTAGACGTTGAATAGTATGATAAAGCATCACAGTTTTTCCCACACGTCTGGGCCCCATTAATATAATGGCTCGCCTTAATTCAACGTCTTTTACTAACGGATAAAAGATATCCAAATACAATCTAGGATTCATTTCCTTATAAAAAGAAGGGACTTCCCCCTCAGTCCACCAAGGGTTATCTACACGTAAACGGCCAATAATTTGCTTTTCTAATAGTTCCGTATATTCCATAAAGCGATAAATTTTGTGCAAAATTACACAAAATATACCAAATAAGCAAATATTTTTATACTTATTTTTCAGAAAAATGCAAAAATAAGCAATTTAATGCCTATTTCACATCTTATTTGGATTAGATTAGACATATCTATTCACACACCAAAGCCCACCGGATGGCGGGCTTTGGGTAGTAGAATCTCTATGCTCTGAGGAGCGATAGAGTTAGGTTCATTAGAACGGATGATAGGCGTTGCGGCTTGGAGCATCAATTGGTCCAGGAATTGGAGAGCCTCCAATTGTAACACCCATCAATTCGCCAGCTGCGAATTGAACCGTTTCAGTTTGAGGGTTTTTATACATTTTTTTCATCGTTTTTAATCTATTAAATAAATGTTACTTGGCTAAGTTCATGTCCAAATCGTTGTAGAGCAGATTCAATTTTTGAAGTTGTACGAAGAGAAGGATTACGAGTGCCATTAATATACTGACTTAGTTGTCCTTGATTGATGCCCGTCAATCGTTGCATTCCAGCTAAAGTCATGTAAGTATAATAGTACTGCAATAGCGAGCGCATATCACATTGGAATTCGAAATCGACATCCAATGTATTATTTGTTTCAGTCATATATGCATCCCGCATAGCTGCGTAAACGTTTTTGAAATCACCTATCGCTTCCGCCAAGGTAGATCCTTCGCCCACGACGCCAAAAGGCAATGCTTCAGCATCCGTATAAACGCTATAGAAGCCATCTTCGGCACGTTCTGCTATTACTACAACTTTCTTCATATTGGAGTATTTTTCTACCCTAACCCACCCGATTGGGATGGATTAGGATAGGAATTATACACTTATTTTACGAGCGCACCTTGAGCATTGAAGAGTTTGCCATCACGGATGAGGTAGAGTTGGTTATTCATGATAACCTTGTTCATACCCTTCTGCATCATGATTGTTTCAAAGCCTGTTGGCATGCTACGTTCGATACCCACACTCATGCGACGACGTGGAGCAGGACTGCCTTCCGTTTGGTCTGTGGTTGGAACCTCGTCCAATTTAATGTAAGCGTGTCCGCTGGTGGTGTAGTTCCCTTGAGAAGGACGCAACATACCACCTTTGAATACATAGTAAGGATAACCCTTTGGGATATCGAATTTAACGGAACCAATGTAGCCATGTAAGCCATCGTCATTATATATTGCTTCTGTTACTTCGTTCTCTCCATATAGAACTTCAACCTTACCACCATTTGTGCCATCAGCTTGCATGATGATAGGCATACCAGCTGCAACAGGATAAGTTACTTCCATGAACTCAAGATAGCAGCCATAGGTGTAGTTCACTTGATAGAGCGTAGCACCCTTCACATCAAGAATGTTCTTAGTTTGGCAGCCTGTACCAATTTGGCCATCAACCATACCTGTACGAATGGTCTCATATTTGCGATAGAGTTGCGGCAGGAGCATCGTAGCAGAAGCATCACTTGTATAAGTCAAGAAGCGAGGACTACCCGCATTATACATGAAGCGACCATAACCTTCTGCGTCAGGAGCAATCGTAGCATTGTTGTCTTCATCAATGCTGATAGTCCATGTACCAACAAAGCCCGTCTGTGTGCCAACATACGTGAGTTTCTTAACAGCCGTTGCACCTAATGCGCCATTAACAGATGTGAGCGTCCAAGCACCTTCTTCGCCACCAAGGACAAACTCGCAAGCATCAGCAGTAGATAGAACGTCATCTGTGATAGTTGCTTCAACACTTGTCAAGAAATCTCCTGACAAATCACCATTTACATAACTCTGGTCATCTTTGGTTGCTCCCAATACGATGATGTCACCTGCATGCAAAGTTGATGCATCGGTTACGAGATAGTAATTATTTACTACAGGAGCAATAACAGTAATAGTGCAAGTAGCAGTTAGATGATCATCACCGCCTTCAGTTTGAGTTCCAACGGTAGTAGCAGTAATAGTAGCAGTAGCACCAACAGTGGCTTCAGCATCAACGGTCACGAGACCATTAGCATCAACGGTTACTTTGTCGTTGTTAGAAGTCCAAGTTACACCCTTTTGAGTAGCATTGTCCGGACCTACAGTAGCGGTGAGAGTCAGTTTCTTACCAACCATTACCTCTGCGGAGGTCTCATTTAATTCGATGCTTTCAACAGGGATATACTGAGGTTTCTCTGCCTCTACATAGAGGGCAACATCACTTTGACCGGATTCATAGCAAGAGAACAAAGTACTATTGAATCTAATAGTATGTCTTGCAACGGTATTATCCGAGGTCCTAATAGTAGCATTCTTGGTGTTAGCATCAATAGTTACAGACCATTTACCGGTAGCTTCTAATTCGGCTTTCGCTTTGAGGTAGTTGTTTTTACCTGTACCACCGGCAGCATAGATGTATTTGCCATTACCATCTTGGAAAGTGTAGTAGTCACCATCCTTAGCGATGGAATAGAATGCATCTTCACCAACTTCAAGAGCGAGACGTTCGTCAGCGTAGTCAGCTTCGATAGCTTTGATGTTATTACCACTTACGTAAGTACCCATAACGACTTCTTCAGTTTCACTGGTAGCAGGAGCAATAACGACTTTCTTGCCATTGGTAACAGCAGCGTTGATGTCATCAATGCTGGTTGCCAAAACGAAGTACTTAACTTGTGCAGCAACAACAGATACATTGCAAGTAGCAGTGAACGGAACTTCTTCTTTTTTGAAATTAGTAGTTACCGTAATAACGGCAGTACCTTCAGCCACAGCGGTAACGACACCACCTTCTACGGTTGCAACGGTTTCGTTGCTGGAAGACCAACTCACTCCCTTATCAGAAGCATCAAGAGGCTCAATCGTAGCCACTAATGTTTCGGTCTTGCCAATAGTGATAGTGGTTTCTGTCTTATTCAGGCTAATGCCTTTTACGTCAACTTGAGGTTTATCAAGTTTCTCAATTACGACAACATTCTCAGCATTTTCATATTTAGTACTATATGTTTCTGCCAAAACCTTGATATAATCATCATTTGCAACCTCAGTAATACCTGTTGCTAAACTATGTGAGTAAATATAGAGAGTACCCGTTGCATCCGTGAGATTGAAACGTTTAGTACTACTATTAAAGTCACTTACAGTACCAATCAAGTAGCAGCGACCACCTTCACTTTCGATGAAGTTAGCGATAGTGCTTTCTTGGATTTCGTTAACAGTAACGGCAAAATTCTCAATGGTGTTACTTACTACATTATTATATGTAGCGGTAATATCAATAGAAGTTGTGCCCAAAGTCAGAGTCTCAACACTCCAAGTAATTCCTTCTGTTACTACAGTTGGAACGCCATTGATAGTAGCAGTAACGGTGATACCTGTCGGGTCAAATGCTTCACCATCAACATAAACATTCTTGGTAGGAGTACCCGTTAGAACCACTTCGGTAGTTCCGGCAGGAGGATTGTAGGCCAACTCAGTCCAAGAAGTTGGGCAAAGTTCCCAAGTGCTAGTGCTGATATACTTCTTCCACGTGCATTGTAATGTACCGGAAACAGTACCGCCAACCACCCATGCTTCAGGACGATTCTTGCAATAAACCTCAATACGTTTAACAGGGTCGGTCGGAACATCAATATAGATTCCTTGTGTTCCATCAAAGGCAGCAATCTCTTCATTGGTTAACGTCACCTTAACAGTTTTTCCAGTGGTTGTTGGCTCACCAGCATTAACCAAATCAACAAGGTTTGCATATACAGGACCGAAGTTGAAGGTCTTAGTTGCAACTTCGCTATCATCCAAACCATCCTTAACGGCAATAGCCTTGATGGTGGTAGTAGCAGAAACTGCGATAGGATTCTCATACAAGTCAGAAGCGGTTGTAGGATCTGTGCCATCGGTCGTGTAATGGATAGCAGCCTCTTCGGTTGTAGTAGCAAGAGTTACGGTGATTGGCTCCCAATAAATCTCAGCCTCAGCAGAAGGAGTGATAGTAGGAGTAGCAGCAGAAGGAGCAGCAACGGCATAAGTAACGGTAAATGTCATCAGACGTCTATGGTCTTTAGTGCCACCTACTGTAAATGTGACATCCTTAGAAAGTCCTGTCCAAGTACCATTGGAATATGTGCCGCAGTCAGCCGTAATTTCGTTAGACTTATCACCGGAACCGAAACCAATTACGATGCTTGTAATTTTGTAACCACTTGCTGCATGAATAGCGAAAGTCTTTCCACCATACACACGCACGGCCGTACCAGTAGTATAATATTTACCCTCTTCGAATTCAGCATTAATGATAGCATTAAAATCTGCCTCTGTCACATCTTGGGAGTTCTCGTATCCTTGTGCGGTTGCATCCCAAGTTACTTCAAGCGGAGCGGCAGCAACGGTAATGTCGTAAGATTTATCGCCGCTGACTTCGTTCATTGTAGCAATAACCTTAACAGAAATTTGACCGGCAGTCAAAGTAGCAGGGTCGATAGACCAAGCTACTTGGTCGGTGATAGTCTTATGAGATTCATCAGAATAATGACCGGTAGCAACTAAGCCTGTGAAATCAAAATCGTCACCTTCGGTGTATTCGGTCTTTGAAAGGTCACCGGAAACAACGATAGAAGTGAGTTCGATATTCTTAACGGTAATAGCTTGGTCGCAAGATTTGCCACCATAAGTGATAGTTACTTGTTCATCGGTAGTTGCTAATGCAACATCTAATGCAGGGCTGAAGGAGAATTTATCCTCATTGCCTTCGTAAGCGATATCAGCAGTAGATTCGTCATCGTAAGAAGCTGTAATTACCAATCCTGCAGGGTTGAAGAACTCACCAGCAGCATAATTAACTACGGTAGGAGCAGTCTTAACGGCAATGCTTTCTAATTCCTTAGGAGCAGACCAAACGAAGGTGATAGACTTCAAGTAAATAGCACCATCAACAGAACGAACACCAACATATTCATATTCGTCGGTAATTGTCAATTCAGTAGCGCTGGCTAAAATGCTTCCTATTTCAGTACCCTTGTTGTCGCCATACAAATCAGAAGCTGCGGTATAAGCAGTATGAGAGCCAAAGACTTTTAATCCCTTGCCATCACCTGGTACGGTTTCCCAATCAACTTTAACTTTTGCGATGTAGCCACCGGATACTGTACTTACAATACCTGCCACATTATCTTTTGATTTTAATTGGAATTTAGCATCACCACCCATTGCATAGCCAATATATGTGGCATACGTTCCGACATAAGCATTATCCCATTGTGCATAAGAAGATTTGTTACCAACAAGAGCAGGAGTCAGTTTGTCGCCTACTGGAGCAGTTACGGTAACATTAAAGGAAGTTGTTAGTTCGGTATTATCTACAGAAGTAAGGGTAACGGTAGTTGTTCCAACAGCATCTAAGATTGCGCCATTAGCAGGGGATGCGGTGTATTCAACAGCCTCAGGGGCACCAGTTGAATAAATACCATTAACTACTAAGCCGGTCAAATCAAGAGCCTCACCTACTTCATAAACCATCTTTGTAGGATTAGAAGCAACCACGATACTATTCAAAGTACGAGCTGCTTGTATATCAACATTGAAGGTTGCAGTTTTTTCTGCATAGGTAACCGTAACTTCTTGACCAGTGGCAACTGCTTCGGAGTTAAAGCCGGAGAAAGAGAAAGCGTCTTTGTTGGCTTCGGTATAAGCGATATCCTCGGGGTCACCAGAGGCATAAGAAGCAGTAATAACTAATCCGGCAGGGTCTAATTCATCACCTACATAATAAGTGGTTTTTGATGGAGCAGTTTTAACAGCAATGCTAGAAACGACTTTCTTTTCTGCAAAGGTAACGGTAATTTTTGCAGGGCGATTTTGTGCACCAAAAGCAAAATCCACGTTTTGGCTTTTACCTGTCCACGTCTTAGTGTCTGCATTATAAGAATCAGGAGTAGAAGTAATGCTTCCATCCCATCTCTTACTTGACGAAGGTTCTGCAAATACAACGGAGGTAATCTCATAACCATCAGGAACGGAAAGTTTTAAGTAATTCCCCTGATAGTAGCGGATATGAGCGGCATCATAATAGGTGGCATTACCACTATTCTTTCCAGAAACTATGGTAATATCGTGCACCTTAGTACTTTGTTCTTCAGCAACACTACCTACCGCTGCTATTCCATACAAATCTTTATTAAGAGCTATTTCATACGTACCAGGAACAACATCGTGCTCAGTTACGGTAACATTATATTGTTTTGTATCACTTTTTTCACCAACGGTAGCGGTTACGCTAACGGAGGTTTGAGAAGTAGAAGTAAAGGTAGCAGGGGCAATAGTCCATTCTGCATCATCTGTCAAATCATCTGTCGAAGTATCATCATACGTACCAGTAACGGTTAGACCTGTTACATCAAAACTCTCGCCTGTCTCATAAGCAGTTTTGTTAGGAGTGCCTGAAATGGCGATAGAGACAAGAGTTTTGGAAGCACTAGCAGCCTCTAACCAAACATTAGTTTGAGTATTACCATAAGAACCAAATTGAGCACCACCATTATTCTTTTGCAAAGAATACGAATCATTCGGATGTAACTTGAGAAGACCTTTGTCTGTAACTTCTTCTATTGTCCAAGTCACAGCGTCCTCAACTACTTGAACCTTACCATTATCTTTAGAATTTTTCAAACCTAAATAGTAACCACCTTCAAACTGTATGGTCCAACCATCGGTAACCGCCGTAAACTTAAGTACAGTAGCTTCGCTTTTTTTACTCACGGCTGCACCTGCAATAGAGGCAGATGTAGAAGACCCATCAACAGAAAAATAAGAGTCACTACTACTAGTGGTCGCACCAATGTAATAACTATTACCACTAGTGATTCCAGCAAGAGTGGTAATTTTCTCTCCCCACACATTGACACTCATCAGCATCACGAGGAGGAGGGTGAGGGTCTTAAGGGAGGTTAAACACTTGCGAAGATAGGGGGGGGTATGCCACTGCCCTATTCGCGATAAAAATTTGTTTTTCATACGCGTAATTTTTTTAAAAGGGTTAATAATTTATTTAGTTCACGGTGCACGATGCACGATGCACGGTTAGTTTTTGTTGCGAGTTATTTTATGTTTTATTTTAACTACTGCGAAATTGAGTTCAATCTCTGTCTCTGTGGCAGTGGTATCTAATTGCGATCCTATCACCTCCCCTATCAACTCTCCACTCTTCTGCATCAATGATTTCTTCTCTTTCTCATCTTCTGTCTCTGCCACTGCTTGCATTGTACGCGCCAACTCGCGCATTTGTGCAAAAGCATCAATAATGGCAATCGTCGTTTGTGTGGCTGTTGGACTTTTTAATATTGTTGCCAACATATAAAGCCCGCGCTCTGTAAACGCTGTTGGCAACTTACGTACTCCACCCCAACTTGAGGTCAAAATTTTTGATTTCAAGTTTGCAAACTCCTGATTGTCAAGTTGAAATAAATATCCAGAAGGAAATTTATCGGGATTATTCTTCACTGCCTGATTAATCTCACGTGTCTCCACCCCATATAATTGCGCTATGTCACAATTTAATATAACTTGTTGATTGCGCAGCAACAAAATTTTATCTTTTACATCTTCATATTTGAGAATGTTGGACATAAGCGTTATTTTTTTAAGGTTAATGATTTGGTTGTGTTTTTATATGTAACACAAGTTTAAGACTTGATATTTTTCGAATCACGCTGCAAAGATAC
>JAGHRV010000086.1 GCA_018066175.1 Candidatus Colicola equi | reverse complement strand
ACCCCGTAATGCCGAAATCCCTTTATCTATCGGCTCTGCGGAAAGTGAGGGATTCGAACCCCCGGTACGACGTAATGCGTACACCACATTTCGAGTGTGGCTCTTTCGACCACTCAGACAACTTTCCGAAATCGACTGCAAATATACAACAAAAATTTGGAATGCGCAAATTTTAAGAGCAAAAAATAAGATTTTTATCTTATCATTGTATGTTTTGAGATCGGATATGGGAGTTTACTCACAATAGACTGTCGCAAAATAGACAATATAGGGTCTCTACCCTTTTGCTCTTTATTTGCGCATTTTAATAAGGACGAGGACTACCATTCGGGGGAGCCAACGCAGTTGACGGCAGCTTGCCGAAGGTACTGCTTTTTTTTTAATCTCGCAAATAAATCTGCAAAAAATTTGCATAGTTCAGATATTTTTAGTAATTTTGTCGCCGAAAAGTTACTATCATGAACATTTTAGATTATATTCAAGTTCATCGATCTCGTTTTATAGACGAATGGGCGAGCCTGATTCGTATTCCCAGTGTGAGTTGTCAGCCTGAGCATAAAGACGATATGCTGCGATGCGCCAATCGTTGGTGCGAACTGCTATTGGCCTCCGGCTGCCAGCATGCAGAAGTGATGCCATCTCAGGGCAATCCATTTGTGTATGCCGAGTACACGCCTGCTACCCTATCCTCCGCCACCAAGACAGTGCTCGTTTATGCGCATTACGATGTGATGCCTGCCGAGCCGTTGGAGTTATGGCAGAGTAATCCATGGGAGCCGGAAGTGCGTGACGGTCGTTTATACGCGCGCGGCGCGGACGATGATAAAGGTCAGGCTATGATTCAGGCTAAGGCCTTTGAGTACATGGTGCATGAAGGGCTGATGAACTGCCGCGTTAAGTTCATCTTTGAGGGCGAAGAAGAGATTGGTTCGCCGTCATTAGAAGCATTCATCAGTGAGCATCGCGAGTTGCTCAAGAGCGATATCATATTGGTTAGTGACACATCGATGATAGGCAAGGACACACCATCCCTAACCACGGGACTTCGCGGATTAGCCTACTGGCAGATTGAGGTGACCGGAGCCAATCGGGACCTACATTCCGGGCACTTTGGCGGAGCCGTCAAGAATCCACTTAATGCCCTTTGCGAGATGTTAGCTAAGGTAGTGGACGAGAACGGACGCATCACTATTCCGCATTTCTATGACCGGGTACTGCCTATTCCTCAGGCTGAACGCGATATGATTGCTCAAATCCCATTCTCGGACGAGGCTTATAAGCAAGCCATTGATATAGATGATGTCTTTGGAGAGGTAGGTTATAGCACTTTGGAGCGCAATTCATGCCGTCCGAGTTTCGATATATGCGGTATGTGGGGAGGTTACACCGGTGAAGGCAGCAAGACGGTTTTGCCATCTAAGGCTTACGCCAAGGTCAGTTGTCGATTGGTAGCCAATCAGGATCACGAAGACATATCACGTTCTTTTGTAGATTATATCCAATCCATTGCTCCGAAGGGAGTACGTGTGCAGGTCACTCCGATGCATGGCGGACAAGGCTATGTCTGCCCTATTGATATTCCTGCCTACCAAGCTGCCGAGAAAGGCTTTGAGATAGCCTTCGGCAAACGTCCCTTGGCGGCACGCCGCGGCGGCAGTATACCTATCATATCGTCCTTTGAACAGATTTTAGGCGTCAAGACTATCCTGATGGGCTTTGGTTTAGAGGCCAATGCCATCCATTCGCCTAACGAGTCCATGGACTTAGAGGTATGGGAGAAAGGTATCGTAGCCGTGACGGAGTTCTACCGACACTATTCTAACAAAATATAAACTAATATTATAGCTTATGAAAAAAAGTATTCTACTCTGGTTAATGGTCTTATGCGTAGGCATCGTGTCGGCGCAGACCATTGAGATTAACACCGTAGAGGACCTCAGCGCATTAGCGACAAACAATGAGAGCCAAAACGGGTATGTTGGTCAGACAATTGACTTGAAAGCCGACCTGACCATCACAAAAGTTTGGAGACCTATCGGAACACGCGATTATCCGTTCCGAGGCACATTCCAAGGTAATGGACATATCATCTCCGGTTTGGGAGCCATTGCCGGCACAGACGGTGTAGGTTTATTCGGCTATGTAGGTGAAGAGGGTGTGATTGAAGAAGTGGGTATCGGAACCGGTCACATCAAAACCATGAAAAACGACGAGTGCCAGTACGTAGGTGCATTGGTAGGTCGCAATAATGGTACGATTCGCCGTTGTTGGAACATGGCCACACTGGAAGTCAACGCTATCCACGTAGGAGGTTTGGTTGGTCAAAACAGCGGCACCATGGAGGACTGCTACAATGCCGGTCCTATCCTCAAAGCCATTGACTATATCGGTGGTTTAGTTGGCACTAATACCGGTGCTATCCGTTATTGCTACAACATCGGTTATGCCGCCAATGGCTATGGTGTGGTGGCACAAAACGCCGGCACTATCAATGACTGCTACTATGATCGTCAGTTATACATCCAAAATCCCGATGCCGGTCATCAGGATCCCATGGGAGTGACTGCCATGGAAAAAAGTGCGGATATGTACACTCTCTTTTCTGCGCGTTCGGCATGGCAACAGATGGGTGATAACTACCCTATTCTCAAGGTCTTCCAAAACCAAGATGCTGCTATTGTAAGTGCAGCGTCTATTGACCTGACCAACAAAGGTGATGCTTTAGCAGATAATCACATGAACCTGCTCACAAGCGATTTTATTGTTAATTCAAAGAATGGTGTCAACTGGGCAGTAACCAGTCCGCTGATGGAACAATGGGTCTATCCTGATGCAGCAAATGCCAACCAATGGAGAGTGGCTTTCCCATGCCGTCCCACCGATGTTATTATGCAAGTGAGCAAAAACGGCAACGTACGCGAAGTATATGCCTTCCCCAAACCTGTACCTGACTTTATTCCCGGTAAGTTCGCAGCAGACTCGTTCGTGGTGTGCTTAGGCGAGACTTTGAATTTCAAAGACATTAAGTTTAAAGAAAAAGGGTATGAAGCCCCATCCGGCGGTGCAGGAGACTATCAAGTTCGATTAATGCTTAATTACTTGGATGAGAAGGGAGAAGTGGACCATAACGAGATTCTAATTAATGACACCACTTGGAGAGATTATATGACTAGTTATAACAGCAAGTCATGGATTCCCACCGAGCCCGGTCATTACACACTGCAACGCTACGCTGCTGATGAACAATGCCATCCGGAACTGATATCAGCAGAAGGTATCGTGCCAATCTTTGTGCCTGCCGAACTGACACCGGGCAAAATAGCCATTGAGCAAGATATATTGTGTGATATCAACCAAAAAATCACGATTACCAGCGAAGAAGATGCTATTTGCGAGGGTACTAAGGTTTCTTATTTCTGGAAAAAGGACAACAAAGTTATTCCCAACCAGAATGGTGCAAGATTAGAAAACTACCTTATGCCAAATGCCGGAACCTTTGCCTTTACTCGCTATGCATACAATAACGCGTGTGTAGATAGCGTACATGCTATCCCATCCGATACAGTTACTGTAGTCGTGTATAATAAATTCGACGAAGGCTCTATTACCAACCGAGAGATTGTTGGCTGCACGGTTCAGGATGTATTAGACCAACTTTCTACTATTTACGGAACACTCCCTTCCGGAGGTAAATCGCCGTATAGTTATCAATGGATGATGAAGATAGACGATGGTACAGCTCAACCTATTACCGGTGCTGACCAACATGATTTAAACCTGAGCGATGCCGGATTAGCGGACGCTCACGATTACACCATCTATCGCACGGTAAAGGACAGTCATTGCCAAACAGATTATTGGATTGAGAGCGATGGTCAAGTGAAGATACAGATTTATAGCGAAATAACCGGAGGCGAGATTGAAAACAAGAAGATTCCAGCGGACTGCATCATGCCCGAAGAAAAAGGTGCTATCCCTGTGCAAATCCAATCCCGGCAACCGGCTAAAGGACGAGGCAATATAGACTATAAGTGGTACATGGTGGTAAATGATGATACCGCCAACCCCATTGACTTGAATCAAGACACGGAAGCATTGGATTACAAATTAGATTATGATTTCGTGCAGAACAACGCCACTTACACTTTCTTCCGCACCGCTACCAATACATCTTGTGGCGGAGAAGAAGTGCGTTCCGAAGGCGAAACGACCCTGCAAGTAGTGATTGCCACTAATGTGGATTCCATTCATTACATCTGCGAATCTATGTTCGAAAACGGTCAATACACGTTCTATTATCCCAATGCCGAGAATCCCCGTCAAACAAATATCTTCTACAAGGATGATTTGCGAATTTGGGAGTTCAACGATAAGTTAGAATCCGGGTGCGAACCTAGAGTAACAATTCGTCCTGTATTGACCTTGGCACCTAAGATCCATGCTGATAACGTCTCTACCATCTGTCAGGACGGCGATGCCGGTACACTCACTATCTACTTTGAGATGTTAGAAGGCGAAGCCAATACGTATAACATCGAGTTAAGCGAGAGTCTGCGTCCGTTCTTTGACGGCGAAAAGTATATATCCGGCACTATACCTACCGTCACGGCAGGTAATTCCGGCGCTATTACCGTACGATGCCAACGTATTGGCATATCCGGTGGAGACAAAATCATGAACCTGCAAGTGGCCAAACTGATTGATGGTCAGGAACTTTGCTACAGTGCCATGAACGAGATTGTGCTCAACGTAACGCAAGGCGGGTATGTATTGGATAAATACGGCAAGGTGCTCTTTATCGATAATAACCCCAAGCACCCCACCGATCCTAAGTTCATTGCCTACCAATGGTACAAGAACGGCCAAAAGATTGAGGGGGCTACGGGACAGTATTACCATGAAGATGGAGCATCGCTCAATGGTAGTTATTTTGCAGACCTGTTCTACTTTAATGGTGGTAGGGAAATGATTCTGCGTACTTGTCCCATCGAGATGGAGAATGGCACCAAACGCGAGCAGGAGAATGCGACGGATTCGGTAAGTAAGAGACTGGAGAATAGTCAAATCATTATTCAGCGTGGCGATGCCGAATATACAATTTTAGGAAGTGAGTTATAATGGAGAAAGGAGTACGATTATGAAGAAGATTATTATAGCAATTACCGTCCTCTTTGTTTATGGACAAGTAATGGGTCGTAATTACCCGGATTCAGTTCGTGAAGCCAGTCAAGCTCAATCACGTATTTATAAAGGTTTCAGCATTGACGTAAGTGGCGGTGTAGGCATTAGCCGCATTGACTTCCAGCACTGGGGACAAAAAGGCAATGACGCATTCCGTAACAATAATATGAGCCATCATATTGCCTTCCCCAGCGGCAATGTAGGCATTGGACTTACTTACTACTTTGTTCCCTGCTTTGGTTTAGGAACAGGTTTGGAGTTCTCTACCTATCGCTCCTACACCAAAATGGGTCCTTGGAGTTTTGAAGGCACCGATAAGTACGGTGATGATTATATTCAAACGCTCAGTACCGATGCTAAGGAACAACAAGACATCTATATGTTAGAGGTGCCTATTGGACTGCATTTCCGAGCCATCGGTGAAGGCAAACGTGCCGGATTCATCGGTGCATTAGGCGTTAAGTTAGGTTTCCCTGTTAAGAGTACGTATGAACTTAAAAATGCCGCTACGATTAACAATAGTGTGTACTACCCTACCTACGACTTAACCATGAGTCAAGTGCCTTCTGTACTGGAGAATGGTTCTATTCCTGCCTACTCCGGTTCATTTGGCACAGTAGCCGGAGGTAATTCGCAGCGCAAGATGAATACGCTCAACTATGCCGGATATGCTCAAGCCGGTGTACTCATCCAATTATCTCAACGCATTGATATGAGCATCACCGCCTTTGCTACTTACTACATCAACGATGTCTTTAGTACGCGAGGTAATGATGAGGTACGCTTTGGTAATAACCTGCCTAAAAACGAGTACCCCACTGTAATGAGTGATACACGCAGCGAACAAGGTTTACTTAACACCAATACCGTCAAGGATGTGCATCCATGGAATGTGGGGCTCAAAATCGGTTTCCATTTCAATACCGGCAAAACCGATGCCGAACGTGCTTACGATCGTGAACAACGTCGTCTGCGCAATATGGCGATTGAGCAGGATGAACCCATCTACGAAGAGCCCGTTATAGAGCAACCCGTAGAAGAAGTGATAGAAGAAGTGGTAGAGGAACCTGTGCCGGTAGTTGTGCCTATCGTAGAGGAAGAGCATGGCTGCACCGATACACTCTATATCTACGTACGCGACACCGTTTATATCCACGACACCGTATATGTAGGTGTAGAGCAACCGGCTGACGAAGCAGTAAATCTGCTGAACGAAGTGATGGAGAAGAGCATTATTTGGTTTGATTTTGATTCCGATAAACCTATTCTTGAACCTGCCGATATCCTCGTGCAGATAGCTGATATACTGAAACAACACCCTAATCAGCAAGTCTATGTGAATGGTCACGCCTGCCAATTAGGTCGTGCCGACTACAACCGCAAACTGGCTATGCGCCGTGCTTTTGCAGTGGCTACTGAATTAGAGAACCTCGGAGTCCGTCGCGATCAAATGATTGTGCGCACCAAGGGCGCTAATGAACCCTACCGATTCAATGGCAAACATACATTGCAGAAAGATAGACGCGTGGAAGTTATTCCCGTTGAAATGGTAAATGAATAAAGATATGAGCGGCCGAAAGGTCGCTCATATTAGTTATTAGTCCTCGTCAACGTTATCGCCCTCGTCTATTTCTAATCTCTGTACTCGATATATCAAAATACGGAGCCTGCTCAAGATAGATGACGTGCTCTTTATTGGTGTGCTCTAAGCACTTGGAGTGCCCTAAGTTTCGAGGGTACACGAAGATAGGGAAATGCTCTTGTATGAACTGCCACTCTTTCCACCGGTCAAAGATTTGCCAGTTATCTTCGCCGATAATGAGACTGAATTGATGTTGAGGATAGGCTTTGGTCAATTCACGCAGCGTATTGGCCGTATAGGACGGTCGAGGCAAACTGAATTCAAAGTCCGAAGCGTGCAGTCCCGGGATATCCCGAATAGCCTGTTTAACGTCCGCTAACCGCTGCTGCTCATCAGCCAATTGCGATTGATCCTTCAATGGATTATTCGGACTAACCAGCAGCCATACTTCATCTAAATCAGTATGTTCCACCACCCATTTAGCCAACCCGACGTGACCAAAATGCACGGGATTGAAACTGCCTCCATATATGCCTATTTTAGCCATTTCGACTGCAAAGGTATAAAATATTTAGGATATACACAAAAAAAATACTAATTTTATGAAAATTTATTTGCATGTATGCATTTTTTTTTGTAACTTTGCACCAAAATTTGAAAACAGTATATATGATACGTACAACATTTAATCGCTTACGGGAGGTCAAGGATAGTCTCCCACACGGAAGTTCGGCTGTCATTGCCGAGGAATTAGGTATAGCAGCCGATGATGTTAGAGACTTCTTTAGTGGCACAGCCAGTGGTGACAGCGGTTACCACTTGGAGCCGGGTCCTGATGGCGGTATCGTCACATTGGATAACACTCGCATCCTGGAAGTAGCCTTGCGCCTTGCCTGGGAAAAGAATAATGGTTTGTAAGCAACATTCATACACACGTTTAGGAAGGAACGCCATACGAACGATGGCGCTTTTCCTATGTCTATTAGCGGGCGCATGCGCCTACGCACAAGACACCGTGCCGGCTAAGAAGAAGTGGCTGGATGATTATCCCAAACATGTAGGATTCACGTGGGATGCACAAGTTAAAGTGGTGGCCAACTACTTATGGCGAGGTGTGTATGTAGGCGGCTTGGCGCTGCAACCCTCGGCGCAAGTGGGATATGGAGGACTGTACTTAGACATGTGGTGGAATATAGGTTCATACGATTGGACCTTCAAACACAACCCTGCTAATGCTCGGGTTAAAGGATTCAATCCGGAGGTGGACCTGACGATAGGCTTTAGTAGATGGGGATTGACCGTGTACTATATGCACATGTACTACTTTGACACCTATAACAATGGCGACAAGACCACCTACATTAATGGTGGTAATAGTCGGTTCTTTGATTTCTCCAATCCTGCACAGGGAGGAATCACTCAGGAATGGGGACTCAGTTACCGTGTATCGGATAGGTTGCCACTCAGTATCCTGATTGCTACACGTACTTGGGGAAGGGACGGATATACGAACGATAACGGAGAACGCAAACGGGCCTACTCCACGTATATTGAGTTAGGTTATGACTTCTCGCTGCCATGGCAACTGATGCTGGAAGCCCGATTAGGCATGACACCTAACAAGAGCATCTATACCAACTACCAAACGGACTTTGCGGTGGTGAATGTATCGGCTAAACTGAGCCGCACGTGGCAGGTGAGTCAGCATTGCGATATGAATGTCTTTGCGCAGATGATGATCAATCCGTATGACGTGAGCGAGAGCCTGCAGAAGAACACCACCTATCAATCCGTGAACGGCGGTCGACAGGTGCTGTGGAACGTAGGATGGATAGCGAAACTAAAATAACTAATCAACATAAATGAAAAAGATTTTCTTGGTTATGATGAGTTTAGCCGCAATGGCGGTGATGGCTCAGGAAGAGGTGACTGAACCTCGAGTAACTTTTGCATACGATGCCGGTGCAGAGATCGTTAGTGCATACTTATGGCGCGGTCAGTACAACGGAGGTTTGAGTTTTCAGCCGGATGTTGAGGTCGGTTATGATGGTCAGCACACCAGTCTCCGCGTTGGAGCATGGGCATCATTAGGGGCTACGGACTGGAAGTTCCAAAAAGGCTTGGAGGAAACAGAGGATGGAAATCCCAATACGTATTTCCTGCCGGAATTAGATATTATGGCTAACTTCACTTTCTTCGGAGCGAACGTAGGTTTGACGCACTATCAGTACTTCGTGCCGGAGGCTAAGGATAATTACCAAACCGAAATCACCGTAGGTTATAACTTTGACGACCTGCTGGGCGTACCGTTGCATATCAGTTGGAACACCATCGTAGCCGGAGATGATTTTAACTACGATGAGAAACGCGCCTACTCGTCTTACTTGGAGATTGGTTACGACCACACCTTTGAAAGCGTTGGAATGACCCTTAGCGGAGCCATCGGTATGTCGCCTTGGACCAGCGATTTCTATTGCAACGAGGGATTCCAGGTTGTCAACCTGTCTCTTCGCTTAGAAAAAGAATGGGAATTTGATGCTTGTAGTCTTTGCTTGTTTGGTCAAGGTAGTCTCAATCCTTCCTTGGAAGCCAACAAAGTATATGCCCACGCAGCCGGTGACGAGAAACTATGCGCACAGCCGCTGAATGGTGCAATCGGATTAGGAATTTGGTTCTAAACAACTATATTAACCTTTATTATTAACCTAAAAAAACACTACACGTATGAAACACATTAATTACTTATTAATTGCCTTGATGGCAATCAGCATGACAGGATGTAAGAAGTTTTATCAAAACCAAGGTTCGGTCTTTGGTACGTACTACAACATCCAATATAAGAGCAGTTCCGATTTGGAGCCTGCCATCAAAGAGTGTCTTAAGGAGTTTGACGCTTCGCTCAGTATGTACAATCAGAACTCCATCATTGCTCGCATCAACCGCAACGAGGATGTAGAAACCAATGCCTACATTGAAGAAGCCTACAAAGCCGCTGTTTATGTGAGTGATATGAGTCAAGGTGCTTTTGATATCACCGTTGCTCCATTGGTAAACGCTTGGGGATTTGGTTTCAAGAACAAAGAGAACATCACCAAGGAGTTGCTGGATAGTCTGTTGGAATTCGTGGATTACAAGAGTCTGACGCTCACCGAGGACCATCATATTCTCAAATCCGATTCTCGTACGATGATGGACTTCAGTGCATTGGCTAAAGGTTATGCTTGCGACGTGATTGCTGACTTATTAGCTGAAAATGGTTGCAAGAATTTCTTGGTAGACATAGGTGGCGAGGTAGTAGCTCGTGGTAAGAACAGCAAGGGTGAGAAATGGGCCATCGGCATTACGAAACCTATTGATGATACGACCGGCAAGACCAATATGTTGCAAGACATCATCAACACCACGGACATCTGTATGGCTACCTCCGGTAACTATCGCAATTACTATTTTGAGGACGGTGTACGCCGCTCGCATACCATTGATCCTCGTACCGGTTATCCTGTACATCATAAACTGCTGTCCGCTACGGTCATCGCTCCTAACTGCGTTTTGGCCGATGCTTTGGCTACCACCTGCATGGTAATGGGCGAATATGCTGCAGCCGTGATGATTAGTCAAATGCGCGAAGTAGGATTCTACTTCATCCTGACGGATATGGAAGGCGAACTGATTGTAAAGACCTCCAATAACTGGGTTAAGTTATTAACCGGCAAAGACGCTGAAGAATAAGATATGACGCTTCGTAAATACTTCATAGTCACGCTATTACCGCTGCTGCTCGTCGGTTGCGGTCCCTACCAGCAGATACTGAAGTCCAAAGATCCGGATTATAAGTTCCAGATGGCTTTGGAGTATTTCAACGATAAACAATATGTCAAGAGTCAAACGCTATTAGATGATGTAGCCGCCTATTTCAAGGGCACCGATCGCGCCCAGGATGTGCTCATCTATCTATCGCGCAGCTATATGGGGCAGAAGAACTACAGTTCGGCTGCCGACTATTACGATGCGTATATACGCAACTATCCTAAGGGACAGTACATCACCGAGGCGCAATTCCAAGTGGGGCATTGCTACTACTTAGACTCGCCGGATGCCAGGTTGGACCAAGAGATAACCCGCAAATCCATTGATTATCTCACGCAGTTCATTGAACTATATCCGGAAAGTCCATACAGCGAGCAGGCCTATAAGGAGCTGAATGAGATGTACGATAAATTGGCGTACAAGGAGTTCCTTAGTGCCAAACTATATTACAACTTAGGTACGTACTTGGGCAATAACTATCTCAGTGCCGAGATAGTGGCCAAAAACGCGCTGAAGAACTATCCGAGCAATAGTTATCAGGAGGATCTGAGTTGGATTATCTTTATTAGTAAGTACCAACAGATGGTTAATTCGGTGGACTCTAAGATGGCGGAACGTACGCAGGAAGCAGAGGATGAGTTCTTCAGTTTCAAGACCGAATATCCCAATAGTAAACATATGGCGCAAGCAGAGCGTTATTATAAAGACATACAGAAACATAAAAAATAAACAAAAATGGATTACAAAAAAACTAAAGCACCTAAGAACACGGCTACACGTGACATGAATCAACTGACCCAGAAAGTAGGTAATGTATACGAAACAGTAGCTATTATTTCCAAACGTGCCAACCAGATTAGTCAATCGCTCAAACGCGAGTTGGATGCTAAGTTATCGGAATTCTCTATTCCCCAAGACACGATTGACGAGACTTTTGAGAACAAAGAACAGATTGAGATCTCTCGCAGTTACGAGCGCATCCCTAAATCCACGTTGATTGCAACGCAAGAGTTCATCGACGATGCCCTGATGTACAAGGTTGGTTCCAAGGACGATCAACTTAAATAATGGCCGTGTTAGAAGGTAAACATATACTGGTAGGAATAAGTGGCGGCATCGCTGCCTATAAGATACCCGAACTGATACGCCTGCTTGTGAAAGCAGGCGCTGATGTGCGGGTAACTACTACCCGTAATGCCCTTCAATTCGTGACCGACACCACCTTACGCACACTCAGTGGACATACCGTCTATAGCGATGTGTTTGCATCGGTTAATGCGCACGCTACTGAACATATCTCGTTGCCCGAATGGGCAGATATGATGGTGGTGGCTCCGGCTACAGCTAATGTGCTATGTAAGATGGCCGCCGGCATAGCCGATGATGCACTCACCACTACGTTAGCCGCCATGCGTAAACCCGTACTAATAGCTCCGGCAATGAATGATAAGATGTACGACAGTCCGGCTACTCAGCAGGCGTTACGCACCTTGTCGCAATGGCCGAATATCACCCTACTCGACTGCGCCGAAGGTCCATTAGCCTGCGGTACAACAGGTAAGGGACGGATGCAGGAACCGGAAGCTATCTTTGAGGCTATTCATGGTGTACTAACACCCAAGACTTTAACAGGCAAGCGCATTGTCATCACAGCCGGTCCAACGATAGAAAAACTGGATCCGGTCAGGTACATCAGTAATTTCTCCACCGGCAAGATGGGTCGCGCTATCGCGCAAGAATGTATTCGTCGCGGTGCACAAGTGACCCTTATCATGGGTCAGATGTCCGCTCGGCAAATGTGCGAGCAAGCGGTGGAGGCCTTTCAGCAAGCCGACATAGCTATATTAGCCGCCGCTGTAGCCGATTATCGACCTGTCGTCGAACAAGAGCACAAAATTAAGAAACAATCTCATTCTACCACGATGAGTTTGGAACTCATTGAGAATCCCGACATAGCCGCTACGTTAGGGCAAATCAAGCAGCCCCACCAGCAGGTCATCGGTTTTGCTTTGGAAACGGATCATGAAGTGGAGAATGCTCAGCATAAGATGGACAAGAAAAACATGGACATGATTGTGCTGAATTCATTGCGAGACACCGGAGCAGGATTCGGATACGACACCAATAAAGTAACCCTTCTCTTCCGCGATGGTACACAAAAAGACTACCCCCTTCTCTCGAAGGAGGCAGTTGCACAAGTTATCATAGATAACATTAGTCTTTCTTAATAAATCCAAATAGGCTTTTCTTCTTCGGTTCCGACTCCGCAGTCTCCTGCGTAGCCTCTTCTCTGTTGGCCTCCGGAGTCCACTCGGGACGAGCCTCCATCTTACCTAACTTACCCTCTACAAAGCCAATCACATCTTGCAAAGCTTCTTTGAAGTGATCAAAGTCCTCACGATACAAGAAGACCTTATGCTTCTCAAACTGAGGCATTTCATCCTCCAAACCCTGTTTTTTCTTACTTTCTGTTATACACAGATACAAATCCTCATTGCGCGCTTTCTTTACATCTAAGTAATAAATACGCTTACCGGCCTTCACAGAATGGGAATAAACAATCTCGGGCTCCTTCTTGTCTTCAAAACTACGATTTTCCATCTCTATAAATTTATAAAATGAATGTTTCGGCAGCAGAAATGACCTTGCATTTCCCTTTTCCGATGCAAAATTACAAAGAATTTTTGGAATACGCAAGAAAATAGAATAAAAATTTGCATATATGCAAAATTTTTTGTATCTTTGCACGCAAAAATTAGTATATTATGAAAAATATCGCATTTATCATCAATCCTATCTCGGGTACGGTTAACAAGCGTAAGTTGCCAAAACAGATTGAGAAGGAGTTGGACCATAGTCAATGGTTGGAGAATATCGTGTTTACCGAATACGCCGGTCATGCTACCGAATTAGCGCATCAGTTCGCTGTCATGGGTTTTGAGGCCGTGGTGGCTGTAGGTGGTGACGGTACGGTGAATGAAGTGGCCAACGGCTTACGCAATACCAATACAGCCCTGGGTATCATACCTGTCGGCAGCGGCAACGGTTTTGCGCGTCACTTAGGTATATCGATGCGTATCAGTCGTGCCATGGATCTAATCAACCATTCCGAAGCTATCTCGGTGGATTATGGAATGCTGAATGATAAACCTTTCTTCTGCACCTGTGGCATGGGTTTTGATGCATTAATAGCGGATCACTTTGCGGCATCAGGATCAAGAGGATTGAAAACGTATCTGCAACATATCTTCAGGGACCTGTTCTCCTATCGGCCCGAGACCTATCTCATCCAGGGCGATGGCGTAGATATATCGATGCAGGCATTCTTAGTTACTTTTGCGAATGCTAACCAATGGGGGAATGATGCTTTTATTGCACCTAAAGCAAGTATACAGGATGGTAAGATGGATATAGCTTTACTCAGTAAATTCCCGCTCTTAGCAGCTCCTGGACTGGCGTTTGGGTTATTCAGTAAACTGATTGACCACGACCTATTCATGCATACCGTGACGGCTAAGGAAGTGACGGTCATTCGTGAAGCAGAAGGACCTATGCATATAGATGGTGATCCGGTGCAAATGCCTCGTGAACTGCATATACGCATTGTGGAGGATGGACTGAAAGTATTGGCTGAAAAACGATTCTAATCTATGCAAGTACGTATTATCAATCGTAGCACTAATCCGTTGCCGCAGTACGAATCAGCGATGGCTGCAGGAATGGATATACGCTGTAATATAACAGCACCCGTTACATTACAACCCCTTGAGCGTCGGCTCCTTCCTACGGGACTGTTTATCGAATTGCCACAGGGTTACGAGGCACAGATCCGTCCCCGCAGCGGTTTGGCGCTTAAGCGCGGACTGACAGTGCTCAATACGCCGGGCACCATAGATGCCGATTATCGCGGCGAGATAGGAGTCATACTCATTAACCTCAGTAATGAACCCCAAACGATTGAACCCGGGGAACGGATATGTCAGATGGTGATTGCTCGTCATGAGCAACCTCAGTTAGTGGAAGTCACCGAATTGAGCACCACGGACCGTGGTGCCGGAGGTTTTGGACATAGTGGTACGCATTAGGTTATACATACTGATAGCGTTGATAGGCTGGACGATACCATCGCAGGCTATGACGGAGGAAGCGCAACAGCGGTTTCTGTACTACTTTTACGAAGCAGAGCAGTTATGGCAGCAGCAGGACTATGCCGCGTCTATTCCTTTGTTTGAGTTCTGCCATGACCTCAACCCCACCGATCCCATCGTGAATCGCTATATGGGTCATGCCTACCGCGGCTGCAACATGCCGGACCGTGCACTGCCTTTCTATCGCGTAGCATGGGAGCAGGCGCCTAATGACTGCTGGGCCGACTATGCCGTGTCGCTATACAACATGGGCGATAAGCAACATCGCAAGCAGGCTATTAAGGTGATGGAACAGACCACTAAGACCTTAACGAACGATATCGAACTATGGGATAGGCTGCGAGATGCGTATACGGGATTAGGGAAGTATAAACAAGCCATCAAGGCACAAGACCGCATGGATCAGATAGAAGGATACGGTCCGTATAGCGCCATCAACCGCTATCGTATCTACGTCATGGCGAATGATCCCAAGCGAGCCATTCGGGCCATCGAAGAATACTTGCAAGAGGACTCAACTAACTTGCAGTTCCAACTCTATCGGATGCATCTGTATGAGATCACACGCAAACCGTTCGCGCAACAAGAGCAAGCGTACCTGACCGTATTACGACTGGACCCACATAATGCGTTGGCACTGAATGACTATGCCTATATGTTAGCCTGCCACGGAGGAGACCTCAAGAAAGCCGAGAGCATGAGCATACGCGCTTTACATATCGAACCCACCAATCCTGCCTACCTGGATACATACGCGTGGATCATGTACCTGTCCGGACAAAAAGAACTGGCTAAACTATATATCCGTCAAGCCATGCAGCACCTGCCTGCCGACGCCGATAAGACGGACATACAACGGCACTATAATATCATTATGCAATGAAACATTGGTTAACCATCATAGTCATCATCTACTGCGTGGGATTACAAGCGCAGACGGTGAAGGATCTGCAGCAAGAGCAGAAAAAACTGCAGCAGCAGATACAGCAGACGGATAAGATGTTAGGAGAGACGAAGCAGAACGAAAAAGCAACGGCCAATAAACTCAATCTGCTCAATAAAGACATCAAGGACCGTAAGCGACTAATCTCCAATATCAATTCGGAGATTACTATGCTCAATCGCGATATCAATAGTCTGAATACCCGTCGCACGGAGTTGCAAGACGAGTTGGGACAACTGCAGCAGGATTACGCGCAGTTAGTTAGGGCTACTCACTATGCCGACATGCAGGCTTCGCCACTCATGTTCCTCTTCTCGGCAGATAACTTCCAGCAACTCATACGCCGCATACGGTATATGCAACAGTTCCAGCAGTATCGTAAGAACCAAGTGGCTAAGATTCAGCAAGTGCAGACCGATATAGACATCCAGAATAATCTACTGACCGAACGTCGTCAAACACGCACCCAGGCACTGAATACACAGAAGCGGGAGCATGATAACTTGACACGCACCGAACGCAAGCAACAGCAGATGTTAAGTGAACTGAAGAAGAAAGAGAAGGACCTGACGGCACAACTCAAGAAACAGCAGAAGCGGGCAGAGGAAATCAACCGCAAGATAGATGAGATGATTCGTAAACAAGCCTCCACCACTACACTCACCAAAGAACAACAACTCATAGCCGGAGGATTTGAGAAGAACAAAGGACTGCTGCCATGGCCGATAGAGAAAGGCTTCATATCCGGCACCTTTGGTACGCACGCCCATCCTATCTATCCGGATATAACGATTAATAACAAAGGTATCTACCTGCAAACGCAATCCGGTTCATCTGCCCGGGCGGTGTACGAAGGCGAAGTGTCGGCATGCCTGGTATTGGGTAGCACCTTCGCAGTGATTGTGCAGCATGGTAATTACCGCACTGTATATAGTAATTTAGATAAACTGTATGTTAAGCAGGGCGATAAGGTGCAACCTAAGCAGGCTTTAGGACGTATATTGACGGACAGTAACGACGATAACAAGACCGAGTTATTCTTCCAGATTTACCAGGATCGCACGCTACTGAACCCCACGCCGTGGTTGGCTAAATAGAAAATAGAACGATTATGAAAAAATACGTATTCTTATTTGTGACAATGCTCTTACTCTTGCCTTCGTGCAAGAAAGACAGTTGGTTAGATTGGAAAGCCGAGAATGAAGCATGGCTCGCTAAGAACCTATCCAATGAAGGTGTGCAAGTGACGCCTACCGGATTGCAGTATAAAGTTATTTTTCCGGGCACGGACGATGGTCGTCATCCCGATGATATCAAGACCGTTACGATTTCGTATTCGGCTTATCTGATTTCCGGAATGCAATCGGGACAGAAATTCGAACAAGCCAATAACGTGACCTACAACGTGGCGCAGTTGATTGCAGGGTTCTCGGAAGGGCTCAAGAAAATGAGTGAAAATAGCCATTATATACTCTATATACCGGCCTCATTAGGTTACGGCGATGGGGGTCAAGGCACTCGGGGCATGGAAACTTATATCCCGCCCTACTCCACACTGATTTTTGATGTTACACTCCATGCCATTAACTGATGCGACTTCAACCTATCATATTACTGCTATTGGCGGTCCTTCTCACTGCCTGCAAGGACGCTAACATCCAAAGTCCGGTGCCCCAGGCGGCGGTGTATCTGGATATAGATATCGCACGAGAGTACCCGGGGTTTGTGCCGGAATCGCCATGCCAATCCTTATCCTTCCCTCGTTATGGTTCAATCGTGTATGAACGAGACCGTCTGGGCTATGGCGGTGTCGTGGTATGGATAGATGTTGAGGGGCATTACTGCGCTGCAGACATGTGCTGCCCTAAGTGCCTCAGTCCCCGGCAACCGGTGGAGGTGCCCAATAATGGTTCAGTAGCCACTTGCCCCATCTGCGGCGAAGAGTTCACACTCATTACGCAATATGGTATGCCTACCAAAGGGATATGTAGAGATATACTCAAACCATACGGCACGAACTATAGTTATGGTATTGTACATATTCGCAACTGATGATTAACGACCAAGATATAATCGCCATTGGAACAATGGTGCGTACGCACGGTAAGCAAGGTGAACTGCAATGCCGCACCATCAATGAGTACTGGGACGATGCCGAGGCATCGTTCGTCATCCTGCGCATCAACGCCATCCCGGTGCCTTTCCGTGTATTAGATTGGCGTGTCAAAGGGCAGGATCTGCTGTTTACCCTCAAGGGCATCACTACCGAAGAGCAAGCTTTGGCTTTAGTGGGATGCGAAGTGAGTATGTTGCGCAGCGATGTGGCGAATACGGAGGAGCAGACTATCTTGAGTTGGCAGGATATAGTGGGTTACCGCATTGGGGAGGCTGTGATTGAGCAGGTAGATGACTCCACAGCCAATGTGCTGGCGCAATTGTCGGACGGACGGCTGGTGCCTTTGCATGAGGACCTGATCACCGGCATTGATCATCACCAACGAATCATAACGATGAACTTACCTGAAGGATTATGAACCGCACTAAACTAACGATACCGGAGATGCATCGCATGGATGCCGATCAGTTCCGTGCTGCAAATAAAGTGCCACTCATCGTGGTTTTGGATAATATACGCAGTCAGCATAACGTAGGAGCCGTCTTTCGTACGGCCGATGCTTTTCGGCTGCAAGCCGTCTATCTATGCGGCATCTGCTGCTGCCCACCTAACGCGGAGATTCATAAGACAGCCTTAGGCGCCGAACAGACGGTGCCATTCCGATATTTTGATAACACATTAGATGCCGTTCAGCAGTTGCATGAAGACGGTTATACCGTGTATGCCATCGAACAAACGCATAACAGTATCGACTTTGATACGATTCAGGTGTCCGGACCGACGGCAGTCATCCTGGGACACGAAGTGTTTGGAGTGCAGCAGGACGTAGTGGATGCTGCCGATGGAGCGATTGAGATCAGCCAGTACGGCACTAAACATTCGCTTAACGTTTCCGTCACAGCCGGTATCGTGCTATATAAACTATCCACGCAATTGCGATGAAGAGCCTCACATTACTATCTCCTGCCAAGAACTTGGACGTAGGGCGAGCAGCCATTCAAGCCGGTGCGGACGCCATTTATATTGGTGCCCCGCAGTTCGGTGCGCGGCAGGCAGCGAGCAATAGTATGAACGATATAGCCACTTTAGTCGCCGAGGCGCATCAGTATGGTGTGCAGGTGTTAGTGACAATCAATACGCTGCTCTCAGATGCCGAAAAAAACGAGGCGGTAGCCATGATGCATGAGTTGCATCATATAGGAGTAGATGCTATTATTATTCAGGACTTATCGCTGCTCAACTACGACTTACCTCCTATTCGTCTGCATGCCTCCACCCAGTGCGATAACCGCACTCCGGAGCAGGTGCTACGATTGCGCGACATGGGTTTCAAGCGGGTCGTGCTGGCGCGCGAATTGAGTATAGACGAGATTAGGGTCATCCACGAGGCCGTAGGAGATACAATCGAATTAGAGGCTTTTGTGCATGGGGCGTTATGCGTGAGTTATTCCGGCCGATGCTATATGAGTGAGGTGTTGATGAACCGCAGTGCCAACCGAGGCTGCTGCGCACAGATGTGCCGGCAACGGTACGACCTATTAGATAGCAGTATGCACGAAGTAATAGACGATAAGGGTCAACCTATCCATCAGCGTTACTTACTCTCGCTCCAGGACCTGGATCGGTCCATGTACCTGCAGGAAATGATTGATGCCGGAGTAACGACCTTTAAGATAGAGGGACGACTCAAGGATGCCGATTATGTAACTAATATAACGGCTTTTTACCGTCAGCGATTAGATGCTATCGCAGGTATCACCTCATCTATCCGTTACGGCTTCACTCCTGATCCGGCGAAGACGTTCCATCGTGGTGCAACGGACTATTTCCTGCATGGTCGCACCCGTCCCATGGCTAATTGGGATACACCTAAGTCCACCGGAGAAAGGATAACGGATATCCATCAACTGCATCCCGGAGATGGTATATGCGTGGGGGATCAAGGATGCTATGTCAATGCCATTCGGGATAATCGTATCGTAACGAATAAACCCATCGCGATGGATAATCAGCCGCTGTATCGCAACTACGATATCGTGTTCCAACGCAGTTTACATGCGGAGCGGCGCATACCGGTGGATATAACGTTTGAGGAGGTGCCGGAAGGATTTCGACTCACGATTGGTGAATACTCCGCTACGTTTGAGGCGCCGCATCAGCCGGCCACTAATCCCGAGCGGGCCATGCAAACCATTCGCACGCAAATAACTAAACTGGGTGACACGATCTATGCGCCACGCCAGGTGAATATACATACTCAACCCTATTTTATACCGATTAGTCAACTTAACCAATGGAGACGTTCCGTACTCGACCGGCATCAGCGCCATTAATGACCTGCCGTTACTGCTTGCTCTATGAGTTAGGGCATTGCCGCAAGACCAATCCGTATCCTAAAGATAAGGAGCCGCGGTACTTGCGTCTATCTAATGGCACGGTTCTTGAGGTTGAGTTTGAGTGCAAGCATTGTCAAATGCTCATTCATGAATATAAGACAAACTAACTATGGAAGATAATCAAGTCATCATCAATCTGCTTAACGACCGTCTTAATCTGATGCGTGCATTGGATAAGGATGGCGATAGTGAACATCGTCGGCATATAGCTCAGGAGACGCAGACGCTGCATGCCCCCATGGCGCATCGGTTGGGATTATATCAGATCAAGACCGAACTGGAGGACCTGGCGCTTAAGTTTCTAGACTACACGGCGTATAAGCATATCGCTGCTGAACTGAATGCCAAGAAGAGTGAACGCGATTCGTACATCGAGCGGTTCATCACGCCGCTGCAGCAGCGGCTGGAGGCCGAAGGCTTTGTCTTCACTATCAAGGGCCGTCCTAAGTCCATCCACTCGATCTATCATAAGATGCAAGCGCAGCATTGCGACGTGGACGGTATATACGACCTGTTTGCCATCCGAATCATACTGGATAGCGCTCCGGAACGGGAGAAAGCGGACTGCTGGCAGGTGTATTCCATCATCACGGATATCTTCACGCCCAATCCTAAGCGATTGCGCGATTGGTTGACTGTGCCCAAGGAGAACGGTTATGAGTCGCTGCATACCACGGTGATGGGTCCTGAGGATAAATGGGTGGAAGTGCAGATTCGTACGCGACGGATGGACGAAGTGGCAGAGAAAGGTGTGGCGGCGCACTGGGCATACAAGGGCATCCATGATGCGAATATAGTGTCGCAGCGGGAGTCGGTGTTTGTGTTCACTCCTACGGGTGACCTGCGTAAGTTACCGGCGGGGGCATCGTTATTGGACTTTGCCTACTCTATCCATAGTGAGGTGGGTAATCACTGCACCGGTGGTCGCATCAATGGTCAAAACGTAGGTATACGGCATAAACTGACCAATGGTGACCGCATCGAGGTGATGACATCGCCTAACCAACATCCTACGCCCGGTTGGCTCAATGAAGTGGTGTCCACCAAGGCCAAGAATAAAATCCGTCAGACGCTCAAGGAGATTGAGTTCCATAATGCCAATGCCGGTCGCGAGATCATTGAGCGTAAGTTCAAGAACTGGAAATTGGAATACACCGAAGGTGATATATCGCGATTAGCAACTAAGTTAGGTTACAAGGCCGTTAGTCAGATGTACGAGGCGTTGGCGCTGAATAAAGAGGACATAGGGCATCTTAAGGATGTATTTGAGCACTTGGATGATACGATAGTTGCGCCTCTGCCTAAGCATAGCGACAGCGCAGCGGCCGTTAAGCCGGAAAGTGCGCAGCAGGCGATTGAAGTGGATATACATATCCAGAACGTAGATATCCGTCTGGCGCCGTGCTGCCAGCCCAAACCCGGTGACCCCATCTTTGGCTTCATATCCGTTACCAAGGGTATCCGCATCCATCATTGCAACTGCCCCAACGCAGCGCACATGCAGCAACGCTACCCCTATCGCCTCCTTCCCGCCCGCTGGAAAAAGGGTGAATAAAGAGGACATTGACATTAATTAGTCAGCCAAATCTGCGAAATCTGCGGAAGAAAATAAGAAAACTATCATTTTTTTGCATTTTTTTGCGAAAATATTTGGTCAATTCAAAAAAAAGCAGTACCTTTGCACTCGCTTTCGAAAAGAAAGCAGTGATCTATTTAAAATCACACCACCCGAAGAGGTGCTTGCACCGATGAGGAGAGGAGGAACCCGACTCGCCCGTTGATTAAACGTATGTGGCAATCAACCATTGCGAAGTCGTCGTTCCGACGAAGGTGCGGTAGTTCAGTTGGTTAGAATACCGGCCTGTCACGCCGTAGGTCGCGAGTTCGAGTCTCGTCCGCACCGCAAAAAAGTCGAATCCCATTTGGGGTTCGATTTTTTTAGGTGTGTGACATGAGACGAGAACTCTTTAATTTTGGGCCCCCAACGCAACTTGTTGTGGTGG
>JAGHRV010000028.1 GCA_018066175.1 Candidatus Colicola equi | reverse complement strand
ATTGGTGCATCAACTTGCAGAGGAGGGAAATACCGACATCTTCCTCCCTTACGATGCTACTTCTCTCACTCCTGAGCAGGCGGCAGCCAATCCTATTCATTTGGCTTATCCCACCGCCATGCAGGATAAGATGCCAACTATCCAATGCGGCGAAGTCAAAACAGAAGGCGTCTTCTCTGTCTCTGCCACCACTAAAGTGGCGTTCTCCTCGGGCAACTTGCAATACCAAGCCTCTACCAACACTTGGCGTTTTGCTGAACACCAATATGATTATGTAGGTGATGCTAATGCCAACATCTCCGCTACCTACGATGGCTGGATTGACCTGTTTGGTTGGGGGACAAGCGGTTTTAATAGCAAGTATCCCTATATGACCTCTGTTACCAATTCTGATTACGTAAATGGAACAATAGATATCACGCATACCCCATACGATTGGGGCGTGTATAACCAAATTGGTGACGATCCTGCTGGCACGTGGCGCACCTTAACCAAAGATGAGTGGGTGTACCTTTGTAACACACGTCCTGATGCATCTAATCTCGTAGGACTTGCCACAGTAAATGAAGTTAATGGTCTCATTATCTTGCCCGACAATTGGGCTTTGCCTTCGGGATTATCATTCAATGCCTTATTAGATTTCAATGAGAATATATATACGCCAGAACAATGGGAGAAGATGGAGGCAGCAGGAGCATGCTTTTTGCCAGCTGCAGGCTACCGCAATAGTACGAATGTATTTAAGGTGCAGGAATATGGTAGTTATTGGTCATCTTCCCACAAAAATAGTGATAAGGCGTATAATCTTGATTTCTCAAACTCTGCCCTCGACCCTCAGTATAGTTATATCCGCATCGATGGTCAATCCGTTCGATTGGTACGTACTATTCAGAAATAATATTGTATTACTATGAAACAGAAATCCATATACATATTACTTTTCTTGCTGCTTAGTAGTCCACTATTAAGCCATGCTGCACAAACTACTGAAGGTACTGAGTTTTGGCTCACGTTTATGAATAATGGGCAGATGTTTGCATTCGATACAGGACTCCACTTCAAACTCATTGTTTCTTCTCGTCAAAAAGGTCATATGACAGTTACTAATCCGCAGACCGGTTGGAGCAATACACTCTCCGTTACTACCAACCAAATAGGCGAAATGGTCATTCCTAACGAACAAGCCTATACCTACGCTGCCGAGATAGTGGAGAACCATGGATTGCAGGTAACTGCTACTGTGCCTATCTCCCTTTATGCCTCTAACTATCACGAATACACCTACGATGCTACTATCGTCTTGCCTACTACGGCACTCGGTAAAGAC
>JAGHRV010000043.1 GCA_018066175.1 Candidatus Colicola equi | reverse complement strand
ATACCTATCTTTATGAAAAAGTGTACTATTATTAATTTTAAGCATAAAAATTACATTTGGCACAGATTTTGTAGTTAATTTTACGCATATTTTTCTTAATAAACGTACATAAATTATGACAACTACTGTTGACATTCGCGAACTCCAAGAGCGCATTGAGCGAGAGAGTTCATTTGTTGATGCCTTAACATTAGGCATGAACCAAGTAATTGTAGGACAAAAGCACCTCGTTGAATCGTTGCTTATCGGTCTCCTCTCCGACGGACACATTCTATTAGAAGGCGTGCCGGGTTTGGCTAAGACATTGGCCATCAAAACGCTCTCTGACTTAATCAAAGGTAAGTTCAGCCGCATTCAATTCACTCCGGATCTGCTGCCGGCTGACGTAATTGGCACACAGATATATAGCCAAAAGAAAGAGGAGTTCTCCGTTAAACGTGGACCTATCTTTGCTAACCTCGTGTTGGCGGACGAGATTAACCGTGCGCCGGCTAAGGTGCAATCCGCATTGCTGGAGGCCATGCAGGAAAGACAAGTTACCATCGGAGAAGAAACATTCAAATTGGACGACCCATTCCTCGTACTTGCTACCCAGAACCCTATTGAGCAGGAAGGAACATATCCGCTGCCCGAAGCACAAACCGACCGTTTCATGCTGAAAGTAGTGATTGCTTATCCCAAGAAAGAAGAAGAGCAACAAATCATTCGTCAAAATATCTCCGGCGAGAAAAAACAAGTGCTGCCTATCCTCGCCACCTCTGATATATGTCGCGCACGCGAGATTGTGCGACAAGTGTATATTGACGAGAAAATCGAGAAATACATCGTGGATATCGTCTTTGCAACTCGCGACCTCAAAGCGTACGGCTTAGATAAGCTGCAACCAATGATTGCTTTTGGTGGTAGTCCTCGTGCCTCCATCAACCTCGCTCTAGCTGCTCGCGCTTATGCCTTCATCCATCGCCGCGGTTATGTTGTGCCCGAAGATGTTCGCGCCGTATGTTATGACGTACTACGCCATCGTATCGGACTCACCTACGAGGCTGAAGCCAACAACATCACCGCTGAAGATATCATTACCGAAGTTCTCAATGCTGTTCAAGTTCCCTAATAGCCTACTTAATAATGACTTCAGAAGAACTATTACAAAAAGTCCGAAAGATAGAAATCAAAACCCGCGGATTATCGCGTAATATCTTCGCCGGCGAATACCACAGCCAGTTCAAAGGTCGTGGTATGGCGTTTAGCGAAGTGCGTGAATATCAGCCCGGGGATGATGTGCGGTCCATCGACTGGAACGTAACGGCAAGGCTCAATAAACCTTATATCAAAGTATATGAAGAGGAACGAGAACTAACCGTTATGCTGCTCGTGGATGTCAGCGGTTCAAGACACTTTGGCTCTATCTCGCAATTCAAACGCGACATGATGGCAGAAGTGGCTGCCACGCTGGCCTTCTCTACTATCCAAAACAACGATAAAGTAGGCGTTCTATTCTTCTCCGACAAGATAGAGAAATTCATTCCTGCCAAGAAAGGTAAAGCGCATGTGCTACATATCATTCGCGAACTATTGTCCTTTGAACCGGAGTCCAAAGGCACTAACATCGTGCAGGCTTTGGAATACTTCACCAATGCCCAAAAACGCCGCTGCGCAGCCTTCCTTATCAGCGATTTGATGACTACTCCACAACAAATCCAACAAATGGAAAAACCTATCATGGTAGCGTCCAACCGGCATGACTTGAACGTCATTCGTATATACGATCGACGCGATGCCGAATTACCGGATATGGGGTTGGTTCAATTCGTAGATGCAGAAACAGGCGAGCCCATGTGGGTGGACACCTCTTCTAAAGAAACGCGCATGACATACGCGCGTGAGTGGAACATGACTTCCGAGGCGTTACGCGTTCTCTTCAATAAAACAGGCACCAACACAGTGGCTATCCGAACAGATAACGACTATGTCAAAGCCCTAATGAAACTATTCAAACAATAACTATGTTCAAACTTCTTTTAGCCATCATAGTCTCCGCCTCTATCGACTCCACTACCCTCTTTCTTGGAGACCAAACCGACCTGCATTTGCAGGTGGTTGCCAATCCGGATGAACAAGTCTCTTTCCCCGTTTATGGCGAGACGCTGATCCCTGATATAGAGATTATCGACCGCACCATCATCGATACCACCAAACTCAATGATGGACGGATGCAGTATGACCAGTTCCTAACTATCACCTGCTTCAAAGATTCGCTATACGCTATTCCCGGATTGCCATTTGTGAGCAACCAAGAGACCATTCCATCCAATGACCTCACCCTGAATGTCATTCAGCCTTTCGAAATGGACACCACCAATGCCCTAACCGACATCAAGCCCATTCAACGCGCTCCTATCTGGTGGTGGGGCATCATTCGTTGGATACTGCTGGGAATAATAATCGCCGGATTAGCCGTTGGAGGGTACTTCCTATACCGCTATATCGCGCAACACCAAGCTCACGAGGATAATCAACCCAAACAACCAGCTCGGCCCGCAGAAGAAGTGGCATTGGAGAAACTGAACAAGATAAAAGAAGAGAAGAAATGGCAAGCCGGTAAGATCAAGGAGTATCATACCGAACTAACCGACGTGGTACGCGAATATATCGGTTCACGATTCGATATCCATTCCACCGAAAAGACATCCGACGAAACCTTACGCGAAGTTAAACCTGTACTATCCAACCAATCAGACCTCTATCAGCGGCTCAAGCAAATGCTGTCCCTCGCCGACTTGGTTAAGTTCGCTAAATGGACCACTACCGCGGACGAGAACGAACAAGCACTCACTACCGCTTACGACTTTGTACATCAAACAACGCCCGTTGAACAACCCAATGATGAGAATCAGCAATCATAAATAATCAATCACAACAATGACCTTTCATAGTCCTGCATACTTATTCTTACTGCTACTACTCATTCCGGTAATTGGTTGGTATATCTACCAATTCAAGCACTGGGATCCTACCGTGCAATTATCGTCCACAGCGGCCTTTTCGCGCCGTCCTCGTGCCTGGCGAACCTATCTTATTCACGTGCCCTTTGCGCTACGCGTATTAGCCATCATCCTGCTCTCCCTTGCTTTGGCGCGACCACAACTCAGTAACCGCTGGTCGTCCCAATCTACCGAAGGAATAGATATCATGATGGCGCTGGATATATCCGGTACGATGCAGGCTGAAGACCTGCGCCCTACTCGCCTCGATGCTGCTAAAGCCGTGGCTGAAGAGTTCGTCTTGGCTCGTCCTGACGACCAAATAGGTCTCGTTGTCTTTGCCGGAGAGAGTTTCACGCAATGTCCTCTCACTACCGACCACGCTGTGCTCGTTAACCTATTCCGCTCCGTACAATTTGGTATGATCGAAGATGGTACGGCCATCGGATTAGGCCTCGCTAACGCCGTCAATCGTATGAAAGATAGTCCAACCAAGTCCAAAGTCGTCATCCTACTCACCGACGGAAGCAATAACCGAGGCGATATAGACCCTCTCACAGCTGCACAGATAGCACAGACATTCGGTATTCGCGTCTATGCCATCGGAGTTGGTTCTTACGGCGAAGCTAAAATCAAAGTGGATACACCTTATGGCAAACAATACATGACGATATCCAATGAGTTTGACGAAACGACATTGCGCAAGATTGCTGCACAAACAGGCGGCGAGTACTTCCGCGCAACCGATAATAAATCCCTCAAAGCCATCTATGAGCAGATTGACCAATTAGAGAAAAGCAAGATTCGCGTAAAGGAGTTCTCCAAACGAACCGAGAACTTCCCTCCCTTCCTCTATGCTGCCCTGCTATGCTTGCTATTAGACATCATCATCCGATATTTTGTAACCCGCACTATTGCTAACTGATATGTTTAGATTTGCTAATATAAACATCCTGTGGCTACTCACGATTATACCATTCTTTATTGTAGCCTTTATTCTCTACACACGTCGTAAACGTCAACAACTGGCGGCGTTCGGAGACCCTTCTCTCATTGCTGAACTCATGCCGGATGCTTCCCGTCAACGTCCTGTCATTAAGTTCGCCATCCTGATGGTTGCACTCACCCTGCTCATCTTTGCTGCCGCTCGACCGCAATATGGACAGAAAAGCGAGAAGATTCAAAGGCAAGGCATCGAAGCCATGATAGCTCTGGATATATCCAACTCGATGTTGGCCGAAGATGTGGCGCCTTCTCGATTAGACCGCGCTAAACAGATGCTCAGCAAGATGATTGACCAAATGGTGGATGACAAAATAGGCCTCGTCGTCTTTGCCGGAGAGAACTATATCCAACTGCCCATCACATGCGACTACGTGTCCGCCAAGATGTTCCTCAACACCATCACTCCCGACTTAATCAAAACACAAGGTACAGCCATCGGTTCGGCTATCCAGACTTGCATCAAATGCTTTGGCGAACCGTCCGAATGCGGGCGTTGTATCATACTAATCACCGATGGTGAAAACCATGAAGACGATGCCGAAGGTGCCGTTAAACAGGCCCTCGAAGCCGGCATCCAAACCTTCGTTGTTGGTATAGGTAAAACAGAAGGAAGTCCAATCCCTATTCCCGGCACATCCGAGTATAAAAAGGACCGCGCAGGAAACGTAGTCGTATCTAAACTCAATGAAGAAATGTGCCAAACAATAGCTAAAGCAGGAAAAGGTATGTATGTGCATTGCGACAACACCAATACCGCTATGAAGGCCCTGCAGAAAGAAATGAACAAAATAGCTACAAGCGAGATAGATACCGAGATCTACAGCGACTACAACGAGCAATACCAAACCTTTGCCCTATTGGCTCTGCTACTGCTCGTAATCGAGTTCTTTATCTTCGCTCGACAGAACCATGTATTGACCAAATTAGACATCTTTAAGGAGAAACAAATATGATACAAAAAATAGTCACATTGTGCATTGTGCATTGTGCATTGTGCATCGGTCTGTTTGCCCAACAAGAAGCGCCGCAGATTCGGCACGGGAACCACGATTACAAGGCCGCTAATTATACCGAGGCCGAAGTGGATTATCGCCGAGCTATCGAAAAGAACGACCGGTCATTTGAAGGCTATTATAACTTAGGCAATGCCCTCTTCCGTCAAGATAAGTATCCCGAGGCAGCTGAGCAATATGCTAAGGCCTCCGAACTCGTGCAAAAAGGCGCTACACGCGTGAAGGACGTTCCTACCCAAGACCGTCTGCGACTCAGCCAAGCCTATCATAACTTAGGCAATGCCCTCTATGGACAACAACAATTCGGCGAAGCCGTAAAAGCCTTTGAGAATAGTCTGCGCCTGAATCCAAAGGATAACGACACCCGTTACAACCTCATTAAAGCTATGCAAATGCTCCAGCAACAACAGCAACAACAACAAAACCAGAATCAGAACCAACAACAAAAGCAGGAGCAACAGCAAGAGCAACAGCAGCAACAAGACCAACAACAGCAAGAACAACAGCAACAACAGCAAGAACAACAGCAAAACCAAATGGATAAAGAAACGGCTGAACAGATACTGCAGGCGCTCGAACAAGATGAACAAAACACCCAAGATAAGATGCAACGCGTGCAGGGACAAAAACGCCGCGTAGAAAAAGATTGGTAAAAAAGCTATAACACAATAATGAAACGATTACTTTCACTCTCACTCTCCCTCTTACTTCTCTTGCCACTAATGGCTGACGAAGTGGAGTTTAGAGCACAAGCCCCCGGTAAAGTAGTGGCAGGCAAACCTTTCCAACTCACTTATACCATCAATCAGCGTGCCCGTGACCTGCAAGCTCCTGAGTTCACAGGATTTGAATACTTGGCTGGCCCCTATACATCCCAGTCCTCTTCCACTTCATTCGTCAATGGGCATCGCACCTCCACGTTCACACTCACCTACACCTATACCCTATTAGGCAATACACCGGGCGACTTCACCATCAATCCTGCTACCATCACATCCGATGGTCAGCAATACACCTCCAATGGCGTACGAATCACCGTCTTACCTCCTGACGAACAACCGACATCCTCGTCAACGTCTAAGTCTATATCGGAGCGCCCTGAGGCGTCGTCAACGTCCTCGTCCGATATCTTTGTTCGCACAATCGTCAACAAGACTAATGTATATGAACAGGAAGCGCTACAGATTAGTTACCGACTCTATGTGGCCGGAGTGGACTTTGCACAAATGGGCAATACCCTTAAACTGCCTGAGATGACCGGATTCCTCAAGCAGGAAATGGAATTAGGCAATCGTCAGTTTGAATTGGAGCATTACAACGGACGGAACTACCAAGCCGTCACGCTCTTCTCCTACCTGCTCTATCCGCAACATAGCGGAGACATCGAGATTGATGCTGCCCAATTCGAAGCTATCCTGCGAGTACAAACGCACCAGCAAGTACGCAGTATCTTTGACGATTTCTTCGGAACATACGAGAACGTAAGTCGTGCACTAACGGCACCGGCTGTCACTATTCACGTCAAACCCCTGCCCTCCGGTAAACCTGCCGGATTCAGTGGCGCTGTAGGTCAGTTCACCATCACTCCTTCTATCTCCACTACCGACATCCAAGCTAACGAAGCCGTTACTCTTTCGCTCAATATACGAGGAACAGGCAATATGAAACTCATCAAGACGCCTGCCGTGGATTGGCCTGAAGGATTTGAACCATACGATCCCAAAGTAACCAATAACTTCAAACCTTCCAACAGCGGTTTCACCGGCAATAAGAGCATTGAATACTTAGCTATCCCTCGTGCCGCAGGAGATTACACCATTCCTGAACTCTCCTTCTCGTACTTTGATATCCAGGAAGGTAAATACAAAACCCTATCTACCCCTGCCTACACGTTACATGTACGCCGTGCTCCCGGACAAACAACCGACGGAGAACAGGTGCAGACCTACACCAATGTCAACAAAGAAGACATCAAACAACTCGGTTCTGACATCCGTTATATCAATACTGCAGAACAACCACTCATCTATACTCCGGAACGTGAGCCCCTATCTATATCTACTATCCTACTGATTGATATGCTTATCTTCTTACTTTCTATGCTCGTTCTTTTGATTGGCCGCAAGTTAATCAAAGACAATGCTGACCAGATGGGCAGACGGTATAAACGGGCCAATAAAGTAGCTCAGAAACGCCTTAAAACGGCACAATTATTACTCAATGGCGACAACCAAGCTTTCTATGCTGAAATCGAAAAAGCCGCTTTCTCGTACCTCAGCGACCGTCTCCGTATTCCTACGGCCGATATGACCAAAGACAATATCGCAGACTTATTGCGACAGAAAGCGGTGCCCGAATCACTTATCAAGCAAGTGAATGAAGTACTCTCTACGGCTGAGTTTGCGCGGTACGCACCAACCACCGGCGCAGAGAAGCAGGCCCTCTATGATGCCACTACTCAGATTATTAACCAACTCGAAAATCAAAAGATATGAAACATCCCATAGTCCCATCCAAAATCATTATAATAGCCCTATTCCTCTCAACGCTCAACGCTCAACTCTCCACTATAAATGCCACTCCTATGGCGGATGCCAACGCCGAGTATGCGGCCGCTAATTATGCCGAAGCAGCTGCCATCTATCGTCAGATAATAGAGGAACGTCCGTGCGCCATTGCGTATTATAACTTAGGCAACGCCTACTTTAAAATGGGCGAACTATCCCAGGCTATCTTGGCGTATGAACGTTGTCTTAGACTGGAGCCGTCCAATCGAGATGCGAAATATAACCTGCAATTCGCACAATCACGCATTACCGACAACATATCCGACAACCAGGCTTTCTTCCTCAGCACCTTCCTCACCAATGTGCGCAACCTAATGCGGCAGAATACATGGACTTGGATTAGTCTAATCTCTTTTGCACTTTGTATGGCCGGACTGCTTATTTTCCTCTTGTCCAATGCCACCTCCTTGCGCAAAACCGGATTCAGCATCGCCATCATCATGTTTATCGTGGCCCTCTTCTCTTTCTTTGCTGCACGCTCTTTGCATAACCGCGATACATTACGTGAAGAAGCTATCATTACTCAAGGTATAGTCAATGCCAAAGCGTCTCCGGACCAAAGCGGAACGGAACTATTTACGCTGCACGAAGGCACCAAGGTGCGCATTAGCGAAACACTTGGTGACTGGTGCAATATATCTGTTGGAAATTATCAAGGCTGGATTCGCCTACAGACGCTGGAACGCATTTAATGCGTAGCCACAAGGGAACCTAATAGATTATACGTTTTCCCTGCTTTACGAATCATCACACGACCGCTCGCATCTATATAGGTGCGGGCGTTATTGTTGGTATCGGAATCCACAGCGGTTATGCCCGAAGGAATGTCTAAATGCGGATTCTGCGCAAAAGTGAAATAGAAATGACTGCCAACATCATCTCTCAAATCCAAATCATACTGCCAAATACCATCTCCTAAATCCGTCAACGTCATCGTAACGGTCACAAAGTTATAGTTAACGCCATAGAAGAAATAGTCATTAAAATCCGACTGATTCCTAAACAACAATATCCCAAAAATCTCATCCTCAAATTCGTACTTTCCTTCCGTCAACCGATTCTTCTCCGGCAAGCGAGCATTAAAAATCAGATTCGGATAATCCTCCATATACGAGAAATTAAACTCATATACATTCTCGTTTGCGTTTGCCTCAACAAAAGTCACGACTACCGAGTCTATCGCCAATTCCTCTTCTACCTTGGGTTTGGGAGGGAATGGCGGCACGTAGAACTCATTATATGCCACGACATCAATCGTAAATACCGAGCCGTTTTGAGAAGTCACTTGCCCTTGCACAGTCACTATATCTCCCTTGGCATTCAGCGCAAAGTTCAAACTGCCTTCGCGGATATAATACACATTCGCCTCGCCCCACTCTGCGCCACGTAATGCCACGTATGACGGCAGGTCGGTGCGGTTATGATAGCCGGGCGAAGCAATCAACGTGCCTAAGGCACTATCCTTAGAGAAAGAAAAAGTCCCTTGAGGCATAGCAAACGAATCCACCACTAAATCCAACTCCACCCAATCAAGGCGTTGCTCTGCGGAATCCACTAAATTGATATTAATCCAGCCGGTCTTGGTGCGATTATCGCGCACATTCACTATCTGACCCTCAAAAGTATGTACAATAGCCTGCTTTGGCTCAAAACGATACGGATCGTCATCTACCGGATCCGGCTTATCTATTTTGTATGCAAACTTAAAAGTCGGCACATCATATTCATATCGTATCTCATCTTCACTTCGAGCCGCCTTAAAATGCGCACTTAACACACAACTATCGTCATTGATTCGTTCTATCTCCAACTCCACCGGACAATCGTCGTACATATAATAATAGGTATTACTGCCTTTGCGGAGCGAACTAAAAGTGCGCTTTATCGTTCCATCTTCGGCATTAAATGTGCCCATAAGAGAATTCGTCTTGGGCCATACATCCAAACATACATGGTACGTAGCCTGAGACGTGGAGGCGGTTATTTCCAAATAAAAATTCGGCTTATCTACCGTCATATCCCTTACCTCTACTTGGCTGGCCGTCAGCGTAATTGCTGCCCAACCCTGCAACGACATCACTGCCCCTATTAAAATCAGTAATACTTTCTTCATTCAGTAAAAATAGTTTTCTTACAAAAGAGCCGCCCTTGCGAGCAGCCCTTCTGTTTTAGTATTGGAATGTTCTAAACACTCTTATTTAACGATACGGCCTTGCAGGTCAAATGCCTTCTCACCCTTAACGATGATCAGACGACCATTAATCATAGCCTTGCGAACGTTAGCATTAACCATAGCCTCACGAATACCGGTTGGACCTACAGCTGTTTTCTTGTACAACTGAATAGGTTCTTGACCTGCATTCTTGTACATACGGAAACGCTCTTGACCGCTGGTCTTGTTGTAACGCAGAGCGGCACCATTTGTATTCTTAATCAAAGTAGAAGCAGATTCTGTATCATAAGATAGTGTCATAACTGCACCCGTCTCATTGAACTTGAGTTCATTAACGTTACCATCAGAGGAGATATATTTTCCATCATTGTCACCACCATTAACCTTCACAAGATAACCACCATCAGCAGCCACAAGAGTAATCGTATTGAAACCACCAACAACGGTATTGTCAATAATCTCAGCAGCAACATAGTTCAAAGCAGCATCAACACCTGTGAATACGCGAGCAGCACCTTCAACCTCATAAACAACGATATACTCACCAGCCCAATCATCAGGAGCAGCAGTAACCTTCGTATAAGTAGCACCTACTGGAGCAGGTTTCTCTGTTACAACAATACCACTAACTTGGAATGGAGCGCTCTCAATTGCACCTATTTTAGCCGTTACTTCAACAGATGCGCTTTCAGAAGCCACTGCAAAGGTCTCAGGATCAATTATCCAAGTTACCTTGCTCGTTACATCCTCGGTAGAAGCGTCATCGTATGTACCGGTAACGGTTAAACCGGCAACATCAAACTTATCACCTACATTGTATGCTAAAACAGTAGCTTCGCCACCAATCTCCAAAGAAACAAGTTCCTTGGTAGGAGTATCACCAGTTTCAGCGTTAACACCGAAGAGGACGAAACGTTTGCCTGCGGTAGCCGCAAAAGTAATGGTGGTTGCGCCCTTAGGATCAAGCGTGAAGTATTCTGAGGTAGCAGGGTCATTAACCAAAGTAAAAGGTGAATTGTTGGAAACACCGTCATCTGCAGTAAGTTCAATAGATTCATTGAGCACAACAGTCTCACCCTTCCAGCCGGCAGCATGGAAGTGCAAGGTCTTGGTATTAGCAGGAATAGTAACTACGCAAGCACCTGAAACCTTACCTGTACCAGCCTTGATTGCTTCGTACTCATCTTCGTCAATAATAACCTTAGCAGCAGAAGCAGAAGTACCACCTTCGGTAGAAAGTTCTACATTGCTCGTATAAACACCTGCATAACCCGTTGGAACGACTTTCTCTTTAACAACGATACTATTAACAGTAAATACCTCAGAAGTGAAATCTTTATATGTAGCAGTTACATCAACAGATTCATCACTTAAAGCAAAAACTTCAGGATCGAACGACCAAGTAATACCACTCTTAATTTGAGAAGTGGAGTCGCCTTTCACTGTCTTGGTGTAGACACCCCAAACTTCCAAACCGGCAGGGTCAAAAGTCTCACCTACGAAGTATTCTAACTTCGAAGCCTCACCTTTGATAACGATGCCTTCCAAAATAGCAGGAGTAGGAGCAGCACCGGCAGACTCAAGCCAAACATTGGTTTGAGTATTTTTGTATGAACCAAATTGAGTACCATTATTATTCTTTTGCAAGTAATAGTCATTTGGATGCAACTTGAGAAGACCTTTATCCGCATCTTCTTCAATTGTCCAAACAACAGGTTCCTCCATTACTTGAACCGCTCCGTTGTCTTTTGCGTTCTTTATTCCTAAATAGAGACCATTATCAAACTGAATGGTCCAACCATCAGTAACAGCAGTAAACGTAAGTGCCACAGCGTCAGCAACGTCTTCTTTGGCTACACCTTTAATAGATTCGGTTTTAGCAGAGCCATCAACATAGAAATAAAAATCACTACCACCGGTGGTTGCACCAACGTAGTACTTATTACCACTGGTAATTCCTGCGACAGTCGTAATCTTCTCTGCCGACAAACTAACACTCATTGCGAGCGCAGCAATAAATAGAAAAGCTTTTTTCATAAAAAAACTAAATTTAAAGTTAATAATTATGTTAATATAGTATCCTCGATGAGGAGGATTGTCAAATTTCGTCACAAAGATATAACTTTTTTTGCATATACACAAGTTTTTTCAAGAAAATTATGCAGAAAATGCATTTTTTTACTAAAAAATTTGGTCAATTCAAAAAAAAGCAGTACTTTTGCATGCTTTTTCGAGCAAAGCGTAGTCCATTACGCGCCCAGGTGGCGGAATCGGTAGACGCGCTGGTCTCAAACACCAGTGGAGCAATCCGTGCCGGTTCGACCCCGGCCCTGGGTACAATTTTTATCAACGAAAGGAGGTGTATGCAATGATCGTAGTACCAGTTAAAGAAGGTGAGAACATCGAGCGCGCGATTAAGAAATTCAAACGCAAATTCGACAAAACAGGCGTCATCAAAGAGTTACGTCGTCGTCAACAGTTCGACAAACCCAGCGAGTTGAAACGTATTAAGATGCAACACGCTATTTACGTTCAACAAATGCATGCCCACGATGATATGTAATTGATTCGAAAAGGCAAAATAAAAGAGTAACCCAACCGGTTACTCTTTTTTATTTGTCTCGTTTTCGTTGTCGTTTTCGTTGTCGTCGTCGTTCTCATTCCTCTCACGTGCACGCAGGCCTCCGCGGAAGATAATAAGGAGCGCACCGGCCACTAACACATAATTAGCATAAGGCTCAATCTTGCATATCGACAAAATACAGCCGGCCAACAACACCACCAAACCGCAAATAAGCAGAATCTGTGAAGGTTTCATCTTCATAACCACTATCGTTTAGTTAGCGCAATATCATACGCCTTTTCATAGAATGGGAAAAAATGTTTCCAGTCCGCTAACTGACCTAATTTAGCGGCTTCTAAACGCAACTTATCTACCTTAAGAGCAGGCAATGCCAAGAATGCATGAATCGTCTTGGTTATCTGCTCCACTACTTGACCATAATTGCTATCCGTGCGTTCAATCACCGTCACCGGAGCCACCGTCTTGGCCTTCTTCACCAATGTTTGCTGCAACGCCCATACACCAAATCCGCTGAGTGAGGTCGTGATAGTGGGAACATGAAAAGCTACCGACTCCAACGGCGTATAACCCCAAGGCTCATAGTAACTGGGGAAAATAGACATATCCATGCCTATCAACAAATCGTAATATGTCATCTTCAGCAACGAATCCTTGCCATCTAAGTAATACGGCACAAAGATGATGGAGGTGCGGCCAATACGAATGAACGGCTGCTCCAAATAAGGCACCATCACAAAGGCAACGACATGACGCTTATCTGCATTATTATAACGCTCTGCTCCCAAACGACGAATCGCATCCAGGAAAACATCTATACCTTTGTTCTTCCACTCCTGACGACCTGATATACATAACAAACAAGCATTCTTCTCAATTGATTCATGCAGGATATACTGAGCCGTTTGAATCAGTTTAGTACGAGCGGCTTGACGGGCTTTCAGATAATGAACACCATCTTGCACAAAACGATGCTCAAAACCATTCGGCGTCACTATATCCACCGGTTTATCTAACAACTGAGCACACTCGCGAGCCGTTATATCACTCACCGTCGTAAAACAATCTGCCCAATACGCCGCCTGCTTCTCCACCGAGTGCTTACTAACCATATTCAGTTCCTCCGCCATCTGGTCGCCATGATAGCCCGTGAAATAGTCATACAGCGGTTTACCATTCCCCGCAATCGAACGACCTATCGACGTGGCATGCGTCGTAAATAACGTACGAACCTCCGGACAGAAATGTCTTAGATAAAACAGCATAAATGCCGTTTGCCATTCGTTAGAATGAGCTACATAACGCACTTTTTTCTTACTCGTAGTAGACTGATTGAGCCATTTCATCACTATTTCAGCCACCTGACCTGCTGCGTAGCCAAATAAACAACTCTCGTCATAATCGCCGTACGCTGCATGACTCTTAACACCAAAGTTATCCCATGCCCAACCATAAATCTCATCCTTCTGCTCTAATAAATGCTCCCATCGCAACAAGATAGCAATCGGTTCACCGGGCACTTGCCAGCGACCAATACGCGCCTTAAATGGAGCCAATTGCACCAATAACGACGGCATCAAGGACGTATCTTCCTTGAAATAGATATCCGAATGTTCTCCGAAATCCGGACCTAAAAAGCAGACATGATCCGGCCATTTCTGCTGCATGATAGCTGCACGAGTAGAGAGTACCGCATAAATGCCTCCTACTTTATTACAGACCTCCCAACTGGTCTCAAAAATATAATCAGGTTGTGTCATAAAATTAGTGTTTTATAGGGTTAACGGCAATAGCCGATATTTCTTCTGCATCATTAACAAGATAAACCTCACGTTCAAACGAATTATCTCGCGTCTGCACCAAACGCATCTCATATAATCCCCAAGTAGGAACAGCCCAATAGATGCGATTACTAAAAGCATCTACCTTGATAGCCGAAATAGTCTGTGCATCTATACTCTTGAGGCACGAACCATTTACATTCGCCACATACAGTCCATTCGAAGCACGGACATACAGTTTACCTGCCACACGATCTATTTGAAAACCCTGAACAGATAGTCCGGTCAACTGTGCCACCTTACTAATCGTTAATACCGTATCGCCATACTGCGCCACCGTATCTTGCTCGGCATCCAACAAGGCCAAATCCTGCGCATTAGTGGCTATCTCAGATTGCTGATATTTACGTTCCCTTTGCATGGTGTAATAACGCTGCATATAGGCAGCATCACCACTCTTATATAGCACCACCGGAGCCGACTGTATATAAACAGGTTTCGTACATACCATCGTAGTATCCAAATTACCCATTGTAAGATGCAAACTAATCGATTGCTTTTCTTTGGGGAATTGGAAATAGCATTTAACCGATGACGAATCAAGGCGATTACTCATCAACACCGTCTTTTCATCTAACTGCCATTGGTACGTCACTTCTTTCTTCCACGGATTATAAATCTTCGCCGTAAAAGTAACAGGCGCAAAGGTATAGATTGAGTCTGTATCCATGGCAATAGTCGGAATCGTATCTAAAATAGTAATCTGCATCGAACGCGAACGTTTCTGCACTTTTCCACGGTACACCATCAATCGCACCGTATAAGTGCCCGGTTTGCGGTAGATATGCGAAGGAGCAGCCGCATCGGAACTGATGTTATCACCAAAACTCCAATCATAACTATCAGCACCCGTGCAACGGTTGATAAAAGTAACTTTCTCACCTGCTCGCGGTTCTTGCGGCGAGTAACCAAAATCGCAGGTCAAGTCCTTACACCCACTCAGGCTAGCCATTAAGGCAAGCATCCATATAACGTATCTGTTCTTCATAACTGATTGTAGCATCTAACCAATGAATATCTTTATCTTGTCTAAACCACGTCATCTGTCGTTTTGCATAGTGACGTGAGTTCTGTTTAATCAATCGTATCGCTTCGTCCAAGTCCGTCTCACCCCTAAAATAAGCAATCAACTCCTTATATCCCACCGTATTAAGTGAGTTAGGCAGACTGTCCTTAAATCGTACATACGCCCTTCTTGCCTCCTCCAGCAGCCCCTCTTGCATCATCTCATCTACACGAGTATCAATGCGGTGATACAGTTCATCCCTACTCCGTTCCAGTCCAATCTTAACGATTCGGAAGGGTCTTTCCACTACTTTTTTTCTGCGGAACGACGAATAAGGTTGTCCACTTACTCGACATACCTCTATGCAATGCATCAATCGTTGTGGGTTATGCTGATCCACTTCATTCCAATAATCCGAATCTAATTGCTGCACCGCCTGCTGCAACGCCTCTAATCCTCCTGCGCGGTACATCGTCTGCACATCTTCTCGTATCTTTGAAGGCACATCCGGTATATCATCCAATCCCTTACAAACCGCATCTATATACATCATCGACCCTCCGGATAAAATACCAACATCTGACAACTGACCACTGATTACTTCCAAGCAGTCTCGTTCAAACTGACCGGCATTATAGGTTTGTTCCAACTCGTGCGTACCTACAAAATAATGCTTGACGCGCTGCATATCGTCCTTGGTAGGAGCCGCCGTTCCAATCGGCAAATCGCGGTAGATCTGACGACTATCGGCATTCAGTATGGCACAGCCGTAATGCTCCGCAGCTCGTAAACTCAATTCCGTCTTACCTACCCCCGTGGGACCTACTATGACCAATAGCGTCTTCAATAGCCTCCGATTTAGAACATCGAACCGTCATCAAAACTGAGGTCTTGGAATCCCTCCATATCTAACTCGTCCGCATCGTATGCGTTATCGCCATAGAAGTCCTCATCGGTCTCCCAATCGGCCTTACCATCCTTGCCCACTATACCGGCCATCGGATCGGCGGTCTGCAACTGCTTAGGTGCCACACCTTCCTTCTTCGCCAAACGGACACCGTCCATCGTTCCAGGCAGTATCTCGCGAAGCGAACCAAAGAAATAACGCTCAAACATCGGGTCAAAAATATAGATAAGGCGCTGACCCTGCTCCGTCATCAACTCCGACAGCGCAGTATGCTCCATCACCATATTATCATACTCAAAGTTACGATCCATCTCCACTAACGTCACTTCCTGCTCCTTCTCCCAGCGGTCGTTGCACATAAAGAACGATGTCATCTGATCATCCTTGTACTTAACAGATGCTAAAATAGCCTTGTGCAAATCCAAGAACGTAGCTTCCGGATTAGCCTCGAAAGTAAGGCGCAAATCGTCGCCCTCCTCACATGAAAAAACAATTCTGTATATCATACTCAATATTATTTCGCTACAAGTGCTTAGAGCACTCCAATATTATTTCCCTGCAAAATTACACTTTTATTTTGATATATGCAAATTTTTTTGTACTTTTGCACCCAATTAGAGATATAATGATATGGAACACCTGATTTTAATCGCCGAAGAAGGCGAAAGAGATTTAATTAAGAAGTATTTACCCACTACCGATTGGCCTGTTTTAGTGACCGGCGTGGGCGGCGTTAATATCGTTCGTGCACTACGAGATATAGATAAGGACACCCACGTGCTGAACATCGGTTATGCCGGTTCGGCTAATTTTGATATTGGTACGTTGGTGGAGGTTACCGAAGTGCGCACCAACCATCCTAATTGTAAGTTTGATGAACCACAACTTATCTTAGACAGCATAGATGATGGTCTCTTCCCTATCGCTAACCGCAAAGCCATCTGTTATACTAACTCCGACTTTGTGCTCCAATCGGACTACAAAGACTGTGTCTTTGATATGGAGCTGGCTTATATCGCCGCCATGGGATTTGCTAAGACATCGGCATTAAAATTGGTAAGCGACAACTTATCGTTGCACGCTTACCATGAATTAACCAACGGCGTTCAGTAATTACAACATTTCCAAACAACGTTTGAGCCACTCGTAGCATCGGTCCGTTGAACTGATGCTCAGTCGCTCTTGTGGCGAGTGAACGCCATACATTTGCGGACCTATACTCACCATATCCAAATAAGGGTATTTAAGCAGAAATAAACCGCATTCCAAGCCGGCATGAATAGCCAGCACTTGCGGTTCTTGTCCGAATAAGTCCTTATAAGCCTGACGCGTCACTTCCATCAAAGGCGAATGTACATTCGGTTCCCATCCGGGATAGCCATCGCCATGCGTCACTTCATCGCAAGCCGCAGCCAAAGCAGCATGCACTCTATCTTTGATAGCATGCTTATCAGCCTCTACCGACGAGCGTTGACTCGTATTAACCTCTATATATCCCTCTTTCATCTTAACCGACGCCAGATTAGTGCTGGTCTCCACCAACCCGGGCATATCTTTACTCATAGCAATCATTCCATGCGGACAATCCACCAAGGCATTGATTAAACGATGTGCCTTATCTTGAGGAATGAACACAGCAGGCATAGGGCATGAGTCTAGGGTCAGCACCATCTCCTTCTCTACCTCTCCATATTCGTGCTCCACTTGCGCTTTATACTGATTGAACAGCGCAATCGCTTCATGCTTAGCCACTTCCGGCACAACAAACACCGCCTCCGCCTCACGAGCAATGGCATTACGTAAGTTTCCACCCTGTATAATGGCTAATTGATAATTGGCTAATTGATATAGATAATTAACAATGACTTTATTGGCATTGGCGCGACCCTTATTGATATCGTCGCCCGAATGACCGCCTAATAGTCCCTTCACGGCGATACGAAAAGCAAAGCCATGCTGCATGCATGCCGCATCTACAGGTTCATAATGCATCTTAGCCAGGGTATCTATGCCACCGGCACAGCCGATGAAAATCTGACCATCATCTTCGCTATCCAGGTTAATCAACCGGCGGCCCTGCAAGTATCCATCCTTCAGTTTCTCGGCTCCGGTCAGTCCTGTTTCTTCATCTACGGTAAAGAGTGCCTCTAAAGCCGGATGTTGCAAGTTAGGGTCCGTGAGTGCAGCCAAAGCCATACTCATACCAATGCCGTCATCGCCTCCTAATGTCGTGCCTTTGGCTCTAAGCCAATCACCATCGATATACGTCTGAATAGGGTCATGCATAAAATCATGCTGCACATCGCCATTCTTCTCGCACACCATATCCATGTGGGCTTGCAGGATAACTCCTTCCTTATCTTCATAACCTGGAGTGGCAGGAACGCGCATGATGACATTCATCGCTTCGTCACGCACGCACTCAATGTGATGTTGGGCAGCAAAGTCAACGAGCCACTGACTGATTTGTTCTTCGTGTTTAGATGGACGGGGCACTTGACGTATCTGGTCAAAGATGCCAAAGACTGTTTTATTCATGAACTACTTCGTTAGATATTTGACGTAAATAAGACTCAGGATAACTATGGCGATTGGGACTAACCGGCCAGCCCCATTGGTTGCGCTTGAACGCTCCGTTCTCCTCCTTGCGCTCTACGCCATCCAGGTACTTGGTAAACAGATAAATACCTAACTGTTTCCATGCGGCATGGCTCTCCTCGGCCTGAGCAATCGAGTAGCGAGTCAGGAAATCACGGCATTGAGCATCCGGCATATCGGCTACTTCGGCATCAATCACTTCGATCTGACTATTGAACTTATCTTCCCAAATAGCCCGTTCACGCTGCAAATCCACAATCATCCTGTCGTACTTGGTATATACCCAGTTAGCCACTATATTAAAGGTCCACCATGCCGATGTAGGAGAATAGGTGTATAAGTCACCATTGCCTTCGGCATAACATTCCGGCACACGCGTCATGCGGCAGTACATAGGTACAAACAAAGAGGTAGCGGCATCATCTACACCGAACCAGAATATACCTTCTTTATTCGGACGTATATGCGCGAGGAAAGCACAAGCCGTTTGTTGGGTAGCCGTAGGACGGGGATACCAATACACCGTGCTATCCATCTTATACGTGAGTCCGCCATAGCGCAGTTTACTATGCCATGGACCGGCTGCCTCACCTTGGGTAATATCAATAGGCGTGCCTTCGTACTGGTCGCGCATGCACTCCTTCAACTCCTGCAATCCCACTTTATGATTAGGACGTATATACAGTGGCATGGGTTCACCGGCCGTCTCACCTTTGGTCTCCAAGAAAGTCTTGCCTGTAGCAAAATCAAAGTAACGGTCCATGTCGCTATCAAAACGACGGAAAAAAGACCAGACGCGTGCCTCGCATACATACAAGCCACTTAAGTCGTATGGGTTATAAGCGGCAGCGTAGTTAAAGTCTTTATCTTCACCCGTGAAGAAACCATTCTCTCGGGCAAAGGAAATCACATCCTTCGACCATAACACCGTGCCGTCTTTACTTACGCAGTATCCTTTTTTCTTGTCGTAACGACTGCCCTTCAACGGCAGATAAGTCGTGCGAGCCTGATTGGCATGAGCCGCTATACAATCGTCGGGAATACGTGTAGCCACCCATACGGCACCTTTTTCTTTTCCGCCCTTACCGGTCATATCAATCAGCCATATCTCCGTCGTATCAGCCACCGAGAAACTCTCGCCTTCACTGGCATAACCATATTCAGCCACCAACCCTACCATCAGATCCACCGCCTCACGAGCCGTCTTGCAACGCTCCAAAGCAATCTGCATCAGACTCACGTAATCAATACCTACGGTGTCCCAGCAGGCTTCACGACCGCCCCAGGTGGTCTCAAAAACAGCCAACTGATGCTCATTCATATAGCCCACTACCGAATACGTGTGAGGCACTTCAGGTATATCGCCCAACGGCTTCTGCGTATCGCCCTCGATGATAGCACGACGGCTACCCTGAGGATGATCCGCTGCCGGAGAGAAATTCAAAACGCCATAATGCGTATAACTGTCCATCGCATACGTAATCATCACGCTGCCATCCGCTGATGCCTGTTTGCCTACCAAGAAATTCGTGCAGGCTTCAAGAGTGGAGAATGGAGAAATGAGAATTGAAAAAAGCAATGAAATAGATAGAATGTGAATAATATGTTTCATAATGGTTGTTATTTTGTGCAAGTGCCTCCGGGCACCCCGATACTATTTTCTCTGCAGTGCCTCCGGGCACTCCGATGTTATTATTTTCTCTGCAAAGGTATACTTTTTTTTTGATATATGCAAATTTTTTTGTACTTTTGCAGCCGATTTATGAAAACTTCATTCCGCGAATACCTACCCTACTACAAGCGCAACCTCAAAGTTGCCTTTCCTGTGATGCTCACTCAATTAGGAGCATCGTTGGTCGGTTTATTCGATACAATCATGGTGGGACACTATGCCACGGCGGACTTGGCGGCGGTCAGTTTCTCCAATGCTATTTTCTTTTCGGTCATGGTGTTTAGTATGGGAGCCTTGATGGGTCTTACCCCTCTGATTGGTGTGGAAGTGGGAGCCGAATCGGCAGGACGTGATACCCGGCAACATGCCAACAGGGTCTCTTACCTATATCATAGTGGCATATCATTCACCCTGCTATTGAGTGCAGCCATGCTGGTTATTTTAGGCAGTTGTATTCCGCTATTAGGCAGTTTTGGTCAGGAGCAGGTAGTAGTGGAAGCGGCACGACCTTATTATATATTGATTGTGATATCCATCGTGCCTTTCCTTTTCTTCTGTATGCAAAAGCAGTTCCTGGAAGGTCTTGGCAATACGATGATTGCGATGGTTATCACCATTAGTATGAACGTGCTTAATATCGCCCTCAACTGGGTGTTTATCTTTGGTAAGTTCGGATGTCCTGCCATGGGAGCCACCGGTGCCGGCATCGCCACACTCATCTCACGCACCCTCATGCCGGTGCTGTTCTGGATGGCTATTCGCGCACATAAAGAGTGGCATAAGTACATCGATCGGGCACAGTCCCAAGAGAGTCATCACGAAGGTATTCGGCAATTATGGAAGATAGGTGCACCCATTGGCGGTCAGACCGTAGTAGAAACGGTGCTCTTTACCTTCTCGTTCATCATCATCGGTTGGATTAGTAAGGAAGCCTTGGCGGCGCATCATATTGCCAATCAGATTGCCGACCTTACTTTCATGCTGGCATTAGGCATCGGTTCAGCCACGACCATTCGTGTCTCGCACCAGTTAGGCAAGGGTGATTTATATGCGGTGCGGATGGCAGCTAATGCCAGTATACATCTGGTACTGGTCATGAATACCATTGGAGCCATGCTCATGATTAGTCTGAGGAACTATATCCCTTGGATCTTCACTAACGACGAAGCCGTTATACCTATTGCTTCCTCGTTGATTATGATTGCCGGGTTCTTCCAATATGCCGACGGACTGCAAAGCGTCGGAGCAGCTATGCTGCGAGGATTAACGGATGTAAAACGTCCCATGGTATATGCTTTTATTGCCTATATAGTGGTGTCGCTGCCGCTGGGCATCTTCCTCACCTTCACCTGCCATTTAGGGGCATCCGGAATGTGGATTAGTTTTATTGTCAGTTTGAGTTTAGCGGCAGCACTTTTCCATACGCGATTTAGAAAAAAACTGCGTGATTTAGAAGGAAAAGCGAACCTAAAACAAGAAAAATAGCATTTTCTGCACAAAAAATTTGCATATGTGCGAATTTATGTGTAATTTTGCACCCGCTTTTGAAAAAGAGCCCTGCCTAATGGTGTAATGGTAGCACTACAGATTCTGGTTCTGTCTGTCTGGGTTCGAGTCCTGGTTAGGCAACAAAGAGACCGCAAAGGGTCTCTTATTTGTTAATATAAACACATTCCGTCTTATGAAAAAGGTTTTTTTCGTTACAACATTGCTGATAACATACAACTTGGCTTTTGCCGGTATAAACGAGAAGCAAGAATTGCACAAAGTTGTCCGTCGTGGCAATATGGTATTGGCGCGTTATGACCGCGAATTAACAAGTAAGGAGATACGTTATGACTTACCCCCTGCCATGTTGGCATGGCAAGAATGGGTAGGTACTGACGAAGAGATGACGACTTCATTAGACCATGTTGATCCTTTATTGGGTACCGAATGGGGACAGAATAATCCTTTTAACCTACTATGTCCTGTCATTAACGACACCACGGCTCCTACAGGATGCATTGCCACAGCAATGGCTCAGGTGCTCTTTTATTGGCAACAATATGTAGAGGGGTATGATTGGTCACAAATGCTTACCAACTACACTAATTTTTGGGGAACTCAAGCCAATACGGCACAAAAAAACGCCGTGGCTCAGTTAATGGTGGATTGTGGAAAGGCTGTGGATATGAACTATGGGACACGAAGTTCAGGCACAAATTCCGTAAAAGTTGTTTCCGGTATGGTCAAAAATTTCGGGTTCAGTAATAGTGCCCATTTTGTGTATCGTAAGTATATGACTTATGCAGAATGGGCAGAATTACTACGAAACGAATTGAGAGCCAATAGACCTGTCTATTACCGCGGTGTTTCAACGAGTGTCAACCATGCTTTTGTGATAGACGGTTTTAATGAAGAAGGGCTCTTTCACGTCAATTGGGGGTGGAATGGTGTAGGAAATGGTTGGTTTCGATTCACGGCGCTTAATCCTTTGAATAAAGGTACGGGCGGCGGTTCATCCAAGGACGGATACAATTATCAGCAAGGGATGATTTTGAATTTGGCTCCGGCAGCAGTACTGCATACAGAGCCTACGTTTACATTGTATGCAGACTCTTTGTCTTGTGCAATAGGACGTAATGGCCAAGACTCGTTAGCATTGCGTGGAATCAAAAATCTGACCAGCGACACATTGCGTGGGAAAATTAGTCTTGCACTATGCCAAAACGGGCAGTTTATACGTCGTGTTAAAAATTCTTCCTTCACATACGCACCTGCCACTAGCATGGTACGTTACTATTCTGCATTCACCTTATCCGACTTAACTCCCGGAGCAACGTACGAACTCGTTGCTCAATGGCAAAAAGATGGGACAGAAGAATGGCAACCGATTATTAGCACAATGGGTAATCCTATAAAACGGACATTCACGGCAATAAACGAATCGCAAGTTTCGTGGAATCCATCCCAAACAGGAATGGGACATCCGGTATTAACATCACAAGAAAGTACCACGTTTGCAACCGGACATTTTGCATCCTTTGTAACAACATGGACAACGGATTATAGCGAATGGAATGGCTGGATTACATTAGCGTTGGAAAACGAAGACCATTTTCAGGAGATCTATACCGGTGGTGTAGATTTACGTCAAGGGCAGACAGACTCGCTAACCATAATGACGAATCCTACCACTTTGCCGGTCGGACGGTATGCTTTGCGATGGGGCTATTACACCGATAATTTAACCGGAATAGTGTGGTTAGATGGAGAAGATTCGGTATCGATAATCAAACCACTTACGGCCAATAAACTATATTACGATAGTTATGTCATTGCCGATACATCGCTAACCTTAATTAATCCTGATTTAGATATTATATTAAAACTACATCTACCTGATGGGGGCACAGAAAATGCAATCTTTAGCGGTTCAGTCGGTTTAGGAGTGTATTATGATACTTATCCTGAACCCAGTGAGCGAATACTGAGTTTGATGACACAACCAATGGTAATTTTATATCAAGACACTTTCACTTATCATTTCAAGAGCGATTTAGCGAATAATCTTCCGGAAGGGCGTTACCGCATTATGGTTCGTTCACGTGCTTCTGGGAAAGACGCATTTAGTGTCAACTATTCATCAGCCCCTATTTACGTCACTATTCATCACACACAGACATCCCTTGAAACGATTAAAACAGACCGCCAACCTAATGCAAAGAAAATATGGAAAAATGGCCATTTTTATATCCATCGCGATGGTCATCGTTATTCTGCATTAGGAATTCCTATTGGTACGACTTTTTCATACTAAAAAGGTTGGAATCGCTTTGCTCGAACGATTATGCTCGCTTTGCTGCGCTTTTCGAGTCCTGGACGAGAACCCTGGTTAGGCAAAAAAGAGACCGCGAGGGTCTCTTTGTTGTTGAAATACGCAAATAAAAATGCAATAAACGGAGAAATATTAAGGGTTACATAAGACACTGTAGAATAGTGTGCATACTATTTTCGATTTGTTCTGAGGAAGGAATTTCGCGATAAGCCAAATCGGGTAACTCTCTCATATATGTGTGTTGTAATTTCTGCCATGTATCGTGAAGTTGTGTAATCAAAACAGAATCGCCAATAGTACGTTCCTGCCAGCCTTCCGGTTGTTCAAAGCGTTGTTGATCCTCGTGTAGCAGCTGTGTAAAATCACTATAGAAAGCCTTAGTGTTTATATAGGCACGAATATCATCATCCTTAAGCAAATAATGCAAATCATAGAAATGTCTAATCTTATTTGTCATCTGACCTATGGCATCATTAGCCAAAGAACAACGAAATAGTGATGTTAACTTTTCAGTTAGGGTGCGCCGTTTGTCTAATACAAGCACATCGACAGGGTGCATATTATATTCTTCAATCAATTGATTTTGACCAATTTGGAGAAAGAAGTCTGTCAAAAAACTTTGTACGCTACGTGTTATATACGGATATGGATTGCCAAAGGCACTAATCTCTATTAGAATCTGTCCTGCTTTGATTGCTCCCACCTGATCGGCAGTCACCACACGAGGATAACGATAAAATGCTTTGTGATAGTGGGACCCTTTGCTGGTAATACCGGGGATGATTATTTCATCTAATCCTGCACTCATCGCTTTGGAAGTACGTTTGATAAGCGACTTAAGTTGGTTACCCGTAAACGTGTCAGTATCTAATATGGCGATATCTATATCTTCGGAAAAACGCGCACCTATGCCATAGACCTTGGAGAGACTAGTGCCTCCCTTAAATACGGCATGCTGACTAGTATTAACTTGACTCAGTAATTTCAGTGAGCGCGTGATCCAATAGTCCTTTTCTATAAAAATGTCTTTAATACCTAATCCGCCTTCTGCTATCGGACGTGAAGCGGCTATAATAGCATCCGAAAAAAGTTCTTTATTTTCGTGTAGTGTCATAGTATGTTCCAATTCCTTTTATTGGGCAATATTTGTTCACTGAGGGAAAGTTTGTAACTCGTTACTCCATTCAAACTCAAACGTAACGAATGAGTGTTAACAGTTCCAATCTGCTCTAAAATGGCACCTGTCAAGGCTCTAACATAGGGCGCATAAGCAAGTGCCAAGTCAGCTATTTCCCCTTGTTTATCTATTGGTAATGCAGTTATCCGTTTGCCTATACGCGACACACATTCGTCCGGCGATATGGCAGGAATTCTCTTTATCAGTCGTACTGCGTCCAGAATGCGCAGTAACGGAATCTGCTCCTCACGGATAGGGTTGGGTTGCAATAGAAAATTTATTTGATATTCACCACGTTTCAAAGGACCGCGGTATTTATTTGTCCCCACGGTTATGGTAGATGATATTTGTGTAGTTAGCCCCATTTCGGCAAATGCGCGTGTGCCGGTGACGTATCCTATAGTTTTGTCACTTTTTTGTAAGAAATCTTTAACAATTTCGTCAGTAGCAGGAAGAAGTGTTCCGAAAATGCTTTGTTTAGGTTTGTAATATTTACCTTTACTCACTTTCGAAATTATTCCTTGTTTTACCATTCGCCCAAGCGTCACTACAAGAGCCGGTTGGTATTGAGGTTCCATCTCAAAATCCGCAATAGTAAACACGGAACCAACCGGTATATTATCCATTTTTTCCTTTGTTTTTTGTGCAATCGACATACTTTAATACGGTATTTCTTATAATAATGTTATGTTTTTCCATTAAAAAACACTGCAAAGGTACTGCTTTTTTTTGAAATATGCAAATAAAAATGGCAACTTCTTCACGAAATCGCGATCTCTACCTAAATAATTCATCCAACGACATGGACAAGAACTCTTCCACCGTAAATCCATCACCACCTACCACAATGGAACGCCAAGGTTTGAATTGTTCGTCAAAAAATACTAATCCTTGATTTCTTTGCCTTCTTCCTGATTTTACTTCAATGGCCACCGTTCTTGTATTTCTTCGTAGCACGAAATCTACTTCGTCAGAGGCTTCTCGCCAATAATAGACATGATAACCATAAATAGATGCCTGACTAACCAAATAAGCGCCAACGGCAGATTCTACAAAACGTCCCCAAATTTCAGGATTAATCATTGCTATATCTAGGGTGTAGTCATCATACACATTACGCAATGCCGAGTTATGAACTTGAAATTTGGGTATAGAATTATACTTACGTGCTTTATCCTGTGCATATTTTTGTAAACCAACCAATAACCCTGCTTGGTCTAATAGTTCCAAATACCCTGCCAATGTGGTCAGATTACCTGCATCTTGCAACTGAGCAGCAATCTTTTTTAGTGCCAACAATTGGCCGGAATAACTGCTACCTATTTCGAATAATTGCCGCAGTAATTGTGGTTTGAGTATGCGTGTAGAATAAATCACATCTTTAGCAATAGATGGTTCTATCAACGAATCTAAAACATATTGCCGCCAACGAGCCAAGTCATGTATGTATGGGGCGGCTCCCGGGTAACCACCAAAATAAATATATTGTTCTACGGTCCAACCGAAAGCATCTCTCATTTCCGTGAAAGACCAGTGGGGCAAACGAATCAGCTCATATCGTCCCATTAGAGACTCAGACAACCCCTGCATCAATAGCATTCGAGAGGAACCTAAAAGAACGACTTTTAGATTGGTTTTATTCATGGTGTCTCTATCCCATTCTGCTTTTACCGTTTCACTCCAATTGGGCACCTTATGAATTTCATCTATTACTAACAAGCGTTCTACTTCATTACCTTGCTTAAGTTTCATTCTTGATTTTTCCCAAATCATTGACAACCATGTTTGTCCCGGATTGACCACATCATCTGCGTTATAGGCATCAAACGGCATATTTATGGCATCCAGCACCTGACGGATCAGTGTTGATTTGCCTACTTGACGAGGGCCAACAATGACTTGTAGCCGTAATCTTGGTTCTCTTAATCGTTCAGTAACTTGCTCATATTGAGAACGTTTATACTCCATTGTAAAAAAAGTTCAAAGTTATTAACAAAAAAGTTCAATCTGATGAACAAAAAAGTTCAATCTCTTGTTTTCGGCTGCAAAGGTAGTGATTTATTTTGACATACGCAAATAAAAACACGTTTTTGTGACGAATATCTGCAAATTTCGCACGTTTGTGTGACGAATAGATTAGAATAAATCGGAAGGATTCATAAGGAAAAATTCTTGCAGCGGAATACCATCCGTTCCAATTCAACCTGATGAATTACAGGTCTTTGCATAAGAAAATAATTTTTATTAGATATACCT
>JAGHRV010000044.1 GCA_018066175.1 Candidatus Colicola equi | reverse complement strand
GAGTACGGCAAATAATGGTTTCTCCGTTTTTATATTCACGACGTGCAAGATTTATTCTTCTTGACAAAGAAGGTGAAATACTATTTGCTGATGTTGTAGCACGGACAGCCGAAACACCCTTAATCATACGAATTGCATGACGAATCTCTTTCATTAAAGAAGCATCCTCTATATTGACAATAAATTGAGGAGTTGAAATAGGTTGTACGGATAATGGTGTATTCATATTCATTCTTTTTTGCAGTTTTGCGTTGCAAAATTACAAAGAATTTTTGATATTTGCAAATAAAAGTGAAAAAAAGAGCCAATTAGGAATTAGCCCATTATCAATTAGACAAAGGACAAAGTCTGCCATTTTGTCAGTCATACACTCTTTGGCATGATTTTGGTATAAGACATTCCGGAACAACTAAATAGCTAATTATTAAACATTACATATTATGGCAACCATTAAAGTTACATCGGAAAACATTTTTCCTGTTATTAAAAAGTTCTTGTATTCAGATCATGAAATCTTTCTTAGAGAGTTAATCAGCAACGCCGTAGATGCTACCCAAAAACTCAAAACTCTGTCCCGCTCGGGCGACGTAAAAGGGGACTTGGGAGACGTGCGTGTACGCGTTCTAATAGATAAGAAAAAGAAAACACTTACCGTGCAAGACCACGGTATCGGCATGACCGCCGAGGAGGTAGATAAGTACATCAACCAGATTGCTTTCTCCGGTGCAGAAGAGTTCGTGAATAAATACAAAGACCAGGCCGAAGCTATCATCGGTCACTTTGGATTAGGTTTCTATAGTGCCTTCATGGTGGCAGATAAAGTGGAAATCTTCTCCCTCAGCTATAAAGACGACTCCAAGGCCGTTCATTGGTCTTGCTCAGGCGACACCGAAGTCGAGATGGAAGATACCATCAAATCCGAGCGTGGAACGGACATTGTGCTGCATATCAACAAGGAATTTGAGCAGTACTTAGAGGACGCTACCATCGAAGGATTGCTCAAGAAATACTGCAAGTTCCTGCCCGTCGAGATTGCCTTTGGCAAGAAAAAAGAATGGAAAGACGGCAAGGAGGTTGAGTTGGACGAAGAGAACATCATCAATAACGTCGCTCCGGCATGGACTAAAAAACCGGCAGACCTCAAAGAAGAAGATTACAAGACCTTCTACCACGAGCTATACCCCACGCTGATGGATGAACCGCTGTTCCATATTCACCTGAATGTGGATTATCCATTCAACCTGACCGGCATATTGTACTTCCCCAAGATCAAGAGCAACTTAGATGTGCATCGCAACAAGATTCAGCTCTATTGCAACCAAGTCTTCGTGACGGACGAAGTGGAGAATATAGTTCCGGAATACCTGACCCTGCTGCATGGCGTAATCGACAGCCCGGATATCCCGCTGAACGTCAGCCGCAGCTACCTGCAAAGTGATAATAACGTCAAGAAGATATCCAGTCACATCACCAAGAAGGTGGCTGACAAATTGGCAGAGATGTACAAAACCGACAAGGCTGACTTCGAGAAAAAATGGGACGATATCAAAATGTTCATTCAATTTGGTATGCTGACCGACGAGAAATTCTACGAAAAAGCCGTTGATTTTGCTCTGCTCAAGAACTTGGACGGCGAGTATTACACGCAAAAAGACTATATCGAGAAAATCAAGGCCAACCAAACGGACAAAGACGGCAATATCGTTGTGCTATACACCCAAGACAAGGACCAGAATTACACCTACATCGAGCGTGCTAAACAAAAAGGCTATGACATACTCGAGATGACAGGCGAGTTGGATGTGCATCAGATGAGCCAGGCCGAACAAAAGCAAGAGAAACTCCGTTTCGTTCGTGTAGATAGCGACGTGATTGAGAATATCATCAAGAAGAACGACAACGACAACGCAAACGACAACTACACCACAGAGCAGAAAGAAGGAATGCGCAAGGCCTTTGAAGGAGTACTGCCGGAAAATAGCAAACTGAATTACTTCGTCAACTGCGAAGCAACGGCCGAAGATGCGCTGCCTGTTTTCCTCACCCAAAACGAGTTTATGCGCCGCATGAAGGAGATGTCTGCCCATCAGCAAGGCATGTCTTTCTACGGACAAATGCCGGATCAGTATAACTTAGTCATCAACACCGCCCATCCGTTGATTAAAGAACTCATGGACAAGATGACCAGCGAAACCGTCATGGAGGAAGTCAAGAAAAATGCCTCCGGGCACTCCGATAAAGAGAACGCAAACGAAGACGCAAAAGAGATGGTAGAAAAGACCGTTTGGACGCTGAAGGACCAAGACGAGCGGTTGAAACAGTTGTTGGACATCGCTCTGCTCGCCAGCGGACAACTGAAAGGTGAGGCTCTGGCTAACTTTGTGAACCGAAGTGTATCGCTTTTGTAAAAAAATTTGCGTATCTCAAAAATTCTTTGTACCTTTGCACCCAAATTAGGGCAAGATATGGTTTATTTCTTAAGTGATGCCCACCTGGGTTCAAAAGCAATTGAAGACAATGCTGCACATCAACAGCGTGTAGTAGGGTTATTAACCCAAATGGGACAAGATGCGACTGCTATTTATCTGCTCGGAGATATATTTGACTTTTGGTACGAGTATATCTGGGGGCATCAAGATAAAAAGCAGTTCGCTCCTCTTTTGGACTGCCTGCAATCCTTGACAAACAAAGGCATTGAGGTGCATTATTTCATCGGGAACCACGACATATGGACCTTTGGTTGGTTAGCCAAACGAACCGGCGTTATTGTGCATAAAGAGCCTTGCGTGACGGAGATTAACGGCAAGCGTGTTTACTTGGCCCACGGAGACGGATTGGTGCCGGATAACTACACCGCTCGCGTAGATGAAAGAATGCAAAAACGCATTCGGTCGTTTATGCGGCTGCGTGCTTTCTTCCACCACCCCGTTCCGCAGTTCATCTTCCGACTTATTCCTCCATGTATAGGCAACGGATTCGGTTACGAATGGGCCCGCCGCAGCCGCCTCAAAGAGTTCGCGAACCCCTGTCCGTACAAAGGAGAAGATAAGGAAGAGTTGGTGATGTTTGCCAAGGACCAAGAGCTCAAGCAACATTGTGATTACTATATCTTCGGGCACCGACATATCGAATTAGATTTGATGACTTCACGCGCGTCGCGCGTAATTATATTAGGTGATATGTTCAAATTATGGACGTACGCCCAGATGGCACCTGACGGCAGTGTAGAGTTGAAAGTTGAGAGTTGAGCGTTTAGAGTTTAGAGTTATGCATACAAGAGAAGAACAACTGCAGGCCTTTGATAGGTTATTAACTATCATGGATGAACTGCGTGAAAAATGTCCCTGGGACAAGAAACAAACCTTTGAGAGTTTACGACAAAACACCGTTGAGGAAGCCAACGAATTGGCTGCCGCTATCATTCGTAAAGACATGGATGAGATATGCAAAGAAATCGGAGACGTGCTATTGCATGTCGTTTTTTATGCCAAGATGGGCAGCGAGACCGACTCCTTTGATATGGCAGATATATGCAATCGTTTATGCGACAAACTCATTTTCCGTCACCCCCATGTTTACGGAGAAGTGGCGGCACAAAATGCCGAGGAAGTGAGTCACTTGTGGGAGCAGGTTAAGTTGAAAGAAAAAGGTGGCAACAAAACCGTACTTGGTGGCATACCTGACAGCCTGCCCAGCCTAATCAAGGCCTATCGCATCCAAGATAAAGTGGCTAATGTGGGATTTGATTGGGAAAAGAAAGAAGATGTGTGGGATAAAGTAAAAGAGGAGATTGGTGAGTTTGAGGCAGAAATGCGAGAGGGTGGACAAAGAATGACGGAAGAGTTCGGAGACCTGCTATTCTCCTTGATTAACGTGGCAAGGTTATACAAGATCAAACCGGATAACGCGCTCGAAATGACCAATGGTAAGTTCACCCGACGGTTTAATTACATCGAACAACAAGCAACCCAACAAGGGTTACGATTGCAAGACATGACCATTGACGAAATGGAAAATCTTTGGCAAGAAGCCAAACAGCACGAAAAAGGCACCAACGAATAGACGATGCCTATTCAATCACAGGTTGCTTAAAGATTTGGGATTGGGGTGAAAACTTAGAATCCGACTCAACCACCAATTCAATGGTATGTTCGCCCACCTTAATGGGTCGATAACCCACACGTAATGCAGCAAAACTATACCCGGGTTTAAAGAGTAACTGAATATGTTTCTCATCTGACTCAGGCAAAAGGATGGCACGAAAATCATCACCTATCCGAGCAGATTGAAGCAAACTTAATGTATCTACATTCATTCGTGCCGCAATCAGGTCGTTGGCCACCGAACCAAATCCTGCCACAAAAACAACCGTATCACCCAAATGGATAGGCTTGAGATGGTAATAACCATCCGACGGAGAAACAGCAACGGAATCCAAGGTATCTTGAGCAGCAACAATAGAGTCACCACTATACACAGGATTCAAATAAAAATGAGAATGTAAAATATACGGAGTATAAGAAGCCTGACGAGACGAGCAGGCAGACAAAACTCCAGCAAGAATAACTAAAGATACAAAAACAGATCTTTTCATAATGGTGCGGCATATAGGACTCGAACCTACACTCTCATCGAACTAGATCCTAAGTCTAGCGCGTCTACCAATTCCGCCAATGCCGCGTGTTGGAAACGAAAGCGGGTGCAAAATTACAACTTTTTTTTTAATTATGCAAATATGAACGAAACTTTTTATAAATTTTTACCCAATGGTGTGCGAATTGTGTACCGTTACCGTCCATCTGAGGTCGTTTATCTCGGTGTTATGGTGGGAACCGGTACACGAGACGAGAGAGAGGATGAAAGTGGATTGGCGCACTATATTGAGCATTGTGTCTTCAAAGGATGCAAAACTTCCCAAAGCCCCAATAGCCCTGCCAAAGAACTGACAGCAAGGGATATTATTGACCAGATAGAAGGAGTGGGCGGTGAGATCAATGCCTACACCACCAAGGAAGAGACTACTTTTTATGCCGCTACACCTAAGAAACATTGGAAGAAAGCATTGCAACTGATTGCATCCATGATACTGCATCCTACTTTCCCAAAGGAAGAGACCGAAAAGGAAGTAGAAGTCATCTTGGATGAGATTGAGAGTTACGAAGATAGTCCGAGCGAATTGATATACGACGATTTTGAGTCATTAGTCTTTAAGGGGCATCCCTTAGCCAGACCTATTTTAGGAACGCGCAAGAGCGTGCGCGCACTCGCGAAAAACAAGTCGGTAGCGGAACCGTTTATGGTTCGCAATTACACGGCAGAGCACATCGTTATTTTTGCACAAGGCGACCTGTCTATCCACCAATTAGAAGCCCTTGCAAATCAATTATTTAAGGATGTCAAGGAAGGAGCAGCACCCCACTCTCCCTACCATTCAGCAACGCAAGAGCACGAGATTCGATACAAAAAACACACCCACCAGGTACATGTCATGTTGGGAGGATTGGCTTATCCAATCGGACATAAGAAACAATTGGCACTATACCTACTAAACAACATTTTGGGAGGCGGAAGCATGTCATCTAAGCTCAACCTACTCTTGCGCGAAAAGAAAGGCCTTGTTTATACTATTGAATCTCAATATACGCCATTGAGCGATACGGGCTATTGGAGTATTTACTTTGCTTCGGACAAGAAAGACAAAGACGAGTGTATAAGGCTTGTTTTGAAACAATTAGAATCATTCCGGAAACATCCGATTAGTCAACACCAATTGCAGAAATCATTGCAACAACTGCACGGACAAATGGCTATTTCTTCAGAGAACCAAGAGAACAATGCATTGGCCATGGCTAAGTTGATGCTATACCACGGATGCGCCCCCACTTGGGAAGAAACATTCCAAAAAATTGCACAACTTACGCCGAATGATTTATTTGATGTTGCGCAAGAAATTTTTCATCCAAGCAACATTTATACACTTATTTACGAATAGTGTTACAAATTAAAAACATTTTGACACAAAATGATAGATAATGGCAGGAAATTTAAATTTTTCTGCCTTTTTATTTGCATATATTATTTTTTTTTTGTAATTTTGCACGAATTTTCGCGTTCTATGCGGTAATTTGTAAGGAAAAAAGTAAATATTATTTATAATATATGATGAAAAAATTTTACACATTAATCTGTTTATTTTTGCTGAGTACAGCCTTGCTTGCTCAGACGAAAGTAACAGGTTTAGTTTTAGAAGACTCGGGAGAAGGTGCCATTGGTGCGAACGTTGTAGCAGAAGGTACAACAGTAGGTACAGTGACCGACTTTGATGGTAACTTCGAGTTGATGGTTCCCGCAGGAGTTAAACATTTGATTATTTCATCCATTGGATTCAAGACTCAGACCATAGCGGTTAAGCCTGTTATTAAAGTAACTTTGGCAAGTGAGACTACCCAATTGGAAGATATTGTAGTAACCGGTATGGTTGCACAAGATAAGCGTATGTTCTCCGGCGCTGCGACTAAGGTTGATGCAGACAAAAGCAAATTAGATGGTGTGGCAGATGTCAGCCGTAGTTTGGAAGGTCGCGCAGCCGGTGTAAGTGTACAAAACGTGAGTGGTACTTTCGGAACGGCTCCTAAAATCCGTGTTCGTGGTGCGACTTCCATCTATGGTACCTCCAAACCCCTGTGGGTGGTAGATGGTGTTATTTTGGAAGATAACGTTAATCTGGACGCCAACGATTTGTCCAGCGGTGATGCATCTACGTTGATTGCAAGTGCGATTGCCGGAGTTAATGCGGATGATATTGAAAGTTTCCAGATCTTGAAAGATGGTTCTGCGACATCCATTTATGGTGCTCGTGCCATGGCAGGTGTGATTGTTGTTACCACCAAAAAGGGTAAAGCCGGTCAAAGTAAATTGAATTATACATGCGAATTAACGACACGCCTAAAGCCCACCTACAAAGATTACAACATTTGTTCTTCACAAGAGCAAATGGGTATATATCAAGAACTTGCCAATAAAGGATGGCTTGAGGCATCATCGTTAAACACAGCGAAGAACACTGGTGTTTACGGTAAAATGTATGATTTGATTAAGACATACGATGCTGCTACTGGAAAATTTGGTTTAGAGAACACACCTCAAGCTCGTAATGCTTTTTTGCGCGAAGCCGAGTTCCGCAACACGGATTGGTTTGATCAATTATTCAATTCGAATGTAATGATGAACCACTCTCTTAGTTACTCCATGGGTACGGATCGTGCTAACGTTTATGCGTCATTGTCCGTTTTATACGACCCCGGGTGGTACAAGAAAAGTTCGGTACAACGTTATACAGCTAACTGCAATGCCAACTTTGAATTATTGCCTAAGGGCAGCAAGCAGCATTTAACTTTTGGTATCAACACCAATGGTAGTTATCGTAAGCAGGAGGCCCCAGGTACCACCAATCGTTCGGTGGACGTAGTAACAGGAGCAGTGAGTCGTGAGTTTGACATCAACCCCTTCTCCTATTCCATGAACACCTCTCGTGCATTAGAGCCACATACCAACTATCGTCGTAATTATTGCGGTTTCAACATCTTTGACGAATTGAACAGCAACTATATTGACATTACAGTAGCCGACATGAAATTCCAAGGTGAACTGAATTATAAACCTATTCGTGGTTTAGAGTTTAAGGCCTTGGCGGCAATTCGTTATAGTACAACTCTTCAAGAACATAAAGTAACTGAAAGTTCTAACCAAGCCCGCGCTTATCGTGCTGGTATATACGAGAATGAGAGTGACCTGATTCGTGATAGGAATGAATATTTATACACGGATCCAGACAAAATGAACTCTTTGCCTATCAGTGTATTACCCGAAGGAGGTATTTTTACTACCGAAAATCGCAAGTTGTTGCAAGTAGATTTTCGTGGATCCATCCAGTATAATCGTGGTTTTGCCAATGGTGGCGGTGGAGCTGAGGGTGATGATCATTTAATCAACCTTTTTGCGGGAGCCGAAGTTAATCGCTATGACAGGCAGGCAACTTGGTTCCGCGGATGGGGTTATCAATACGAAAATGGCGGAATACCCTACTATGACTATAGGATATTCAAACAAGGAGTAGAAGAAGGAACTGATTACTACACGAACGAGTATGAATTCTATCGTAATTTAGCATTCTTTGGAATGGCATCCTATAGTTACCAAAGTCGTTATTCTGTCACGGGTACGATTCGTTATGAAGGTTCAAACCAACTAGGTAAGTCTAAGAGAAGTCGTTGGTTACCAACATGGAATGTCAGCGGCACATGGACTCCCAGTAATGAACGTTTTTGGGATTCCACATTTGGTGATTATTGGAGTTACGCTTTGTTACGCTTGAGTTATTCATTGACAGCAGACCGTGGTCCGGCCAGCAACTCATCTGCATGGTTTCAATCATTCACACCGTGGCGTCATCTTACCTCTGTGCAAGAGTCCGGAATTGAGTTAGTATATTTGGAGAATTCCGAATTGACATACGAGAAGAAGCACGAGTTTAATGTTGGAACCAGTTTAGGATTTTTCTCTAATCGGCTGAACATTGATTTCGACTTTTATGTACGCACTAATTATGATTTGATTGGATACATGCAAACTACCGGTGTCGGTGGAGAGTTGGTTAAATTAGCCAACTATGCAGACATGAAGTCTTCCGGTGAGGAATTGACCATTTCGACCGTCAATATTGATCGTAAGAACTTCCGTTGGACAACAGACTTCATTTTCTCGCACACCACCAATAAGATTACTAATTTGCAATCGTTAGATAACATTCAAGCGTTGTGCAGTGGTTATGGCCGTTTAGAGGGCTTCCCCATAGGAGCACTATTTTCCATTCCGTTTGCCGGATTGGACGAAGATGGACTTCCGACCTTCTGGGCAGACAAAGCGCATACACAGAAATATACCCGAGATAATTATTCTGATATCAATATGCAAGATTACTCACATACAGATTTCTTAAAGTATGAAGGGTCTATCGAGCCAACTATCTTCGGTTCATTCAACAACACATTCCAAATCTATAAAGATTTAAAAATTGGAATCTTCTTTACTTACTCATTTGGTAATGTATTGCGTTTAAATGATTTATGCTATGTTTATAGTAGCCAATACAACGATTTGACTGCATCTTCTAAGGAAATGAAGAACCGTTGGGCTGTTTCCGGTGATGAAAACAAGACCAATATTCCTGTTATTGCTTCTTTGCGACAGATGACCGATATTGGTGGATTGTCTTACGCTTATTCGGCATACAACTATAGTGACCAACGTATAGCAAAAGGAGATTTCATCCGACTGAAAGAAGTTAGTGTAGAATATTCTTTCCCCCAGAAATGGTTTGCAAATCAGAAAGCCGTTTCCAATTTCTCCGTTAAATTCAGTGGCACCAACCTTGCCTTATTGTATGCAGATAAAAAATTAAACGGACAAGACCCTGAGTACTATAACACCGGAGGTGTAAGTTCACCTATTCCACGTCAGTTCACTTTCACTTTCCGTTTAGGATTCTAATAGATTCATACCAAAACAAAGAAGAATATGAGAAAGTATATATATATATTAATAGGTGTCACCTTGAGTTTGACAAGTTGTAATTTTTTGGATCAAGAACCGGATTTGCGTTCAGAGATTAACACACAAAAGAAAGTACAGATGTTGTTAGTCTCCGGATATCAAATGCCCAACATTGCCGGAATTGGAGAAACGATGTCTGACAATGACGTAGATAATAATGCTCCTGATTCAAGAGGGAAATGCTTCAACGAAGAACCTTTAGAGCAAATGTACACACAAATGTTTACATTTCAAGATGTAACATCTGCTTCTTTTAGCAATCAAGATTCTCCTGCTTTCATTTGGAACAACTGCTACCACAATATAGCAGTAGCCAATCAAGCAATAGAAGCCATCAATCAATTAGAGAAGGACGGAGGTCCCAAATTGAACACAGAACGCGCTGAAGCCTTAATGATTCGCGCATATAACCACTTTATATTAGTTAATATCTTCTGTCATGCTTATAAAGATGCCACATTAAGTAAGCAAGACGTGGGAATTCACTACATGACTTCTACAGAGAGCACCGTTCGTCCTCAATACGAGCGAGGAACGGTTGCAGAGGTGTATAAGAACATAGAGAAAGACTTGGTAGATGCATTAGAAACTTATGGCGTAGATGATAGTTATTATTCTGTTCCCAAGTACCATTTCAACAAGAATGCTGCTTATGCTTTTGCTGCACGTTTCTATTTATTTACTCGCCAATATGACAAAGTGGTTCGGTATGCAGATTTAGTGTTAGGCAGTACCCCTGCTTCTCTTATGTGGGACGCTAAAACCGCCAAAGAATATGGTAATGCAGAGAATGAGCGTAACGCATGGTTTGATGCCAAATCACCTGCCAACTTAATGATTTCCGATTGTCATTCTGTATTTTCGCGATCTTTTTTCCCAGGATATAATCGCTTTGTGATAAACTACGATCCATTAGATATGACCATCAATGGTCCCGGTCCGAACTGGACGAGTAGATTTCCCGGGTTTAACATTTGGCATTTTGATCAAAAATATGGTGCATTCCTGACAAAAATTGATGAGTATTTTGAATACACCGACAAGGTTGCCGGCATTGGAATGGTACACATGTTGCGTCGTGAATTTACAACCGGAGAGACCCTTTTGTGCCGTGCAGAAGCGCAAATCATGTTGGGGAATATTGATGCTGCTATAGCCGATATGGACACATGGACGAAGGGTTATCTTTGCACGATAGATCTCACTCGCAGCAATATTGAGAGTTTCTTCTCCAAGAGAAAAAACACAATAGCGAATTCACATCTTGGAGAACAATCGTATGAAAGATATTTTCAGATTGTTCCTAATTTGCACTGCCAAGATTTAACCCCAGAATGGACAGCATTCTCAGAGGACAAGCTTCCTTATATATGGTGTGTATTACATCTGCGTCGTATAGAGAATATGCATGATGGAACTCGTTTCTTTGACATTAAACGCTACGGAATGGAGGTTATTCACTACTTTGGTTCAGAAAATAAACGTTTATTCTTATGTTGGAATGACGACCGCAAGGCGGTACAGTTACCTCCTGAGGTTCAGATTGCAGGGATGAAGCCCAATGAGCGCAAGGTAATCGGAGATAACGTTGTTCCATATATCAGCGGCAATACGTCCTATTCTGGTGAAAATTTGCCTATAAAGCCCAATGGTGAAATGACAATTTTAATCAAATAAGCACTTGTCAAAAAAGTATAGAAAGGAGAAAAAAATGATGAAACATACATTAAAAATAATGATTATACCATTTTTGTTAATGGGAATCATGACAAGTTGTGAAGACAAATTGAGTGATAATTCGGTCTTTCCTGATTCAATATGGCCGGACACAACGAAAAGTACATACGCTTTTGATTGTTGGTTAAGAGACTCTTACGTAAGTCCATACAATATTGAATTCCGTTATCAACTACAAGACGAATCAACGGACATGTCCTATAATTTAGTACCGGCAGGATTTGAGCAAGCCCAAATTACAGCACATTGTGTTAAATATTTATGGTTAGACGTATATCAGAAACAGGTATCCGACCCTAATTTTCTCAAATTTTACGCGCCGCGTATTATTAACATTTTGGGGTGTCCAGCAATTAATGCCGCTCAAGGCACAGAGACACTTGGTGTAGCAGAAGGTGGATACAAAATTACCTTATACAACATGAATGATATGAATGAGTGGCTTCCAAAAGACGGGGGGAAAGTTAATGTAGCGATGATGAACAAGTACATCTTCCACGTTATGCACCATGAATTCTCGCACATCTTGCACCAAGCTAAATCTTTTCCAAAAGAGTATGAGGCAATTTCCGGAGGTCAATATGATGCGCAGAATTGGCAATATATGAGTGATGTTGACGCATATCGAATGGGGTTTGTAACGCCTTATAGCCGTAGCGAAGCGCATGAAGATTTTGTAGAAGTAATTTCAAGTTACATCACAGACTCCATTGGTCAGTGGAAAGAACGTGGTTTTGAGTTCAGTGAAGACAACACACATTTGATTGGCTTTGATGAGAATCTTGACGGAACAAAGATTATTAATCAAAAGATTGACATGGCAAAAACATGGTTATTGGAGAAATACGGCATCACGTTAGATTCTCTACGTGCCGAAGTACAACGCCGTCAAGATGCAATGACCTACGAAATAGTAATGAATAATTAATGGAAACAGATATGAATAAAAGATTAATTTATACCATGCTTTTGTTTGGCGTTGTTTGTACGTCATGCAGCCGAGAAGAAGCGAACATCTTTGACAAATCTGCTATTGAGCGTCAGCAAGAAATCAAAGAAATGGTTTCGCGCCAATTAGTGGAGGCGCCCAATGGATGGGAGATGGTGTATTTCCCTAATGCAGAGAGTCACGGATATTGCATTTTAATGAGTTTCAATGAAAACAAAGTTGCTCATATTGCCACGCAGAATGACGCACAGGGATTAGGGCATTTGTATAGACAAGATTCATGCTTATGGGATATAGATTTCACGCAAGGGGTTGTTCTGACGTTCAATTCCAATAGTGGTACCTTCCATATCTTCTCTGATCCTCAAGATGATGGATTAGGTTTTCAAGGCGACTATGAGTTTAGCATTATGCAGCCCATCACCACTAATCGTCTAAAACTGAAAGGGAAAAAAACAGGCACATATATTTACATGAATCGCATAGGTGCTAGTCTCCGTTGGGAAGATTATTTCCGACCTGTTGACTCTTACGATTGGGTAACATTATGTGGTAACGACAACGATCATTTTTTATTCGTAGGTTACGATACTGTCATTGATATGACATTTAAACAAGGGGTATTCTATTATAAAGACACTGCGGAGCATTACATGGGAACGCTCTTTACTCCTACCGGTTTGCATTTTTATGAAACGATGCCCAACAAGTATGGCACGGATGCGTTGGATTATGTTCTGAATGCAGATTCGTCTCGATTAGTATGCACAGCTAACGATAAGATTTACATTGCTCCTCAATATGTAGGTGTTTCCTATTATCTAAACAAATTGGATAAAGAAAAGGTTCGTTGGACCATCAATTATTTAGATAGAGATAAGACAGATGCAACAACTCGGGCTGAAATTCAAAAGATAATTCAGACCGCAGCAAAGAATGGTGCAACAATTTCTCGTTTCGCATTCACACAATTGGTTAATCAAAAACAAGTAACTCCAATTCTACTCATTGATTATACCATAGAAAATAAACTTTTCCAAGGCTATTTGCCATTAGTCTTCAGTAGCGATGAAAAAGCACAGACTATTACCTATTCCTTGGCAAGTGATGCAGATTTGACAAATATTTCGCCTTTGGCCAAACGTCTTGATTTGACAGAGAAATTAGGGGTACAACGTTTAGTTAAGATATTTTGTGATACATATATATTAAAATCTTGCATATCTAATTTTAATCAAACGCAACTACTATTGGTTGGTTCGAATGGTAAGATAATGCAAGTCACCGCAGATAATCAAGCACTCTAACAAATATGAAAAAGACTATCATAACAATGATGTTATTTGTTGTTGCAATAACAGCAAATGCGCAAGAACAAGTGGTTCGTTTCCCCGGTATTGAATCAGAGCTCGTAAATCAACTCCGTTTGATGGAACACAAACATCCGAGTGTAGTAATGAGCACTCCTAGTCCATCCGTTGCAGCGGCTCCAATTCGTACAACAACGCCCAAGACGGAGAATGGTTCACAGCAGATTGGTTACTCTAATCCACGTGGTACTTTCTTCCTAGGGTTGGACGAAAGAGGAGATGGTACTTGGTTGAGTAAGAATGGTGTTGTTGGTGCCAATTCAGACACCATGCAATGCTGGATTTGGCCAAACACCACAGTTGGCAAGTATACTAAACTCTATTATCGGAATAAGATGATGCAGGATCACAAATCCTACACAGATAGCGCTCTTTATGGCCAGAATAGTCAAGGCGATTATTTGGATTCTATCACATCCAAAGGAGGATGGAAAGATTACTATGTCATGGGAACGCACGGAGATGACGGAGGAATGGAAAACAGTTATAGTTGGAAATTTGGCTTGCCTGTCCAATATGTTGAACGAACTGATGGAACGAAGGACTCCTTTCAATTATTACAATCAGCCACCATGTATGATGTAAACAATAGTGGTTTTGTAATCGGTAGTGCTACCAGTGGAAAGAGCGATGATGGTTTGTGGCCATTAACGCAAGCAGAGCCTATTCAACGTACAGGATTGAGTATGGAATATTTGGAAGATGGGCAATATTTATTTGGTGCAGACATGGACAAGATGGTAACGAAATTTGACCGTCCAATGGCACCTCTTTATGTTAAGAGTATTACTATTGCGATGATGGCCAAAGGTTACAATGCTTTAGCTCCTAGTAAATTTAAGTTCTCTGGTTTACATTTAGAGATTCAGGATATGATGGGCAATGTATTAGCGAGTTCGGAAGCAGAAAATACATTGACAGAAATAAGCCATCGAACCAAGAAAGGTAAATTGGTTACATTTAGAATAAACCAAAAGTTCTCTTCAAGAAAGGAGTTCTTGAGCGAAGGTATCCTATTGTCAGACTCATTCCAAGTGGTGTTGACGGGTTTTGATCATTCGGATTTATACGGCATGTATGCAGCCAAGGAATGTACGCATAAGAGTAATACTTTTAAGTGGGATGCCAATGGTCAAGGTTATAGTAATGGTTACGAGCCATATATCCAATTAAATGGTATTATGCCACGTTGGGAATACTATGCTAATTTTGAGTTAGCAAAACAATACGGATATGAAACCGGAGTTCGCGGAGACACCATTGACATCAATTTTGTGACCGCATTATCTCCTTATTACAAATACGAAGCTCACTTTGCGGGAAAGGATTATGCCACAGGTAGTGAATTTGATATTTATTCATCTTTTACTCCGTACGACAGTATTACGCGTTTATGGCAATTAGACATTGATAAGCCCGATTACATTCAACTATCAGCAGGTTATGATGAGAATGTTGGTACAGAAGATGATCCTGTTACGTTGTGGGATTATCTGCGTCTATTTTGGCTAAAGATTTATGCAATCAGTACTCCCAAAGTTGGAGATTATGTCAAGATTGGCAAAGCCGGTCGCTACACGTATTTCAACATAGTCAGTGTTGATGGCAACACCAATCCAGATGGTTGTGTGTCGCCAACTCCTATTCGCAAAACATTAGATAATCATGGTGTGGTTCGTATTGTACGTGGGGGGACGCAGTACAATTTGTTGGGCCAACCTATAAATAATTAATAACAATTAAATACAAAAAGTATGAAAAAGATTTCCGTTGTATTATTGGCTCTGTGCTTAGTCGGCAGTGCCATTGCAGGACCTCTTCAAAAGAAAGAGTTGAGTATCAAACAATCAAAGTCTGTTAACTTGAAGACTGTTCGCACCAAGAAACAGCACTCCGAGTTGCAAATTCCAACTTCAACAGTTAAATATGACAAAGTATTAAAATCCGCAGTTACCAATAAAAAGCCAATGCGTCGTCTCTCTGCCGGTAAAGAGAATAATTATACCATTGCTGATGGTTATGCACTATATTTAGGTAATTACTTTGAGATATACCAAGGAGTATGGTATGGCCATATTTGGGAAATAGATTTTGAGACCAACGAAGGAGCACAATTTTCCCTCTTCCCAATCCATGGGATAGCTCGTAATCGACTTGAGTACAATTACAACAATGTAGAAGCGTTCATCGCGATTGGACAGGATACGATTGAAGCAGAAGGAAGTTTGGACATTGCGTACTTAAAAGAAGGTACGGCGACCAGTCCGACCTATACATTCAATGGTACTTTTGCGGATGAATTAGGCAATACTTATAATTTATCCGGGGATTATGCCTTCCCTGCCGGAGAGGTTTTTGATTATGGTTATTCTTGGGCTTGCGAGGATTATGGTATTGGTTGCTCGGACATAGATATCATACTCATTGATGCACCGGTTACTCCAACCGGAGACTCTACCTTTGTTGAAATCGAGTCCAGTGCTTTGATGAACTATGGTTACGAAAATGAAGTATGGGTGGCTGTTGCTGAAAATGAGGAAGTTTATTTTACTACACAATTTGCAGCACCTTACGTATTAGATGCGGATACCATTGAAAGCCCTTGCGATTTAGCAGAGACAGAACTTTATTCTGTTATTTCAGGAGAAGATATAGACATCAAGACTATCAATGAAGTTGTCGTTTCCAAAGAAGGAGATGCACTGACTATCGTATATAACATATTGGGCTTTGATGGCACCATTTATTCCGTTACAACGCATTACACCAAGCCGGTTCCTCAGGGAAATCCTATTAGCATTACTGCCTTTGGAGAATTCCAAGATCTTCGCGAAGAATATGGTATTCTTTTTGTTAATGGTGCACAAGACGAAGACCAAAAATACACCATCTACAATGCTATCTATTCAGAAGAATTGACCGGAGAATTCACTGAAAAAGACACCTATTTTGCTTGCACGAATGACGTTGTCTCTATGGTAGAGAATGGTGACACGATTACGTATCAAGCAGATCGTTATACCATCAAATTGGACACTATGCGCATACAGGGGACTCTCTATTTCATATATAAAATGGATTTAGTCGGCGTTAATGTTGCTAATACTGCCGATGTCAAAGAATTTAAAATTACCATGTTCACGAATGAACTAGATCCATATATGTATGATGCAGAGGAAGACGTAAGTCTAGTTATAAAAGCAGATCCTAAAGAAATTTTTGATACTCAATATTTCAGCCAAGAAGGAATAGTCATAGCAATAGTTCAAAGCGGATCTTATTACTTTGTAGGTTTGATTTATGCAGATAGTGATACCGAGAAGAATGTTATTCCCGAAGGAGAGTATGCGATTGACTTTAGCGAAGAATCCCCGTCAATGTTAGCATCCCAAGGCGTAGATGCGGAAGGTAGCATTTACTATAGTTTCTTAGGTATAAAGGGAACCCAAGGAATTGAAGATTTATGGAGTCTTGTTGAAGGTAAAATGACCATGTATGCAGATAAGATGGTAGTGGAAGCTAAGAATGGTAAAGGATATAATGTTAATATTACCATTAAGTTCCCCACAACCGGTTTGACCGATGTATTAAAGAATCAAAACATTCAAAATAAGAAATTGTTGATAAATGGTCAAATGTTGTTAATCAACAATAAGCGTGTCTTCAATATATTAGGCACGGAGCTCTAAATATTTAGACAAAACGCATAATAATCAACTGCCTGACCCATTGGGTTAGGCAGTTTTTATTTTAGGCTTACCAGGGCAGCATGTGGTCCCGAAATGGTCCCGAAAAGCACAAGCAAAATCGTTGCGGCGCACAAATTTTGTTTATAAATTACATAAGTGTTTGATTTTCAACAAGATAGGAGATGTTCAAATTATTGAAAACCTGTTGAAAACCCATTGAAAACTTGTTGAAAAGTGGGGTAATTTGCCTAAAATTAGGAAATGTGGGAAAAAAGTAGTAACTTTGCGGCGTCAAAGCTCCCAATCCGTAAGGGCTGATACCACTCCGTTAAATCAGCGGACGGTTGGGGCTTCTCCTTTCCGAAAAACCTCTCACGAGCTTTTTCGGGGGGCCCCAAAGAGTCCGATAGGGATTAACACATAGCACCTCTTCAGGGGGAATTATTTAAGAAAATGGCAGAAACGATTTATCATATTCCCGCGATGTTGGAGCCCACGATAGATGGGCTAAACATCCATGATGGCGGTATTTATGTAGATGTGACTTTCGGAGGAGGAGGTCATAGTAGGGAGATTTTGCGCCGATTAAATGGAGAAGGGAGAAAGGAGAAGGGAGAATGCACGAAGCAATTATACAGTTTTGATCAAGACATAGATGCCTATCAGAATAAGATTGACGATCCACGCTGGCAGTTTGTGCGAGGTAACTTTAGGTACCTAAGTAATTTCATGGATTATTATGGGGTAGATGCCATTGATGGGTTGATTGCTGATTTAGGTGTCAGTTTCCATCATTTTGACGAAGCCGAGCGAGGCTTCAGTTTCCGATTTGATGGTCCGTTGGATATGCGAATGAACCAACGCGGAGGACAGACAGCTGCTGATATCATCAACACGTATGATGAGCAACGTTTAGCCAATGTATTGTATCTATATGGCGAATTAAAGAACTCGCGTGCTTTGGCGCGTAGATTGGTGCAAATGCGCAATAAAGAGGCTATTACGACTACCGGTCAGTTGGCATCGCTAACAGGGGACAAGAAAGAGATGACTAAAGTCTTTCAGGCATTACGTATTGAAGTGAATGACGAATTAGGTGCATTGCGAGAAATGCTGATGGCGGCCAAAGACTTGTTGCGTCCTGGCGGCCGAATCGCCGTACTGACGTACCATTCATTAGAAGACCGAATCGTGAAGAATTTCCTTAGATCCGGCAATTTAGAGGGCGAGACAGAGAAAGATTTTTATGGCAATATCCTTACTCCATTCAAAGTAATTGAGAAAGGGCGAATGGCTGACGAGAACGAGGTAGAACATAATCCTCGCGCTCGGTCGGCTAAGTTGCGCATTGCAGAGAAAATATAAATTAACGTTACCGAAGACGTTGACCAATAGATTATGGCAGAACACGAAAACAAGCAAAACAAAGTAACGCTCAAAGCCTTTATGAACGGCGATTTGCTGATGCATGAATGGGTAAGGAAGCAGTATAAACTCTGCATCCTAATTGCGGCATTGATTTTCGTGTATATCTTAGCCGGTTTTTTTGCTCAACGCCAACACCACCATCTGACAGAGGTAAAAAAAGTACTTCAAGATAAGCATTTTGAGCAAATGACGATTGAGGCCGAACTGACAGAACGCACTCGGCAGAGTACGATTTCGCGTCAACTGCGCGAGCAAGGAAGTACGCTGATTGAGAATAGAAAACCCATTATCTATATCCGCTAATGTTAGATTCCAGACAAGATACCATATTACGTTTTGCTGGCATTGTTTTACTCATTTTGCTGGGATTCATCGGTGTGATTGCTAAAATCATCTATACTCAGACCAATCCGACCGAGAAAGCCAAGTGGGAAAAGATTGCTGCATCACAATACAAAACCAATGTAGTGGTAGATCCGGCGCGAGGTAATATCTTAGATGCCAATGGTCGTTTATTGGCCAGCAGTTTACCTCAATATGTTGTACGAATGGACACCCGAGTAGAGGCTTTACATCTTGGTGGAGACACTTTGTTTTGGCATTATATTGATTCTATTTCCACCGGATTAAGTCGAATCATCGGAGACAAATCGGCGCAAGAATACCGAACGATGATTACAAAGGCTTTTCAGAGTAACAATCGCAAGGGGCGTGATATACGATTGCATTCGGGGCGCATCAATTATGTGCAGAAGAGAGCTGTTGAGAAGTTACCATTGGTGCGTAGGGGGCCTTATAAAAGTGGTTTTTACTTCAAGGAGGAGCATGTACGGAATAAACCTTTTGGACGATTAGGCAGTCGAACGATTGGCAGTATTTACCGCGATGAGGGATATGGTAATGCCGGATTAGAGCAGAGTTTTGAGAAAGAGTTGCATGGCACGGAAGGACTTTGCACTCGTCAGCGCGTGGCCGGTCAATGGGCAGATGTGCCTATTCGCGAAGCAATCAATGGCTGCGACATAGTAACAACGTTAGATGTGAATCTAATGGACATCTGCGAAGATGCTTTAATCAATAAACTGAATGAATGCGAAGCCGATTGGGGGTGCGTCATACTGATGGAGACGCATTCGGGACAAATCAAAGCGATTAGCAATTTGGACCGATTGGATGATGGGCATTATTATGAGACACGCAACCATGCTGTGACACGTGTAGAGCCCGGCTCGACCTTTAAGACGATTGCTATGATGGCAGCATTGGATGATGGTAAGATCGGCATCAATGACACCTTCCATGTCAGCAGTCACGGATGGGATTATAAGAGCAGCCATCACACCGATTCACACCCCAAGGATACGTTCTATAATACGCGTAGTGCCTTGGCGATTAGTAGTAATATCGCATTGGCAAAGATGATTGTGAAGGCATACGATGGCAAGGCTGATAAGTTCGTAAAGAAACTGCAATCCATGAAGATTACGGATGGCTTCAAGACAGAGATTTTAGGCAGTACTCCTCCGCGCATTGATGTGCCAAACGATGCCGTCACCATCAGTAAGATGGCCTACGGATACTCGGTTGAGTTAAGTCCAATGCAGATTATAGCCTTTTATAATGGCATTGCCAATGATGGCAAGATGATACGGCCGTATATGGTGAGTAGAATAGAGAAAGATGGAGAGCCTATCAAAAAATTCCACACCATCACACTCAACAGTTCCTTATGTGGAGCCAGTACGCTCAAACACATCAAGGAAGCATTGCATGACGTAGTGTGGGATAATGACTTGCCCGGCACAGCCTCCGTTCGTAAATGGAAAGGTCATATCGTTGCTCGTAAGGCGCAGAGTGACTTGGTACATATTGCCGGCAAGACAGGAACGGCCCAATTATTCCACCACGGTCGCTACCATGGCAGGGATCATGAACATAGGATGACCTTTGTGGGATATTTTCCTGAAGAGAATCCGGAATACACCTGTTTATGTATGATCGAGCATCCTAAGAACTTCCCTATTTACGATGCCGGAATGGACTGCGGTTCGGTAGTTAGAGAGATTGCCGAACGGACGATGGCTTATGGATGGGTATATGAGATTAAGGATGGCAAAACAATCTTTAGAAAAAAGCATTAATCAATATGAAACTGCACGATTTAATCAACGGATTATCAACATTGCGAGTTGTGGGCTCCACCGACATTGAAGTGAGTGGAATCCAATTTGACTCTCGAAAGATTGAGCAAGGGAATGTCTTTGTTGCTCAAGTAGGCACGGCCATGGATGGTCATACGTTTGTAGATAGTTGCATCGCAAAAGGAGCGGCAGCTATCGTCATCAGCGATAGCACCTATATTCGGGAAGGAGTAACAACTATCGTTGTTGAGAACACGGACTATGCCCTTGGCATCATGGCTCATCAATGGTTTGGTTGCCCCAGTGAACATCTGACTTTGGTGGGTGTAACGGGTACGAATGGTAAGACAACGATTGCTACATTGTTGTATAAATTAGTTCGTGCCTTAGGCAAAAAAGCAGGCCTATTATCTACCGTCGTTAATTATATTGAAGACGAAGCCATTGCTTCCACCCACACCACGCCGGATGCATTGGAGTTGAATGGATTGTTGCGAAGAATGGTGGATGCCGGTTGCGAGTATGCTTTTATGGAAGTGAGCAGTCATGCTATTGCCCAAGAGCGCATTGCCGGTTTGGTTTTTGATGGGGCTTTATTCACTAATCTCACACGCGATCATATTGATTATCATAAGACGTTTGATAATTATCGTGACACCAAGAAACGCCTCTTTGATGGGCTTGGCAAAGATGCTTTTGCCGTCACCAATAAAGATGATAAGAATGGACTTGTGATGACGCAGAACACACGTGCAAACATCAAGACCTACTCTACCCGTTGTTTGGCAGATTTTAAGGCCACTATTTTAGAGGAGGACTTTAATGGTATGCAACTCAATCTTAATGGGACAGAAGTGTTTGTGCCCTTGGTTGGACGTTTTAATGCCAGCAATATCTTGGCCATCTACGGAGGTGCCGTTTGTCTTGGATTTGATTCGATGGAGGTGCTGCGTGTCTTATCCACTCTCACGGCTGTTAATGGACGTTTTGAAGCCATCCGTAGTCCCCAAAAAGGCTGGACAGCCATTGTGGATTATGCCCACACACCGGATGCGGTAGATAATGTTATACAAACCATCAATGAGATTCGCAAAGGACGGTTGATTACCGTAGTGGGATGCGGCGGCAACCGTGATCATGGCAAACGTCCCATGATGGCACAGATTGCCAAACAAGGCAGTGATCAATTGATTTTGACGAGCGATAATCCTCGCGACGAGGAACCGGCAGATATCTTGAGAGACATGGCAGCAGGGCTGACAGAAGAAGAATTAAAAACAACGCTTATTATTGAAGACCGCGCCACTGCCATTCAAACAGCATGCACCTTAGCCGGTGAGAAAGATGTTATTTTAGTGGCAGGCAAAGGACATGAGGATTATCAGATTATCAAAGGCGTTAAATACCATTTTGATGACCACGAAGTAGTACGTAAATTTATTTAATATGTTATACGAATTATTCAATCATTTAGGCGACTTCCCCGGAGCAAGGTTGATGACCTATATCTCGGTGAGGGCCATTGTGGCTAATGTATTGGCCTTACTTGTCAGTATTTATTTCGGTCGATACTTTATCAATCTTCTCAAACGCAAGCACATATCTGAAACACAGCGAGATGAGAAATTAGACCCATTCAATGTGGCTAAGAAAGGCGTGCCGACCATGGGAGGTATTGTCATCATTGCAAGCATCTTGCTGCCCTGTTTATTTATGGGTAGACTGACCAATGTGTATATGCTCTTGATGCTTATCACGACTGTACTTTTAGGTAGTTTAGGATTTGCGGACGACTACATTAAGACATTCAAGAAGAACAAAGATGGTCTCAATGGTTGGATTAAGATTGCAGGACAAGTGACATTAGGTTTGATTGTAGGATTGACTTTGCGTTACAGTCCGGTGACGGTGATGAATGAACGTGTGGAAACGCGTATTGAGAACAATATCACGGTTGTGGAAAAGACACCTGATGTTAAGTCCACACGAACCACTATTCCGTTTGTAAAGAATCACAACTGCAATTATGCCAATATGTTTCGTTTTCTGGGAGAAGAGAATCAATATCGGGCAGGCTGGATTTTCTTTGTGATACTCACTATTCTCGTAGTGGCGGCAGTCAGCAATGGTGCGAACTTAAATGATGGAATGGATGGCATGTGCGCCGGTAACTCAGCTATTATCGGTGCGGCACTTATTATATTGGCGTATATTAGTGGTAATGTGATTTTTGCAGACTATTTTGATATTATGTATATCCCCGGTTCGGAGGAATTAGTGGTGTATATGTCTGCTTTTGTGGGCGCATTAGTTGGCTTCCTTTGGTGGAATGGTTTCCCGGCACAAATCTTCATGGGGGACACCGGAAGTCTAACAGTAGGAGGTATTATTGCTGTATGTGCAATTATTATTCATAAGGAGTTACTCCTGCCTATCTTGTGTGGTGTGTTCCTTATGGAGAGTGTTAGTGTGATTTTCCAAACACAAGTATATAAATTGATGAAGAAGAAGGGTCGCCATTTCCGAGTATGGAAGCGTACCCCACTCCATGATCATTTCCGCACTTCGGTTGATCAAGTGCTGACCAATGATCCCACTTGTGGTATTCTCTTTAAGGGGCAACACGATTTACATCACGAAGTCAAGATTGTATTGCGTTTTTGCATTATCACATTGATTTTGGCTGCGCTAACCATCTTAACACTTAAGATTCGATGAAAAGAATAGTTATATTAGGAGCCGGTGAAAGTGGAGCCGGAGCTGCTATCCTGGCCAAGGAGAAAGGTTTTGATGTATTTGTGTCAGACATGGGTGCTATCAAACCTGAGTATCAGGCCTTGCTGAACGAACATCATATCTGTTTTGAGAGCGGTCAACATAGTACCGACCTTATACTCAACGCCGATGAAGTGATTAAATCCCCCGGTATTCCATTGACCGCACCGCTGATTCAGCAACTACAGCAACAGGGCACACCTATCATCTCGGAAATTGAGTTTGCGGCACGTTACACGAAAGCCAAGATGATTTGCATTACAGGTAGTAATGGAAAGACAACTACCACCTCGCTGATTTATGATATGCTGGTTCGTGCAGGACTCAATGTCGGTTTGGCCGGCAATATTGGCAACTCGTTGGCTCTGCAAGTGGCTCACGAGCAGCACGATTATTATGTGATTGAATTGAGTTCCTTCCAATTGGATAACATGTATGATTTTAGGGCAGACATTGCTATTTTGCTCAATATCACGCCTGATCACTTAGATCGTTACGATTTTCAATTCCAGAATTACGTGAATGCCAAATTCCGCATCACGCAAAATCAAACACCACAACAAGCCTTTATTTACTGGTCAGAGGATCCGGTTATCGACCGAGAGATAGCTCGTATTCAGCCGAAGGCCACTCTTTATCCATTTGGAGCCAATTCGCATAACATGGCCTATACAGATGGCAAAAATATGACTGTTGCTGCTTATAAGGAAGTGGAACCATTGCAAATTGGTATAGACGAGTTGTCCTTACACGGTAAGCATAATCAGCTGAATTCAATGGCTGCCAGTTTGGCTGCACAGATTCTGCATATACATAATGATGTCATTCGGGAGAGTCTTAAACAATTTGCAGGTGTAGAACATCGGTTGCAATATGTAGCGACAATCAAGGGAGTGAGATACATCAATGATAGTAAGGCCACCAATGTAAACAGTTGTTGGTATGCCTTAGAAAGCATGACAAGTCCCACAGTACTTATCTTAGGAGGCAAAGACAAGGGGAACGACTATTCGGAGATAGATGCGCTCGTTAAGGAAAAATGCCACACGTTAGTCTTTATGGGATTGCATAACGAGAAGTTGCATGAACATTTTGACAAGTTTGGACTACCTATTTATGACACGCATACGCTGCATGATGCGGTTATGGCATGTTATGAAGCAGCGCACGACGGAGATACCGTTTTGCTGTCTCCTTGCTGCGCAAGTTTTGATTTATTCACCAGTTACGAAGATCGCGGCGAGCAATTTATGGCAGCCGTCAAAGCATTATGAAAATACCTGACTTCATAGGCTCACGCCAATATATTGACAAGACTTTCTGGACATTATTTATTATCCTGATTGTGGTTGCCATCATTGCACTTTTCAGTGCAGGCAGTACGTTGGCCTATGAGGCAAGCGGGAGTGCGTTAGGTCCTATTTTTAAGCAAATCGTCTTTATTGTAGCCGGTGTGGCATGTGCGTATTTCATCCAACTTTTGCCGGTATGGATGATGCGATTGGGAGGATATATAGCATTTTTCTTTGCACTATTATGCCTTTATATCATGTTGATTCCCGGCAATCCCTTTGTGGTGACTATCAATGGTGCCGGTCGTTGGTTTGAGATAGCCGGAGTGCAGTTCCAACCCTCTGAAATTGCCAAATTAGGATTGATTATTGTGGTAGCCGATCAATTAGGTCGCATTCGTTCGGAAGAAGATGTAAAGAAACGTTTTCTATGGACATTGGCTGCCACCGTTGCTATGTGCTTCCCCATTATGACAGGCAACTTATCCACGGCTGTTCTGCTTGGAGGTGTTGTCTTAATCATGTGGTTTTTGGCACGGATGCCATGGAAATACATAGGTCTCGTAACCGGATCAGTCGTGGTATTAGGTATTCTTTTCTATGTTATTGTTGAGTTTGCTTTTATACGTCCTGAGCGCACACTTCCCAGACCATTTGACCGTGCTATCACACAAGTTGGTCGTATTGATAAGATGATCGAAGAGCACCAACAACCGGCAGAAGAATTCAAATTAACCGATGATAATCGTCAACGTTCCATTGCTAAGGTAGCCGTAATGCGCGGAGGCAAATCGCCCTTTGGTGTATTGCCCGGCAACAGTCAGGAACGAGACTTCCTGCCTCTGGCCTACGCGGACTATATCTTTGCTATTATCGTAGAAGAAACCGGATTGGTAGGGGCTATTGCGTTGATTCTTTTATACATGGTTATTTTATGTCGGGCATGTTTTGCCAGCAGCAAATACGATGATTATACCGCCATGTTAATGACCATGGGGTTAGCCCTTATGATTACTTGCCAGGCCTTTGTTTCCATGGCAGTATCTGTTGGATTAGGTCCTGTAACGGGACAGCCTTTGCCGATGATTAGTAAGGGAGGAACATCGGTACTGATTACCAGCCTTTATTTCGGAGTGATGATGAGTGTTGCCAGAGAGCAAAATGAGATGAGGGCAGGTGTGGATAAGAGTGTTAGAGAGAGTGAAGAAGTAGTGCCGGACATCAATGTAAATGAAACCGAATAAATCCATTGTTACATATTAAATTATACATTATATCATGCGGTATTTAATTTCCGGAGGCGGAACCGGGGGACATATTTTTCCGGCCGTCAGTATAGCTAACGCACTAAAAGAGATGGATTCACAAGCAGAGATTCTGTTTGTAGGTGCCTTGTCACGAATGGAGATGCAACGTGTTCCAGAAGCCGGGTACAAGATTATCGGCTTACCTGTCAGGGGATTCAATCGTGCTCAGCCATGGAAGAACATCAGCGTACTGATTGACTTATGGCGTAGTATGCGCCAGGCCAAACGCATTGTGCGCGATTTCCGTCCGGATGTAGGTGTGGGAGTAGGAGGTTATGCCAGCGGAGCCGCTATGAAAGTGGCTGCCAAGATGGGTGTTCCAATCCTATTGCAAGAACAAAACGGTTTTGCCGGAGTCACCAATAAATTGCTCAAGAACGACGCAGCCAAGATTTGTGTCGCTTACGAAGGTATGGACAAGTTCTTTCCTGCAGAAAAGATTATCCTAACCGGCAATCCTGTTCGTCAGAACCTCACATCGGGTAAACGAGTCAAAAGTGACAAGCGTACATTGCTGATTATTGGAGGCAGTTTAGGTGCAAAGACCATTAACGATTCCATCGCTGCCGGACTTAAGGAATTGGCCGCAGCGGATATCAACGTAGTTTGGCAAACAGGTAAGGTGTATTATGAACAGTGTCAAAAAGTAGGAAAAGAAGTTGGTAGTGGCGACATCCTTGTTCGTGATTTCTTGACCGATATGCCGGATCGCTATGCACAAGCAGACTTGGTTATTTCTCGTGCAGGAGCATCTTCGATATCTGAGATTTGTCTATTAGGCAAGGCCGCTATTTTAGTGCCCTCACCCAATGTAGCCGAAGACCATCAGACCCACAATGCCATGGCTTTAGTATCCAAAGATGCGGCTGTATTGGTGAAGGATTGTGATGCAAGCAAAGATTTGGTAAAGACGGCGTTAGCATTGATTAAGGATGACCAACGACTCAAAACACTCAGCAAGAATGCCAAGGCAATGGCACAAACTGACTCTGCACGAAGAATAGCAGAAGAAGTGATAAAATTGGCGCAAGAGAAAGGAAAACAATAAATATATTTGCATATATGCAAAATTTTTAGTAACTTTGCGCGGTAATTATCAAACAACATGAAGATTATCCAACATATCGGAGAATATTTTATCCTTTTGGGGCGTGTTTTTCGTCGTCCTGACCGTTGGGGCATGTTCTTCCGTCAATACATGAAAGAGGTGGAGAAACAAGGATTGCAATCCCTGCCGATTGTGATTATTATTTCCATCTTCATCGGTGCCATCTTAACTATTCAAGCCAAGATTAACACCGAGAATCCTCTATTACCCACTTACACTACCGGTTTGTTGACTCGGGAGACTTTGTTATTGGAGTTCTCCTCTACTATCTTGTGTTTGATATTGGCCGGTAAAGTTGGTTCTAATATCGCCTCCGAGATAGGTACGATGCGTATTACCGAGCAGATTGATGCCATGGAGATTATGGGTGTTAATTCTGCCAATTACCTGATTGCACCTAAGGTGGTTGCCTTTATTACGATGATGCCCTTCTTGGTCATTATCTCTATTGCCATCGGTTTAGTTGGCGGTTGGGGAGTTGGTGCTTTCACGGATATTATCACCGTGGCGGATTATGTAACCGGTATTCAATATGCCTTCAATCCCTACTACGTAACATACGGACTGATTAAATCTGTTGTCTTTGCGTTTATCATTACTACGCTGAGTAGTTATTATGGATATAACGCACGTGGAGGCGCGTTGGAAGTAGGTATTGCCAGCACAAATGCTGTGGTTAATTCCAATATTCTTATTCTATTTTCAGACCTTATTCTAACCAAAGTGCTACTATGATTAGTGTTCAAGATATAGTCAAATCGTTTGATGGCAATATGGTGCTCAACCATATCTCGACAGAGATGAAGGATGGTTGCGTCAATATGATCATTGGTCAATCAGGCTCCGGCAAGACGGTGTTTATGAAAAGCCTTATTGGTCTTTTCCAAGTGGATGGTGGTCGAATTGAATACGACGGACGCTGTTTGACGGATATGAACGAAAAGGAGATTCGTGCCTTGCGCCGTGAGGTAGGTATGCTATTCCAGGGCTCGGCTCTATTTGATAGTATGACGGTGCTGGAGAATGTACTCTACCCCTTGGAGATGTTCTCAGATATGAATCATCAGCAAATGGTGGATCGTGCTAAGTTTTGTTTGGAGCACGTCAATATTCCCGAACATGTTTATAATCTGATGCCCAGCGAGATTAGTGGCGGTCAGCAAAAGCGTGTGGCTATTGCTCGCGCTATTGTACTGAATCCCAAGTATCTGTTCTGCGACGAACCTAACTCAGGATTAGACCCCAAAACCAGTTTGGTTATTGATCAGTTGATTCATCAGATTACGCAAGAATTCAATATGTGCACTATCATCAATTCTCACGATATGAACTCCATTATGGAGATTGGTGACCATATTGTTTTTCTTAAGAACGGCAGTTTAGAGTGGAGCGGCAGTAAGGATGAAATCTTCCATACCGGCAATGAAGCATTGGAGGATTTTGTGTTTGCCAGCAACTTATATAAGAAAGTCAAAGCAGCCCATCAAGCATGAAAAAAGTTCTCTATCTCATATTGCTTTTCATGAGTTGTGCACTGTATGCTCAACCTCAGCGCGTTCCTGCTCGCAGGGATCCTGTGGTACGTGTGCAGCCAAACGGAGATAGTCTGACCGTCTTGTTGCGTGGCGACGAATGGAGACATTGGATGATGACCGCAGATGGTTGGCATATCCGTGAGAACAAAAAGGGTGTGCTATGTTATATACGTTCCTTGGGCGGAGTTGACCAAGAAGTGAGCAATCGTCAGGCGCATAATGCCGACAAGCGCAGCTGTTGCGAAAAAAGATGGCTCAAGAAACACGGCGTACAGAACCTCTCTTACGCTCCTTGTCCTCCACGTATTGCTCCCAACGCAACACCCATGGAAGTAGCTGCCATTCGGGCCAAGTATGGCACCAAGCCTCATACAGCAGCGATGCAAGTTAATGTACGCAAGACCTTCCCTAAAGTGGCTGTTATATTGGTTAATTTCAGTAATTTGGCGTTTGCCAACAACCATATCCGCACCGCCATTGATTCCATGTTTAACGCCATTGATTACGTTAATCCGTTTGGGGAGCATAGTGGTTCCGTTCGGCAGTATTTTAGTGACCAAAGTTATGGTCAATACAAGCCCCAATTTGACATTTACGGTCCGGTAACTGTCTCTCAAGAATATAAATACTATGGCACTAATTCCGGCGGGTCGGATGTTCGTCCCGGACATTTGGTTACGGAGGCTTGTGCCTTGATGAACGATTCGTTGGATTTCTCGCAATATGATATTGACCAAGACGGAGATGCAGACTTAATCTACATCCTTTATGCCGGTCCTCCTGCCAGTGATGAGTACTATATCAATAAGAATTGGATTCCAGACCCGCAGAATCTGATTTGGCCTCACTACTCCACTATCGATCGAATCGGTTGCGGCACGAATGTGCGCACTTTTGACCATGTGCGAATCAACGACTATGAAGTCAGTAGCGAGTTGGATGGGTATTTTTCTTACCAGCCCAATACAGATAGTGTAGCTGTTGCTGCCGGCATAGGTATTCCCTGTCATGAGTTTGGACACGGAATCGGTTTACCAGACCAATACAACACCAACAATGGTAATAACACCAATTTCTCTTGGGACATTATGGACTATGGTTGCTATAACGGCGACACCTATACTCCTGCCGGTTATTCCGCCTATGAACGTTGGTTCATGGGATGGTTGACTCCTCGTCAATTGACTGACCCCGAGAATTGTATATTGCCTTCGATCATGCAGGATAGCGTGGCACTGTTGATTTGTCCTTCAGGCGAGCATAACCTTGACGGGCTGAACCCTTCCCCCAGGTCATTCTACCTATTGGAAAATCGCCAACAAGAGAAATGGGACACCTACTTGGATGGGCACGGAATGATACTGACACAAATCAACTACAATGCTTCACGATGGGCCAATAATCAACCGAATAATACTTCCCCATTAGGTATTGACATCATTGAGGCTGATGGGGTGAGCATGTCCATCAACCAAGGCAGTAAAGCAACTGACGCCTTCCCCAAAGGAGCCACCTTCTATAAAGGCATAGAGAACTTCCCCATTGAGAATATCCAGGAAAGTAATGGCATCATTACCTTCAAATTTAAGGGAGGTACGGGAACCGGGTTAGTTCAGCAAGTAGAGACCAATCAACAAAGCAAAATCATCCTAGATGGACAACTATATCTCCATAAATCAGGACGATGGTATAATCTATTAGGCCATGAAGTTCATCTCTTATAACGTTAACGGCATTCGTTCCGCCATCAGCAAAGGTTTGATGGATTGGTTGCGAGACGAGAACCCGGATGCTTTCTGCATTCAGGAGAGTAAAGCGCAACCGGAACAGATAGACACGATTGCCATGCAAGAATTAGGTTATCATTCCTACATCCATTCAGCCGAAAAGAAAGGCTACTCAGGAGTGTGTATCTTCTCCAAACAGGAGCCGGACAAGATAGTGGTAGGTATGGGTAAGCCTCGTTACGACAGCGAAGGACGTGTTTTGCGGGCGGACTTTGGTGAATTAACTTTAGTTTGCGTTTATGTGCCTAGCGGAACGACCGGAGATGTGCGGCAAGAGTTTAAGATGGACTTCCTTGAGGTATTCCTTAAGTGGTTAAAGGAACTGAAGCAAGAACGTCCCAATGTGATTGTGTGTGGAGACTTCAATATCTGCCATAAACCGATTGATATCAATCATCCTGAGCGGCAAGTAGGAGTAAGTGGATTCCTGCCGGAAGAGCGCGAATGGATGGACAGATGGCAAGAAAGTGGGATGGTAGATACGTTCCGTGAGTTTGACCAAAGTGCCGAGAAATATAGTTGGTGGAGTTACCGATTTGGAGCCAGGGAAAGGAACGCCGGTTGGCGAATTGATTATTTCTGGGTGAGTGAGAGTTTGAAAGACAGATTAGAAAATGCAACAATAATGACAGAGGCGGTGCATAGTGACCACTGCCCGGTAGGATTATGGATACATTAAGAACAGAACATTTAATTAAACGATATGGTAAGCGCACCGTTGTCAATGATGTTTCTATTCATTTACAGCAAGGCGAGATCGTGGGACTGCTTGGACCGAATGGTGCCGGCAAAACAACCACTTTCTATATGACCACAGGTTTGGTGACGGCCAATAATGGTAATATCTATCTCAATGACTTGGATATCACCTCGTATCCCATGTACCAACGTGCCAAATTAGGTATTGGTTATTTGCCACAGGAGGCAAGTGTGTTCCGCAAGATGACGGTTGAAGACAATATCCGTTCCGTGTTGGAGCTGACGGACTTCACCAAAGAATATCAGAAAGAGAAGTTGGAACAACTGATTAAAGAGTTTAACCTCAATCACGTGCGTCATAACTTAGGTGACCGTTTGAGTGGAGGCGAACGTCGTCGTACGGAGATTGCGCGTTGCCTGGCTATTGAACCTAAGTTCGTGATGTTGGATGAACCCTTTGCCGGCGTTGACCCCATTGCGGTGCAAGAGATTCAGGACGTTGTATGGAAACTGAAGGATAAAAACATCGGTATTCTCATTACCGACCACAACGTAGATGAGACGCTCATGATTACAGACCGCGCCTACTTGTTGTTTGAAGGAAAAATCCTCTTCCATGGTACGCCGGAAGAACTGGCAGCGAACCCGGTAGTAAGGAAGAACTACCTCGGACGAGACTTTGAGTTAAAGAAGAAAAGTCGTCCCGTTGAAGACGTGTCAAAATCCTAACATGATCGAAACATAATCGAAGGATAATCGAAACATAAAAATAGTTTGAACATAATCAAAATAATACAATATGAATTTTGCAGAATTAAGTAACGGCATTTTTAGTCAAGCCGTTGTGGACTACCACAAAACCGACAACGTGGATGCTCCCATCCAAAACCCTTATCAAGAAGGAACCATTGAAAACGATTTGTATTTGAAGAACTGGATTGATGTTGTTCAATGGCATCTGGAAGACATTATTCGTGACCCACAAATCAACCCTGTTGATGCATTGGCGCTCAAACGTCGTATCGACAAAAGTAACCAAGACCGTACCGACTTGGTAGAGCGTATTGACTCGTATTTCTGGGAGAAATACCATGACGTTAAGCCTTTGGCAGACGCACGTATCAACACCGAAAGTCCGGCATGGGCTATCGATCGTTTGAGTATTCTGCACGTCAAGATTTATCACATGACAGAGCAAGTTGAGCGCGTGGATGTAAGTCCGGAACAGCACGATAAATGTGTGCAAAAACTGGCTGTGCTCAAAGAACAGTTATGCGATATGACCACCTCTATCAGCCAACTCTTGGAGGACTATGAGGCAGGTCGCCGCGTGATGAAAGTATATCGTCAAATGAAGATGTACAACGACCCAAGTTTGAATCCTGTACTGTACGGGAAGAAGAGTTGAGCGTTGAGCGTTTAGAGTGTAGAGATTAGCGTTTAGAGAGTTGAAAAAGTTATTAGTTATACGATTTTCAGCCTTGGGTGATGTGGCGATGGTGCTGCCGGTGATTAAAGCCTTGGCGGACGCCTATCCGGATTGGGATATCACGATGCTGAGTAAGAAACAATGGGCATCCCTGTTTCTTGACTTGCCTGATAATGTCCATTTCTTTGGGGCTGATTTGAAAGGCAAACATAGTGGTTTAGCCGGTCTGAATCGACTATTGCACGACCTCAAGTACTGGGAGTTTGATGCCGTGGCAGACTTGCATGCGGTTATTCGCACGCTCTATCTAAGGCATCGTTGCCTGTGGCGAGGCAAACGTGTTGCACACCTGCATAAAGACCGCTATCAGAAGTGGTTGCTGGTTCGTCATTTTTACCAATACAAGCACCCTCTTCAGTCCACTGTCTCACGTTACCGGACGGTGTTGGAGGAACTGGGGTTTGAGTTTAACATACCCTTCCCGCATGGTATATCTAATGTACGGGAATTGTACGGCAATAGTACGGGAATTGTACGGGAATTGTACGGGAATAGTACGGAACAGACACGCGTAGCCAGTGGCATCGGAATTGCGCCATTTGCGGCTCATAAGGGAAAGATTTATCCGCTGGATAAGATGAAAGAGGTGGTTAAGCAACTAAGCGAGCGATTACACGCCAAAGCAGAGAGAGAAGGGACTGAATGCGAAAAAATCTATCTGTTTGGGGCCGGGCCGAAGGAAAAAGAGATTCTTCAAAGTTGGGCGAAGCGGTACGAGCATGTAGAATGTCTCGTAGGTAAATATACGATGGACGAAGAGATTCGTTTCATGAGTACTCTGCGCCTGATGATTACGATGGATTCGGCCAATATGCACTTGGCATCTTTAGTGGGAACACGCGTGCTAAGTATCTGGGGAGCGACCCATCCTTGGGCAGGTTTTTTGGGATATGGTCAAAGCGAAAATGACTGCATTCAGTTATCTATTCCTTGTCGTCCCTGTTCCATCTATGGCAATCGCAGATGCAAATTTGGCGACTATCGTTGCTTGGATATTGAACCACGAAATATTGTTGAACGCGTATTAGGTGCGCTGGCCGTTGAAGCATGATAGAAATCAACCCCAAATATAATCACCTGCGAACATGGTTAGAGGCACTCCCCCACACTTTTTCTCAAACGGGGGAAGTTATTTATGATGCCCGCAATCAGATTCGTCGCTTTGAAGAAGGAGGACTGATTCTATGCGTCAAACGTTTTCATCAGCCCCACTTCCTCAATCGCCTGATTTACTCGTATTTCAAGCGCAGCAAGGCTCGCCGCAGTTACGAAAATGGGCTGTATCTGCTCCAACATGGTGTAGGGACACCTGAGCCGATTGCATATATTGAGGAGAAAAAATGGGGGTTCTTGGGATATAGTTATTTGGTTACGTTACAATCTCGTCTCACACGTCTCAATCGTGAGTTTACACTCAACTACACTCCCGAATTAGATGCCACTATTCGTCCCTTGGCACGATTCACGGCCAAGATGCATGATGCAGGGGTTTTGCATTATGATTATTCACCTGGGAATATCCTTTGGGACTACGTAGATGGGGTATGTCAGTTTGAGGTGATTGATATCAACCGCATGCGTGTAGGACGTCCTGTAACGATGAAAGAAGGTGCAGAGAGTTTGAGACGGATTTGTGCCAAGTCCTCTTTCTTTGTTACCTTTGCAGATGAATATGCTCAGTACCGTCATTTTAACCGAGCTGAGTGTGAAAAATGGATACTTTACTACCGCAACCGCTTTTGGAAAAACGGAAAGAAAGCACGATACGATTATGAGTAGCAAGAACATTCATATTAGTTATGCCATCACGGTCTGCAATGAGGCCAAGGATTTAGATCGACTACTTACCTATTTGCAAGACTACGTACAAGTAGGAGATGAGATTGTGGTGCAAGCAGACCAAAATAATGTGACCGAAGAGGTTAAAGCGGTGGTTGCGGCACACCGGCAACACATTACCACCTATGCCGAGCACCCACTAAACTTTGACTTCGCACAAGCCAAGAACCACTTGAATAGTTTATGCAAAGGCGATTATATCTTCCAATTAGATGCAGATGAAATACCTCAGCAATGGCTCATGGAGCACCTGACCGAAATCATTGCACAAAAACCCTGGGTCGGGCTCTTCAAATTGCCCCGTATCAACTTACTACAAGATGCTGACGGTCATGCTGACGAACGCGTAGCTTGGCCGGATTATCAAGGTCGTATTTACAAGAACACACCTCGTATCTATTGGCGTCGTCCCCTACATGAACGCATTCACGGACATTGGTTCTACTGGCATTTACCCAAGACGGACCAATATGCCATCCTGCATTTTAAGATGAAACAACAGGACGCAGATAAATGGGCCATGTGGAAACAACACTATTCAAAATGACTATTGCTTACTACATAGCATCACCTACTTGGGGAGGAGGCGAGCAATATGTATATGATTTAGCTCGCAGTTTAAAGGAGATATACAATATAACTCCAGTTTTCTTATTCCCTAAGAATAGCAACCACAATATGGTGGCTAGGTTTAAAGAAATCGGTGAATGTCCAGAATTTCAATATGCGCATAAGTGTTGGAGGTTTAGTCGTTGGGCAGGAAAAAAATTAGCAGAGATATTGGACCAATACGCAGTAGATATACTACATATCAATTCTCGACAAAGTTATTTTCTTGGTGTCTTTGCCAAACATTATGCCCATCGTCCTATACGCCTTATCACCGTACAACACCTCGTGCGTCAAGCCAAAAACACATTCTTTTGGCGTTGGGCATATCATCGCATTGACACACTCATTTGTGTCAGTCAAAAAGTCAAACAAACCTACCTCTCCACATGGCAAGAACAGAACTGCCCATTCAGAGAAGTACAAGTAGTCATTAATAGTGTACCTGCCCAACAAGTCGAATGCAACTACACTACAAGCGACCGACCTACCATTTTTTATCACGGACGGATTTGTCAAGAAAAAGGAGTTATAGAACTTGCTCGCGCATTAGAGCAGTTACAAGATGTATCCTTCCAGCTCGTACTCGCGGGATCCATCGCTCCGAATTTCGCGATGGCTTGGGAATCCTATTTGGAGCAAAGTCCTATTCGTGATAGAATTGTGTGCTTAGGGTTTCGAACAGACGTTCAATCACTAATACCTAAATATCAAATTGGTGTATTACCATCATTAGTTCCTGAAGCAGGACCATTATCGCTATTAGAAAATATGGCGTTCGGATTACCCACCATCAGTTCCGACAATGGATCGCAACCAGAATATATCTGCACAGGGGAAAATGGGATATTGTGTCCTCCTGGAGATATTAATGCTTGGAGTTGTGCTATTCGCAAATTATTAACCCATCCGAACCTGGCATCACAAATGGCAAAGAAAGCACAAAAAGACTTCTTCAATAAATTCAGTTATGACCAGTTCATAAAAAAAATGATTCAAATATATCAGTCCAAATGATCAATTTCTTTCATAAATACCAATACTATATCGGTGCTATCAATTATGCGCTCTTTTTATTACTATTGATTAGCATCCCATTCCCTTCTATATTTTTTAATACTCTATGGCCAATATGGTTAGTCAGTTGGGCATTAGAGTTTCGTTTCTTGCAGCCCGCCAATAAACGCATTCATTCCGGACTGTGGCCCATCTTGATATGTATAGGGTTCTTCTTATGGTCGGCTCTATCCATTCTTTGGTCGGATTATCCACAACAAGGATGGAAAGATATTGAGCGTTGTTTGTCTTTATTAGCATTGCCCCTTATCGCTATATATGGAGTAAATGAAAGATATAAAATGCACACTATACAAACTGTTTTTTTTAGCAGTTGCCTTGCATCGGTAGCGTTCTATGCACTATCCTATTATTTTTGTCATGTAATTGATATCCTGAAGTATTACCCCGGTGCGCATTGGTGGGCGATGTTCTCTAGTCCGTTAACACAACTAAAGCACCATGGCTTTTATGGCATTGAATTATTTATTGCCTTGGGGTTCTCCAGCAGTATATACACCCATTACAAGACTATTTATTCCAAAGCGAGTGCATTATTAACCGTAGGTATTGCCGATGCCATTCTATTATTTGGAAGCTTTGTTTCTGCTTCACGAACGACAATACTGCTGATTCCCATATTCATATTCGTTACCTTCTACCTCAATTATCACGGTAAAGGCAAATGGTGGTTAATTGCTGCACTTATTGGATTAGGGATACTCTGTAATAGTCTTTTCTTGCGCCATCCCCGCATGCAAGAAGCTATACATAGTACGCAAGGGGCCATTACACAAAATCAAATTGATGAACAATCCGAACCTCGTGTTTATATTTACAAAACCATCTTAGCGAATTGGAAAGATTATGGTCTATTTGGGATGGGAATTGGAACACCACATATCTATCTGCAAACCAAATATCAAGAAGATTCAGCGGCACCAACTAATGCGTTGCAGTTGGGTTGGCATCCACATAACCAGTATTTCAATACATGGATGACTATAGGCCCGTTAGGTATGCTCGTTTTATTAGGTATTGTTATCTGCTTACCACTTTTCTATCATGGCATAATAAAGCGACAAGCTATTTACCTGTCGCTTATCTATGGCTGGACTATGTTGACGGATTTAATGCTATCCTTCGCAAATCCACTTTATACTTTGTTTGTCGTATTAATTATTTTGGCGCTTGAAGAACGAACCATAAGTCCAAGAACCTAATTACAACCCTTGTTCAGGAGTATTTAGTGGCGCTGTCATATGATAGAGCCGGACGTCATCATTCTCGTCTATTAGTACCGATGCATGCTGACAAATATAGTTCTTTAGACTATCTGTCACATAATAATGTGACTTAACAATAGAAGGGTTAAACACGACCCACTCTGCATCTCGGGCTTGCTGCATTGCCGCTTGTGGATTCAATCCTAGTGCGCCAAACGAATATCCTAATGTTGACATATTTGGAACAATGGTATGGGTAGTAAATACAAATCCATAATATACATCTTGGACAACCCATAGTCTATCTCCTTTATCCACTATTTGATTGATTTGTTGTGCCTGCGCTTTGAGCATAGATGGCGGGAAATCTTCACCCCAAAAGTTCAGCCGACTATATGTGTTAAATAGCGAAGCTCCTACAGTCCATGCTATTGTTAAATTTTTACACCACGTTAACCAAGTCCTCGTATTTGTCATCAACATTTCTGCAACTAATAGGCATGAAAATGGTACAAAATATATTCGATAATGACGCTCGGCATTAAAATAATATTGCAACGAAAAACCAAGTATTGCCAATATAGCAAACATAATGTACCCCAACCGACCTTGTTTCTTAGAGTTCGGCACACAAAAGAGGCCGGCCACAAGAGCAGGACATGCATCGCCACAATAACGCCACAAATTACGTGCAATATCGCCTATTTTACTCAGTACTGAAATATCTCTGCCTGCATCTACTGCCGATGTAGTACCATACCCATTGGTCAACACGCATAAGAAATCAGACTTCCATATACAAAAACACATAATTATCGGCAAAATATACCCCACTAATAACGCAATCATCTGTTTGATGGGACGATTCATCTTATACAACATCAAGAATATAGCTAATGCCACAAATCCTGCTCCGTATTGTTTAGTTAAAAAAGAGAAACAAGAGATGACACCTATCCATAAGTAATGTAAATAATGTTTTTTTTGAAAAATCAACACTAAATAACACGATAATAACCCAAAAAACACGGATGGAATTTCCAAAAGGATGCCGTATGCTTGCTGCCAAAATGCCAGTGGAAAGAACAGCCATGTACAAAATAGAGAGATGCTCCTGTTAGCAGTAAATAGCATCAGCATTTTATAGAGAATAAATCCTACCCCAAAATAAAATAAGTCATATACAACCAAATACGGCCAATAACATCCCATTGGGACATGAAATATTGATTTTACAGCGACCTCTATGTATAGCCACAAGGGTGTATATCCGCAACGGACATCCGAATATAGTTTATATCCGTCAGAAATACGTTCCCCTATGGCAAGATAAAAAGCGCTATCACAAAATATTGGTTGGGCAGCAAGACAAATACCAAATGGAACAACAACGGTCGTTATGGTCAATATATAGATGGTCACTCTCAACCACACATGGTTGTTCCAATAATCTTCAATTTTAATCATAGATTTTCTCAATTATGGTACATATTCTATCCACATCTTCCAATGCCAAATCATAATACATCGGCAAGCGAACTAAAGTGTCGGCATACCTATCACATTCCGGCAACGCACGACCATCATGCTTGTCCTCGTAGTACTTACTACTATGCAATGGCAAGTAGTGAAAAACAGTCAATATATCTTGTTCTCTCAGGTATTGAACAAACTTAGTGCGCTTATCTAAAGTTGGGAAAATAAGATAAAACATGTGCGCATTATTAGTTGCATAGGAAGGCAAATTCGGTAAATTGAAAGTCGTTTCAGAAGCAATTTTAGATAACCGATCGTAATAACGATTCCATAGTTGTTTGCGCTTACTTTGTATATCTTCTATATTCTCAAGTTGTGCCCAAAGGAATGCCGCATTGATTTCAGCAGGCAAGAACGATGAACCCATATCTACCCAACCATATTTGTTTACTTCACCTCGGAAGAACTCAGCACGATTAGTACCCTTTTCCCATAGAATCTCGGCACGATGAATCATACGCTCATCATTGATAATAAGTAAACCTCCCTCGCCACCTGCAGTAATGTTCTTTGTCTCATGGAAAGACATGGCTCCCAAATGACCTATTCCGCCAAGCGGTTGTTTTTCTCCCGTTTTAGGTGAAATATAATAACTATCCAATGCTTGCGCAGCATCCTCCACCACTAACAAGTTATGTTTCTCCGCCACAGCCATAATAACATCCATATCACAAGCCACACCTGCATAGTGTACAGGGGCTATCACTCTTGTGCGTGGGGTAATCAGTGCTTCCAATGTTTCAGCATCCAAATTAGGATTGCGTTTCATACTATCCGCAAACACGACATTTGCCCCTTCGCGCAAAAAGGCGAGAGCGGTAGATACAAAAGTATAACTCGGAACTATAACTTCATCACCCGGTTGCAAATTACATAACATTGCACACATCTCCAAGGCATCCGTACCCGATGTAGTAAGAAGCGTCTTCTTAAAACCATATCGTTGCTCAAAGAATGCTTGGCAGCGTTTTGTGTACTCACCATTGCCACTGAGTTTTCCTCTTTCTACGGCTTGATACATGTAATGGGTCTCCTTCCCCGTCAAATGGGGCAAATTAAAAGGGATATGCATATTAAATGAAAAAGATAAAAATTCCAACCATAATAATTATTATTGCTACTACTTTTTTCAGTGTAACACGTTCTTTAAAGCACAACCAACTCAAGCAGGGGACAAATGAATACGAAAGAGACTCTATACTACTGATTTCTTTTACCTGCACTCCTCTACTCATTGCAAAGATGTTGGCAATCAGGGCTATTCCCATAATGACATAACCGCTTATCACCCAAAGATTAACATACTGCCGCCAATATGAGTCATATTGGATTGAAGCCCCCTTCTTTAACAACATTTGTGCACAAGAAGCAGCAAATACAGATAAAACAACTATGACGTAATATTTAAGCATTTAGTATGTGGTTAAGTGTGATTGGTATTAATTAGTATGCAACTTACCGATGCTCGGTATCACATTTGGCATACAACACAATGCCCCCAACAATGATAATTGATCCTATTATGTTATTCCAACTTATCGTCTCACCAAACAAGAGAGCAGAAAACAATATCGTAAAAATCAAAGCAGTACCTTTAAACATATAAGCCGTACTGATGTCCATTCTTCGTATAATTTGTTGCCAGCAAAGGGCATATACCCCCATCACCCCAACAGCCGCACATAACCATAAAAGATACTGCCACGACAAGAAAGAGTAACCTGATGCCAATTTAGTACAGATAGCCGTACTCGCGTAAACCAAGTTTACACCTATCAACGCACAATATTTGACAAATCCTTTCCCCATAAAAGAGCAAAACGTTGCATCTCCATTTCTTTTTTCATATCCCGTAGATAAGATAGATAATCATATTGGGGCATATATCCTAACTCTTGAGTAGTCTTTGATACATCCATAATATACTCTACCGAATCCGCCTTCTGGGGGCATTCGATAATAGCAGATCTCTTATCACTTGGAGAGAATACTTGAATAATACCTTCAATTTGCTCTCTCATTGAAGTGCCAATACCGGTACCCACATTATATATACCTCCGGCAGCTTCTGACAGCAATGCCTTACGAATAATTTGAATGCAATCTTTTACATACACGATATCACGCACTTTATTAGGATTACCCCATAACTCAATTTGCTCACCTCTCTTTGCCCGTTCAATTAAATATCGATAACTCTGCCATCTCTCCTGACCATCTACATAATACAATGGATTCGGGTGGTATAAGTAGATATTGGGGAAACGAAGAATAAAAGCCTTTATGCCATATTTAGCCTCATAATGTTGCGCCATATGAACAGCCGCCGTTTTACAAATGGAATAAATGGAGTGATCATCATTTTTTGGAAATGACATCGCTGCATCTGCTGGAATTGGCGTTTGTGAATTGTACAAATAAGCCACATCTGCTATAGATTGTGCAAAGATAAAACGCTTGACTCCTACACGAACACAATAATCTAACACGTTTATCGTGCCTGTCATAATAGTATCAATATAACGTTGAGGATAGTATCCTTGCATTCGAGCAGGAATAGCGCCGGCTAAATGCACCACAGCATCTATATTACCATCAGGCAACACACTGAATGATTGCGGATTGGCAAGGTCAACTGAATAATATGGAATACCATATTGAGCAAAGAAACCATTATCCGAGGGGCGATGACCAACTGCATACAATAGAAAATCATGTTCTAATAAATCCATCATCAGATATGCTCCTACTGTTCCAGTGGCTCCAAAAACAACAACTCGCTTTTTATTCATTTGTTCCATCAATTTATAATCTGATATATATAATATCCACTCCTATCGGCGCTACATGTAACTGAGCGCAACAACGGATTTGTTATCTCTGCTTTTATAACATCTGGATATTTCGCAGGACATTCAATTATATCTTGCAACTTAGGCAATAGTGCCTTCGTTTGTTCGCATAAAAAATATACTCCACTCTTACAATGACATGTTAACTGAGGCCTATCAAACTGACCCAAGGCAACATCAATCACTCCTTTCACAAAATCATAACCAGTACTCAATCTAACCAAATCACTTCCTATGAAATCACCTCCCATACGTCCTCCTATCTCCATCACAGCAATGCGCCCGTCCTTCGTGATACGATATTCCGAATGGCTAGCACCATTGGTTAACCCCAGGGCTGTCAGTGCCCGATCGGTAATAGCATAAATCCTATCATACAACTCTTGTGATAACGTACTCGGCTGATGATGAGCTAATTCCACAAAATGTGGTGTCTCCGTTGTTTCTTTGTCTGTTATTTGCAACGGATAATGTGTGCCCTGATAAGAGATAAACTCCACACTAATCTCCCTACCCTCAATAAACTCCTCCACCATTGCCTCATGTTTAAAACTCTTATCTAATGCTAACTCTATAGCAGGTTGCAAATCTTCCCATCGTTCTACCTTGGTTACCCCTAAACTGCCACTTCTATCAGTCGGTTTAACGATTAAAGCCCCTTCTCCTACCCTTTCCCTATTATGGGCAAGGGTGTCTTGAATCCACGAAACAGATAGACCTTCCTCCACAGAACGAACACAAGTGTATTGTGGGCAGGGAACATCTGCCTTCATAAATGCTTCACGCATAGCGAACTTGTTATTTGCACGCACCGCTGCTTCATAGTCATTGCCTACTAAACCCATCTTATTCGCCACATACGCCACAGTCGGCGCTGCCACATCACTCGCTATAGTGCAAATACCATCTATCTGTTTCTCTTGACAAACAGCCAATATCAGCTCTTTCTCCACAATAGAAATAGGATAAAACTCATCCACCAAGTCCTTGCACACAGCCCCGTCTTCCCATGCAAAGCATAGGGTATATAACCCCATTTCTTTAGCCTTTTCAACCAATGGACGTTGTAGGTATGATGCTCCTATAATGGCTAATCGTTTCATTCTATTTCTATGTTAAGTTGATCTCTAACAATATATAATGGATGCCCCTTGACTTGATCAAAAATCTTTCCGATATAGAGACCTATCACTCCCATCATCAATAATAACAATCCTCCCACAAACCAAATTGAGAAAATCGTTGACGTATATCCTGACAATGTAATCAAACCCACACATTTAGCTATCACATTATATAGCGCCAAAGCAAAGGAAAGTAATGCCATCACAAAACCCACTCCAATCGACATACGCAAGGGCTTATTACTATTCACTATAATCACATCCAAAGACAATCTTAATAACTTAGCTAAGGTATAACTGCTTTCTCCCTCACCACGTTTATCTTGTTCTAATTCATAATAAGTTTTCCTAAATCCCAAAACATCTAATAACGTTCCAAAAGAACGAACTTGCTGAGGAAGCCTATTAAATTGAGCAATTACTTCTTTTTTATATATTCCAAAGTTACCAATTGTGGAATCTGTTTCTTTGCCACTTATCCAACTATATATAGCATGAAAGACTATACTGGACATTCGTTTCCACCAACCTACATGCTTAACTACACGCCGTGTTTGCACAATATCATACCCCTCTTGGGCTTTCTTATACAAATTAGGTATTTCTTCCGGTCTATCTTGCAAATCACAATCCATCACTACCTCCCAATCTCCCTTGGCATAAGCAAGACCAGCTGTAATAGCATAGTGCTGACCAAAGTTACGAGAGAGATTTAGACCTTTCACACGTTTGTCTTTAGCACAGACTTTTTCAATCTCGCACCAAGTATCATCAGGCGAAGCATCATTGACCAAGATAATCTCATAATCCTCCGTAATTGTACTCACACTCGTTACTATACGACGAACTAACTCATGTATCATCGTCGCTCCTTTATATTCAGGAATAACTACTGAAAGATGTGTATTCATAGTGTTTTATATAATAAAATCAAATTCTTTGCCACCTGCTCATCCGTAAAACGATTGGCTTGAATTGCCCCTTTAGCAACCATCTCTGCTCGGAGGTGGTTGTTTGTTAAAATAGTATGGAGTTGCGATCCTATTTCCTCTATATCCAACGGATTGGCATAAATAGCAGCATCACCACCGGTTTCTGCAAAGCAGCTTCCGGTAGAAGTCAGCACCGGTGTTCCCACACACATCGCCTCCAAAATAGGGATACCAAATCCTTCAAAGATACTAGGATAGCACAGCACTTCAGCACCTTTGTAGATGGCAGGGAAATCGGCAAAAGGTACACCATGACGCAGCAGCAAGGTCACTCCTAATTGCAGAGCCAACTCAGCAGCTTCGTCAGCATACTTACTATGACCGCCTATGGCCACCAATGGCATATCAATCTTAGCCGCAGCCATCGCACGAATGAGGTTCTTGAGGTTCTTACGAGGCTCAATAGCTCCTACGTCCAATAGATATTGATGAGGCAAACTATATTTACTTTTGACATCCTCTACTTGTTGAATCGAAATCGGCTGACGGAAGATATTGCTGCATCCCTGATAAACGACCTCAATCTTGCTTTCATCCGCATGAAAGAACTCTATCATGTCGCGTTTGGTCTGCTCCGAGATAGCAATAATCGTATCGGCCGTCTGGCAAGCGAAACGTACTTTTTGTGTGAAAAGCCAACGATAGGTCGGACTATATAATTCGGGATATCGCACAAAAATAGCATCATGCATCGTTACTACTGAACGGGCATTAGACCGACCAATCGTGAAGGGCAGTTCACCACTCAAACCATGATAGACATCGCATTCTGGCACCTTCATGAGCGAACGGCCCAGACCGCTTTTATCCATCAGCACAACTTCCCAATTTGGAGCATACTCACGAATCAGACGCACTACATCGCGACTATAATTACCTAAGCCACGATGGTTGTGAAAATACCGTTTTGCATCAAATACTATTCGCATAGTTCTGTCCATTTTTTATCAATTGCCAATAAATTGACTCGTAACATATTCATTCCATATGTTCGCATCTCGGCAGCCTTATCCGGCATTTCGGACAAGATATCATCACTACTACCAATGCGGTATAAGCGTTCCTGCTGGCTATTGATGCTATAACAATAGAAATAGGTTGTATCGGCCACTCCTACATGCTCATTGCTAACAAAGAAAGAATATGGACGAGCCTGATTGAGGATATCTATGCCTAAACAATTATTCACATAATCAATACCCATCAAACTCAAAACGGTAGGCCAAATATCTATCTGTGATGTCGTCTTTTCTATACGTTGAGGCTGCAAACCCGCTCCGAAAATATACAACGGAATCGTATGAAAACTCAGCAACATATCATACGAAGGTTGTGCAGGTGCACCGTGATCGGCCACAAGCACAAAAATGGCATTTTTGCCCCATTCAGTCTGCTGAGCCGCTGTCACAAACTGACGCAAAGCATCATCTGCAAAAGCAATAATCCGCTCTGCATCTTCTGCTCCACGAGACCTATATTCGTCCGGCACAACAAATGGAGTATGATTACTTACCGTCAAAAAAGAAGCGAAGAAAGGCTGCCCGGTTGAACTAAACTCATCCAGTTTATTCAGTCCATACTCAAACATATACGCATCCGACACACCAAAGTTATTCACCACCTTATCCTGCGGATAATCATACAACGAATAAATATCCTGTATGGCGTTCTCCCTCAGGAAAGAGTTCATATTATCATACTGCGGATTACCGGTCATAAAACACATCGTACGATAGCCTGCTTGCTGCAAATAATGCGGTAAACCGGTGTAATGATGAGCATTCACATCCATCATCGTCTTGGCAAAGTTAGGCACAAAACCATAGAAAGACGCAGCCATACCATTGTTGGTATGAACACCCGCTGAATAGCAATGACTGAAATACAGACTACTGTCGCGCAAAGCACGCAGATAAGGCGTTAACCATTGACCATTGCCCTGGCGTTCCAAATTAGCCGATGTCATCGACTCCATAAAAACAAGCACCACGTTGGGATGTCCTTCAATCCGGGGAGCCGGTGCACCAACACGATGGATAGGATATAAACTATCCGTTATGGCCATATCCAGAGTCTGCTGCACAAAAGTCAAAGCCTCTTGCTCATCAATCGTTGCAATGGCTTCAGGTACGCTCGATAGTCCGGCAGTTTTTATGATGTTAAACGTAGGATTGACACCTAATTTATTATAAAATGGATTGTTGCAGAAATAGGCAAAACTGACACTCAACGGGTAACGCTGGAAGCTGCCTCGCATGCCACAAAAGACTGCACCCCATACCACAATGCAGATTCCTATCGCAATATCATAGTGTTTATACTTATTGTTCATAGTGTCTTTTTATAGCAGTTACCAATTCCTTTTAATGCCCATATATATCCGGCAATCAGCACCAACGCAACACCCACATAAACCAGATTCATCATATCCCCAAAAATCATACCTGTCGTATCTCCAACAAAGCCAAACCACTCTGTGACGGATATATTGAGGTGGTTCTCAAAGAACGTGTAATACCTGGCATCAGCCACTCCCACAAACAATAACACCGCATAGACAATACCCATATACCACTCAACACCCGTCACGGCCTTCCGCATCCATTCGCTGTACTGAGGTTTATTCATAAGGACTATGGACCAAATCATTAGGAACATGATTGGAGCAGAACCTACATAACAGGCTATTAAGTTATCAAACTTAACACCTATCAGCATCGCTGTTGGCAACAGATTCCAATCTACTCCTTCGGCCGGCATATTGCTCAGCAAAAGGATAACTCGACATAGCGTCATGGCAAGCAGACATAGCACATGTACTGCCACTAAATAGCCTATTGTTCTATAAAAAGGTTTCAAATCCATCTTACCACTCATTAATTGTTTCCATTACACGTTGCACAAAGGCACGAGCCGAAGACTCCAGTTCCTTATTCGTGCCAATCATCACCCTATCCGACTTGGCATCCACCACGACAGTATCATTGGGCACTATCAATCCAAAGCCATCGTTATAGGCAAAGAAGGCAAATTCTTGTTGTGTTGTATCTGCTATATTCTTGCCAAATACGAAATCACCTGCATCCAAGTTCATTTGACTTAACAAAGTAGGCACTAAATCAATCTGCGAACCTAACCTGTCAATCTGCTTTGGACAGCGTATGGCACCTCCTGCCATCACGATAGGTATCCTATAGCGAGCCGGCATGTAACTCTGCAAATCCTGCGGATAAGGATATCCATGATCCGCCACCATCACCACCAACGTACTATCCCACATGGGGCTCTGCTTGAGACTATCCACAAAAGCACCCAAACAACTATCCGTATAAGCAATCGCATTCAAATAAGGCTGTTCCCAATGATGATAATCCACCTCAAAGGGTTCATGACTACTAAGCGACAACACCGTTGATAAGCGCTTCTGTTCCGGGTGCTCATTATACTTTTTTAGAATATCCTTGGCTGCATAATCCATCAACAGATGATCCGGAACGCCCCACTTGCTTACACGCGTTGATGCAGGAAAATCGCGATCTGCTACACGGTCCTCAAACCCGCCTTGCACCAGGTACGAACGCATATTGGTAAAATCCTCGTCACCGCCGTAATAGAACTTCAGTTCATATCCCTCTTTCTTGAGACATTGACCTAATTGGGGCAGACTCTGCGACTTATACGGCGCCACCATCAACGATGTAATGGGCTGACCGGGATAACCACTCAGCACCGCTACTACGCCTCGATCCGTACGGTAACTATTGGCATAGATATTGGAGAAGAACAGTCCTTCCTTACTCAGTTGCTGCAAGCGTGGCATGGCCTGCCAAGCATTCATCGAAAAACTCTCAAGAATAAATAGCACCACATTGGGACGCTTGGTCGTCAGTAGCGACTCTGATTCTCTATCAAAACGGTCCGATGGCAACCATCTCGCCACCTCTTTTTTTGCCTCCTCTGTGGACATGTACGTATATTCCGATGCATCAAAATCTCCACTTTCCAACGACTCAACCACATTGAACAACGGATTAACGGCAGCCAAGTTAAGCATCTGGTTATCCGAGTAATACACGCGACCTGAATTCATTGTACTAACCGTCACACTACCTCGTATGGGCAGGAACAAAGCACCTGTCAACAGCAACATCACCATAGTCCAACCTCCTCTACGTAACCACGATGGCTCATATACCTCTGTTGCCGAATAAGCCTTTGTGATTCGCTTATAAATAAACCACCATAAAGCAAATAGCACCACAAAACCTACACATCCCAATCCCCACACCCACCAAGGGGCACAGGCTAGAGCCTCTTTAGGCGAGGCTAAATACGAGAAGATATCGCGGTCTAAATGGTAGCCCCAACTGGGGAAACAACCATTATCGCCCAAGACAGTCCATAATCCCACAAACAAGCATATCCCCGTAATCCCATCTAAAGCATAATGCAGTTTATCCCATCTCACCCACCAGCTCACACATAGAATCAGTCCTACCGCCAGCATCACATACGAAGCCATGCTTAAATCCAAAGGAAGCCCATGCCAAGGCACGAGCAACCAATCCACAAAACGCACATCTCCCAACAAATCATACTGCCATACCATGAACAATGGTTTCTGTAATACAAAAAACAGAAGCCAATAAACGTACATTCGTATGAACAATAAAAGACGTGTCTTCATCGAGCTATGCTTAACCGAATAAGTTCTTAAAGAAGTTCTTTTTATCTGCATTTCCGGGACGGATATTATCGCTATCTTGCAGTTTCTCTATCAACGCCTTCTCGTCCTTATTGAGCCGCTCCGGGATATATACTCCTACATTAATTAGCAGGTCGCCTGTGCCGTACTGACGAGCATATTGATCAATAATCGGCAGTCCCTTGCCACGCATTCGCAGCACCTTACCGGGCTGCGTACCGGGAGTAATCGTTATCTTAACATCCCCACTCAAAGTAGGTATCTTAACCTGTCCGCCTAATATCGCTGTAGGCATATCTAATAATAGGTTATACACCAAATCATTACCATCGCGCACCAGATTCGGATGCTCTTCTTCCTCAATCAGCACCAATAAATCGCCCGGCACACCGCCTCGCGGAGCAGCATTACCCTTACCTTCAATAGGTATTTGCATACCGCCACTCACACCGGCAGGAATCTTAATGGTCACGATCTCTTCATCCCGAACAACTCCCTCTCCTTGGCAATGCGAACACTTATTGCGAATTACCTTACCTTCGCCATGACATGTCGGGCACTCTTCCTGAACTTGCATCATACCAAAGATACCACGCTGCGCACGCACTACGCGACCCGTACCATGACAGGTCTGACACGTATCGCCTTCTCGACCATCGGCACTGCCCGTACCATGACAATCATGACAAGTTACCAACTTGCGCACCTTGATTTTTTTCTCGACACCCGAACTAATCTCCTCTAAGGTCAAGCGCACCTTAACGCGTAAATCGCCTCCTCTACGCACTCGTTGACGGCCTCCACCGCCACCTCCGAAGAAACTGCTAAAGCCGCCCATACTGCCGCCCATGCCCCAACTCTCGAATAGGTCACCAAACTGCGAGAAGATATCTTCCATACTGGAGAATCCACCACTAAAGCCTCCGGCACCGCCCATTCCGGCATGACCGAACTGGTCATAACGTTGGCGTTTTTGAGGATCACTCAATACTTCGTAAGCCTCGGCAGCCTCCTTGAATTTCTCCTCAGCCTCTTTGTCACCGGGATTCTTATCCGGATGATACTGAATAGCCTTCTTACGATAGGCTTTTTTTATGTCCTCGGCACTGGCGTTCTTCTCAACGCCTAACACCTCATAGTAATCTCTTTTCTCTGCCATAATTTTACTCTCCTACAACAACTTTCGCAAAGCGAATCACTTTCTCGCCTAACTTATAGCCTTTCTGCGTGCAATCCACTACTTTGCCCTTCTTATCTTCACCGGCAGCAAAAGTGGTAATGGCCTCTTGCTCATCCGTGTTAAAGTCCTTGCCTTCGGTCTCAATCACCGACACTTTATTGGCATTCAAGAAACCGATAAACTTCTGGTAAATGAGATTGACACCTTCCTTCATGGCAGTAATATCTTCATACTTATCCATAGCCAGTATAGCCCGCTCAAAGTCATCTATCAAAGGCAGCATATCTGTAAAGATACGCTCTCCGGCGTTATCCATCAGTTCTAATTTCTCTTTCTGAGTGCGACGACGATAATTGTCAAACTCCGCCATTTGACGCAGTTTAACATCCTCTAATTCCTGAACTTTCTGCTCCAACTCTTCAACCTTCTTTTGGAACTCTTCCATTTGCGACGACTGATTTTCGTCCTTTTTCTTATCTTTCTTTGCCATAATTCTTAGTTAAATTTACATCCTCACTACATCAATCTCTATGCCACACACGAAACTCTGCCATTTTGTCACAGTATATTCATTATCTCTGCCAAAGTTGTCACTTTATAAGTGGCCTCCTTGTCAGTCTCCTCTGTCGTAACCCAAATCTGATCGATGTCAGCCGCCTTGGCTCCGGCGATATCCGAACTATAACTGTCGCCTATCATAATGGCTTCATCCTTGCTTACACCATTGCGTCGTAACGCCTCCTCAAAGATGCCAGGCTGAGGTTTATTGCACCCCACCTCTTCACTAATCAGGATATGTTTCAAATATGGTTTGAGCCCCGAATGTTCAAACTTATAGTACTGCACCTCACTAAATCCGTTGCTGATAATGGTCAGCGGATACTTCTGCGCCAAATACTTCACCACCTGTTCGGCATCCGGCAATAAACGGAAATACACATTCGTTAATGCCAAAAACTCCTTCCCTATCTTATCCGCCAACTCCACCATTGCCTTGGGCGGGCAGGGCATAGCATCCAATCCCAAGGGTTTAAGCATCGGGTATAAAAAACGCTCACGATGCAGATACTCCTTCGTCACTTTCTGCTCGCCATACAACTGCCATAACTCCAGATTGCGCTCCTTATAGACCGCCAAATAGTCCTCAAAACCATCATACCATTCCGACAGACGATAATGGGCATAGATATCCTGCAAAGCCTGATACTCTGCGCCCTCCCAATCTCCAATCGTCTGATCCCAATCTAAAAATATGGCCTTATATTGTTTCATAGATAGTATTTCGGCTGCAAAGATACAAAAAAAAATGCATACATGCAAATTTTCTTGTTCATTCCAATATTTTTTTGTACCTTTGTCGTCGATTTTGAAAATTCATATCTATGCAGGAATATCCAATGCTGGCTAAGACCTTCAAAGGTCTGGAAGATGTACTCGCACAAGAGTTAACCGAATTAGGAGCCAATAATATCCATATTGAGCGCCGCGCCGTTAGTTTTTCCGGAGACAAAGCGCTGATGTACAAGGCCAATCTTTGTTTACGAACAGCTTCGCGCATCCTTAAACCCATTCTTACTTTTCGTGCCAAAGACGCCGATGAGGTATATGAAACGGTCAAGACGATTGACTGGACTCAGTACATGTCCACCCAAACCGGTTTCAGCATCGATTCGACTGTCTATAGTGAGGAATTCCGCCATAGTAAATACGTTACTTACCGCGTCAAAGATGCCATCGCGGACTTCTTTATGGAGCGCGAAGGCAAACGTCCGTCGGTTAAACTGACCAAGCCTGACCTTTATATTAATGTACACATATCCGATACTACGGTTACTATCTCATTGGATAGTTCGGGTGAGAGTCTGCATAAGCGCGGCTATCGTGTGGCCAACACCGAAGCCCCTATCAACGAAGCCTTGGCTGCCGGTATGATTTTAATGACCGGCTGGAAAGGTGAAACGGACTTTTACGATCCCATGTGTGGTTCAGGCACCCTACTCATCGAAGCCGCTCTCATTGCTCAAAACATCGCCCCAGGCATCTTCCGTCAGAATTATGCTTTCTGCAATTGGGCCGATTTTGATGCCGACTTATGGTCTGAAATCTACAACGACGATTCCAACGAACGCGCCTTCACGCACCATATCTACGGTTCGGACACTTCCTTCTACGCCGTGCAAGCTGCCCTCAAGAATATCAAAGAGGCAGGAATGGGACGCTTTATTGATGTCAAGCAGATTCGTCTGCAAGAGATTAAGCGCGAGCAGCAAACGCCTGCCATCGTGATGATTAACCCGCCGTATGGAGAACGATTGGCACAAGATAAAGATGTCCTTCGTCTATACGCCGATATAGGCACTGCCCTTAAGCATCAATTTACCGGCTCTACGGCCTGGATTATATCCAGCAACGAAGACGCGCTCAAATGTATTGGACTGCATCCCAACAAAAAAGTCCACCTCATGAATGGTGAACTTGATTGTTTATTTAACTGCTACGAGTTATTCTCCGGCGAACGCAAAGAGTTTGTTAAAACACATCCTCATCGTCCACAGTCTGAGCGGGTGCCTCAGGCAAAGTCTCAGCGGGTTGCTCGCCGTTCTCACGGCCAAGGTTCCGGTACTCCTCGGGGCGGTAGAGGATTTGCACGTTCTCGGCGATAATCTCCGTCTTACGACGCATTTGACCATCCTTCTCCCAAGTACGGGTCTGCAGTTTACCCTCTACATACAACTTCATTCCTTTGCGCACACTCTTCTCAGCCCACTCGGCTAAGTTGCGGAAAAGAACAATAGCATGCCATTCCGTTTTGTCCGGAATCTGGGTGCCATTTTGCATAACATAACCACGCTCCGTTGTTGCCAAATTGAAATTAGCAATTGCAGAGCCTCGATCTAAGTAACGTACCTCCGGATCACTTCCTACGTTACCTACTAAAATTACCTTATTAACTGATGCCATTTGAGTAATAGAAAGTTAATTGTGAATATTGTTTTTCATTTTCGACTGCAAAATTACACTTTTTTTTGCACATTTCAAATTTTTTTTGTAACTTTGCGCCAAATTTGATAAAAATACCATCTTATGAAAAAACACTTTCTATCTATTTTAGCCATTTTATGCGCTATTACCACTTCCGTTTATGCGGGGAAGAAGGAACAAAAGCTTGGTCGTGATTACCAAGTTCGTTGCGTTGCTTTCTACAACTTAGAGAACTTGTTTGACACCATTCATGACGAGGGTAAAAACGACTATGAGTACCTGCCCGATGGAGGTATGAAATGGACTGCCCTCAAGTATGAACACAAGATTAAGAACATGGCATATGCCGTTTCTGAATTAGGTAAGGATATCGACCCACGCGGAGCCATGTGCGTAGGCGTATGCGAGGTAGAGAACATGGGTTGCTTAGAGGATTTATGCCGTGAGATTAAAGCTACTTATAATCGCACTTTCGTGCCTATCTTATTAGAAGGTCCGGACCGTCGTGGTGTAGATTGCGGATTCCTGTATAACCCCGAGTTATTCAAACCTACTAATGTTAAGGGCTACGAACTGAAAGCTCACTATGCTGATGGTGGCGTGGTTAAGAGCCGTCTGCAATTGCTCGTTTCCGGCTATATCATCGGTGGCGATGCTCCTGAGAAGATTCATATTAGTGTTAACCACTGGCCCAGCCGTTATGGTGGCGAATTATCCTCTCGTCCTTCCCGTGATACCGCAGCTATGCTAGCTAAACATATTTTTGATAGCATCTACCAAAAGGAACCCAATGCTAAGTTTGTGATTATGGGTGACTTGAATGATGACCCCTTCAACCACTCTTGCGCGGTGGTATTGGATGCTAAGAAGAACCGCAAAGATGTGAAGGAATATGGTTATTTCAACACGATGTGGAAGCATCTTGAGAATGGTAACGGCACTTTGGCCTACCAAGGTTCGTGGGACTTATTCGACCAAATCATCATTTCCGAACCTCTGCTCAATGAAGATGTGAATAGCGGCAAATGGACCTATTGGAAATCACAAGTGTTCAATAAACCCTTCCTAACCGTTCAAGAAGGTAAAGATAAAGGCACTCCACTACGTACCCACAAGGCCGGTGTTTGGCAGAATGGTTACGGAGACCACTATCCCACAATGATTTACCTGATTCGTAAGTCTAAATAACACTACCTATCTAAACAATAAGGGGCTGCAACCATCATTGCAGCCCCTTTCTTTATAATCTACATTAGATCTCTACTCCAAGAATAGAATATATCTTGTTAGCTTTGCGAATCATAATGCGTCCATTCGGACTCATTATCTTGTCCACGCTTTTACCGGAGTGCCCGGAGGCACCGTCGTGGTTAATCATCCCTGTTGGCTCATTGATATAAGCCTTCCATGCATCGGGGATACCATAGCCCATTTGGTTATTGGGATCCGAAGACGGATACAGGTGAGCCGAACGGATGATGCGTTCACGAATCTCTTGGGCAGGAGCATTCGGCATCGCGGACCATAACGCGGCAGCCAAACCGGCTACCAGCGGTGTGGAATAACTCGTGCCATTGCCCTTACTTGCTAATCCGGACTGGGTGCTCACATAGACGGCTTCCGAACCTACGGCACTCACTTCCGGTTTGATGCGACCATCCGCCGATGGACCAAAACTGGAGAAGGAGGCCATAGTAGAATCCTTTCGTACTGCACCTATCGTCAGGATATCTTTGGCATCCGCAGGAATACCGATATAATGCCAATCTTTATTACCATCATTGCCGGCTGAGAAGCAGCATAAGATACCTTTCTTGGCAGCAATAGCAGCAGCACGACTGGCACGCATGGTCTTGCCATCCACTTGTTCATGAGGGAAATTGAATGCCGGGTTATCAAACAATCGATAACCTAAACTGCACGAAATGACATTCACGCCTAAACTATCGCATAACTCCAGCGCAGCCACTAAGTTATCCATCTCCTTGGGGCTCTCGGTACGCATCTCTTCGCTGCGTATCAACACATACTCCGCCTCGATGGCCGCACCGTGATAGGTGGCCGTCTTGGCAGCAATGAAAGTAAGACAATTGGCTCCATGTCCGCCTTCCTTACTATAGAAAGAGGAGGTATCTGTACTAAACGAGTACGTTCCTATAATACGATCTCGCACGTAGGACAGACAAGCCGCTGTATCTACATTACAAAAACCGCCGTCAATCACAGCCATGCGGATACCTTGACCCTCATAACCTAACTGCTGCAACGGCCTCAGGTTATACACATCCAACTGCTTGGCATTGTCCTGATAAGGATCACTCGTATCTGCTGATAGTTTTTTTTCTACAGCCACCAATGAGGAAGGAGGAGTATCGTCTCGGGTCAACTCCACGCTCGCCACACATGGCAAGGACTTAACGGCCAACATAGTGGCACTATCGGCCTCTATCGTCAGACCATTCATCCAACGACTCACGTGACATACGCGTGCGCCCGTGGCGCGTACCGCGCTTATATAATTAGGTGATACGGCAATATCCAGACTATCGGTGGGAATAGACCATAATAAACGATTCTCGGTAGCGCGGTCCGAGAATTGGATAGGTGCGCTACCGAGTTTATCTGTCAATTGCACAAACCAGAAAAGTGCAAGGAAGGTCAACATTACTCTTCCTCCTTTTGGTTTGCTTCGTATTCCTTGATAAGTTTATCTTGAACGTCAGCAGGAACGAGTTCGTAACTCTTGAACTTCATCGTGAACGTAGCACGACCGCCGGTTAACGAACTCAATGTAGTGCTGTACGATGCCATTTCTTTCAGAGGTACAAGAGCATGCAGGCGTTGGAAGTTCTTCTCGGCCTCCATACCTAATACCATACCACGACGACCGTTGAGGTCAGACATTACATCACCCATCAACTCACCGGGAACGAGAACCTCTACTTCGTAGATAGGCTCCAAGATCTTCGGATTAGCCTCCTTGAAGGCTTGAGCAAAGGCGTTACGTCCGGCCAGGCGGAACGAGATTTCATTACTATCTACCGGGTGCATCTTACCATCATAGATGATAACGCGAACGTCACGAGCGTATGAACCGGTCAGAGGACCTTGCTCGATACGGTCCATGATACCCTTCAGGATAGCAGGAATGAAACGAGCATCAATAGCACCACCAACGATGGAGTTAATCAGTACTAACTTACCACCCCACTCCAATGGAATCTCTTGGGTGTCCTTAACGGAAATACGATATTCTTGGTTACCAAATTTATACACTTCTTTTACAGGCACACCTTCCTCGTATGGCTCAACGATGAGGTGAACTTCACCGAATTGACCTGAACCACCGGATTGTTTCTTATGACGATAGTCAGCGCGAGCGGACTTGGTAATGGTCTCACGATATGGGATCTTGGGTTCATCAAACTCAACCATCATCTTATCGTTGTTCTCCAAACGCCATTTCAGGGTGCGCAGGTGGAACTCACCTTGACCGCTAACGATTTGTTGCTTCAACTCCTTAGATTGCTCTACCAACCATGTCGGATCTTCCTCGTGCATACGAGTGAGCAAGGCACTCAGTTTCTCGGCATCAGCCTCGTTCTGAGGACGGATAGCACGACGATACTTGGGTTCCGGATAAGCGATTGCAGGATACATATTGTCGCAATCCTTAGCATTCAATGTATTGCCGGTACGGGTATCTTTCAGTTTAACGGTAGCAGCAATATCACCGGCAGCCACTTCATCTACGGGAACGCGAATAGAACCGGCTACGGTATATAATTGAGAGATACGCTCCTTGGAACCACGATCCATATTCTGTAAATCGTCAGCACCATGGATAGTACCTTGCATTACTTTGAAGTAGTTCACCTCACCGATATGAGGCTCTACGCTGGTCTTGAAGATGAACATAGATGCAGGTTTATTAGCAACGGCAGCCACTTCTTCACCCTCTTTAGTAACAGGCTTAGGAGCATCGGCTACCGACGGAGCCATGTCGCCTAAGAAGTCCATCAAACGACGAGCGCCCATATCCTTCACACCGCAAGCGCAGAGTACAGGATAAACGCCACATTCAGCAAAGACAGTCTTCAAACCATTGATCATCTCTTCCTCGCTCAATGTACCTTGATCAAAGAATTTCTCCATCAAAGCCTCGTCAGCCTCGGCTGCCATCTCGCAAAGAGCACCACGCAGTTCTTCTACCTTATCGGCTTCTTCTGCAGGAACATCTTTGTATTCAGGAGCACCACCTTCGGGCTTCCAAACCAGCATTTTATTCTTCAATACATCAATTACGCTATTGAAAGCAGCACCGGCGTTAAGAGGATACTGAACCAAAACGACTTTATTGCCAAAGTTATCCTTCAATGCCTCAAAAGTACGCTCGAAGTTAGCATTTTCATGGTCGCATTTATTAACCACAAAAACAACCGGTTTCTTGGCATTCTCTGCCAAACGAACGTTGTTTTGAGTTCCTACTTCAACACCACCATTAGCCGTCAAAGCGACTACTGCGGTATCTACAACGTGCAGAGCTGTTACTGTACCACCGCAGAAGTCATCACTACCTGCGCAGTCAATAATATTCAGCTTCTTGCCACCGAACTCGATGTTACATACTGTAGAAAAAACAGAATAACCATATTCTTTCTCTACTGGAAAATAGTCACAAACGGTAGATTGAGCCTCAATCGTACCGCGACGTTTGATGATGCCAGACTCCAAGAGCATCGACTCCATGAGTGTGGTTTTACCTGAACCACTGCCGCCCATGAGCGCAATGTTCTTAATTTCGTTAGCTTGATAAACTTTAGCCATAAAATGTGTTGGTATTAATGAATAGTTAGTAATTTTTTTGCTTCTAATGCAAATAATGCTACAAAGGTACAATTTTTTCGCGATATGTGCAAATAAAAATGCTATTTTGGGTAAAATTGTACCTTTTTTGTAAAAAATATGCTAAAAAATTTGCTCATGTCAAAAAAAAGCAGTACCTTTGCACTCGCTTTTGAAAAAACGCAACAACCGAGTCGTCTTTAATTTGCAAGGCAAATTCTTTTAAGACGAGCAGATTGCGACGAGGTCCATTAGCTCAACTGAATAGAGTACCACACTACGGATGTGGGGGTTGCAGGTTTGAATCCTGCATGGATCACAAACGGTCGTTTTGACTGACAAAATAAAAGCATTTGAGTTTTCGCTCAAATGCTTTTACTTTTTGTGTGGCTATCAAACCCTTACACGGGTTTGTAGCCGGTACCTGATTGACCTCCATAT